>MGNS01000071.1:37165-39152 GCA_001795165.1 Chloroflexi bacterium RBG_16_57_11
CGCGGTCGACGTCATCTTGACCGCAATCGTATTCCTGATCTTCTCTTATACTGATTCCCGCCAGCGCGGCGCAAAAAACTGGTGGATCTATTTGCCAGCCACATTGCTGGTAGGTCCGTCCTTTGCTTTGCCGCTATATCTGTATTTCCGTGAATGAACAGGTGATCACAGGTAAGCTCGTGCTATTATCGGATGTGCTGATATTGGAGGAAGCCAAATGATCCAAGCTGACCGTATCATCCCCACCGTCTGCCCTTACTGTGGCGTCGGTTGCAATCTGGAGCTACACCTGAAAGACGACTATATCTACAAAGTCACCGCGCCCTTTGACAGCGTGGTCAACCATGGCAACCTGTGCGTCAAAGGCCGCTTCGGCTATGACTACATCTACCATCCCAGGCGGGTCACCGCCCCGCTGATGCGCAAGACGCCACAGCAGCCCGGCTCGCGGGCGCAAGCCTTCGAGCGAGAAGAATGGCGCGAAGTCTCGTGGGATCAGGCCCTGGATTATATCGCCGACCGGCTGGTGGCGATCTATCATCGAGATGGGCCGGAGGCCCTGGCGACCTACCTGTGCGCCAAAGCCACCAACGAGGACAACTACCTGTTGCAAAAGATGTTCCGCACCCTGTTTCGCACCAACAACGTCGACCATTGCACCCGGCTGTGCCATGCCGGCTCGGTCGTCGCCCTGCAGCAGGCCATCGGCTCTTCGGCGATGAGCAACACCGCGGCCGAGGTGATCCTCAATGACGTGTTCATCGTCACCGGCTCGAACACCACCGAAAATCACCCCATCATCGCCCTGCAAATGAAGGCTGCGGTTGAAAAACACGGCGCCAAAATGATCGTAGTCGACCCGCGGCGCATCGAGCTGTGCGACTTTGCCGAGCTGTGGCTGCCGCTCAAGCCTGGCACCAACGTGCCGGTCTTCACCGCCATGGCGCACGTGATCATCCACGAAGAATTGATCAACGAGCAATTCATCGCCGGGCGCACCGAGGGCTTCGAGGAATTTGCCCGCTCGGTCGAAAAGTTCACCCCCGAATACGCCGAGTCCATCTCCGGGGTGGACCGCGAGCTGATCCGCCGCGCTGCCCGCCTGTACGCCCAGGCCGAGCGCGGGGCGATCTACTGGGGCATGGGCATCTCGCAGCTTTCGCACGGCACCGCCAGCGCCCTGGCCCTGATCCACATGGCTTTCCTCACCGGGCACATCGGGCGGACTGGCACCGGGCTCAACCCGCTGCGCGGCCAGAACAACGTGCAGGGCGCCTCGGACATGGGCGCCATGCCATTCCACTTCCCCGGCTACATGCGCGTCGACCAGCCCGGCAACGCCGAGAAATGGGAGCAAGCCTGGAACGTTGAGCCGGGCGGGCTGAACCGCCAGCTCGGCCTGACCACCACCGAGATCCTGGCTCATGCCCATCCGGGTGGTGTGCGCGCCCTGTACATCATGGGCGAAAACCCGATGATGAGCGAGCCCAACCTGAACCTGACCCGCCACCACATGCAGCAGCTGGAATTCATCGTTGCCCAGGACCTGTTCATCAACGAGTCGGGGGCTTTTGCCGATGTCTTCTTGCCCGCCGTTTCCTGGGCGGAAAAGGACGGCACCTTCACCAACACCGACCGCCGCGTGCAGCGCGTGCGCCAGGCATTACCCCCGCGCGGCCGGGCTCGCCCCGACTGGCAGATTGTTTGCGACCTGGCGCAACGCATCGAACGACGGCTGGGCCGCCCGAAAAGCGCCGGTTGGGATTACACCGACCCATCCCAGATCATGGCTGAGCTGGGCCGCGTCTCACCGGAGTACGCCGGGATCACCTACGAGCGAATCGAGCCGGTAGGTTTGCAGGTGCCGGTGTGGGACGAGCAGCACCCTGGCATGCCCTACCTTTTCGGGGAGAGCTTCCCGCGCGGCCGGGGCAAATTCTTCCCGCTGGAGTTCGTCCCGGTGGTCGAGCTGCCCGACGACGAATAC
>MGNS01000071.1:39225-43455 GCA_001795165.1 Chloroflexi bacterium RBG_16_57_11
TCGACGCCCTGTTCCCCGAAGCGCTGGCCGAGCTCAACCCGGTCGACGCCGAGATGCTGGGGATCGCCGATGGCTCGGTGGTGCGCGTGGCCTCCCGCCGCGGTGAGATCGTATTGCGGGCTCAGGTGAGCGAGAAAACCAGCGCCGGCGTAGTCTTCATCCCCTTCCATTTTGCCGAGGCCGCCGCCAACCTGCTGACCAACGACGCCCTCGACCCCCAGGCCAAGATCCCCGAGTTCAAGGCCTGCGCAGTGCAGGTCTTCCCGGCAAGGCAGGAGGAGCTGGCCAAACCGGAGGCCAGGACAGAAAGAGGGAGGTATTAGTAGAACAGGTTACACTCGGATAGAACAAGGTGGTATAATAATGTGCGGATTTTCGGAATTTCCGGAATTCTGCATGGAGGTCAGATGTCAAATATCATCCAAATACGCAATAAAGGCACTCTGACGTTGCCTATTGAGTTGCGCCGCAAGTACAACCTGGCGAAGGGCGATGTGCTTACCCTGATCGACCTAGGCGATGGGGCGTTCATGCTCACCTCACGCCAGACTCAAGTTAATCGCCTGGGAGACCAGGTGGCAGAGACCCTGAAGCAGGCGGACCTTTCTCTGGAGGATATGCTTTCAGTGTTGGATGAGGAGCGCGAGCGTTATTACCAGGAACGCTATGCCCAGAGCTAGCCTGTTCCTGGATAGCAGCGCCTTATTCGCCGGGATCATCTCCACCACTGGCGCGGCGCGGGTGTTGCTGTTGCTGACTGAGGCCGAACAAATAAGCCTATTCATATCCGAGCAAGTGGTCGCCGAGACCGAGCGGGCCATGGCGCGCAAGGCTCCCACTGCACTGCAGGATCTGCGCCGGGCCATCCTGGCTTCAAAGGCCCAGATCCTGCGGGACCCGGCGCCAGAAGCGGTGCTGGCAAATTTAGACTTAATCAGCCATGCTGCTGACGTGCCCATTCTAATTGCTGCCATGCAGGCGAGGGTGGATTTTCTGGTTACCCTAAACCGGACGCATTTTCTGGACGATCCCCAGGTTTCCCAACGTTCCGGACTGCGCATTGGAACCCCTGGTGACGCATTAACCAGGCTACGCCAACAATTAACTTGAACCTCCCCACTTTGGACAAGATTAAGTGAAACATCCTTCCATAACCCCGTTGGCCAATTAACGGAGTCATGAAACCCAATTCCACTATTACCACCGGTCAAGATTTGCTCATCGGCATCGACATCGGCGGAACGTTCACCGACTTCGTCGTCTACGAGCCAGTCGCCGGGCGCCTGGAGACCTTCAAGCTGCTCTCCACCCCGTGCGACCCGGCGCAGGCGGTGCTGCAAGGTTTGGAGAAGATTCAGAAGACCTCTGGGATGTCCTGGCGATGGAGTCGCCCAAACCCCAGGGGCCTGGTGCGCATCATCCACGGCTCGACCGTGGCGACCAACACCCTGCTGGAGCGCAAAGGGGCGCGCACCGCACTGGTCGCCACGCGTGGTTTCGGCGACGTGTTGCAGATCGGGAGGCAAAACCGCCCCGAGCTGTACAGTTTTAACGCCGACCCGCCACCTTCGCTAGTGCCCGAAGAGCTGCGTTTAGAAGTGGATGAGCGGGTCAGCGCCGAAGGGCAGGTCCTGCAGGCGCTTGATCCGGCTCAGGTCGAGGCGCTCGTCCCGCGGCTGCGCCAACAGGGGGCCGATTCAGTGGCAGTGTGCCTGCTGTTTTCTTTTCTCCACCCGGAGCACGAGCAAGCCATTGCCCGCGCATTACGCCAGGCCGGTTTCTTCGTCTCGCCCTCCAGCGAGATCCTGCCGGAATACCGTGAGTATGAGCGTGCCAGCACCACCGCGGTCAACGCCTATGTCTCACCTGCTCTGGACCGCTACCTGGGCCGGTTGGATACGGCTCTGGCGCAAGGTAATATCACTTTGCGCGTGATGCAGTCCAATGGTGGCAATATCAGCCTGGACGAAGCGCGGCGGGACGGGGTACGCTGCATCCTCTCCGGCCCGGCGGGCGGGGTCGTTGGTGCAGGGCACGTGGCCAGGCTGGCTTCCCCATCCCCCCGAGAAGGAGATGGGCCTGAGCTGGATTCCACCTCTCCCTTCCAGGGAGAGAGGTCAAGGGTGAGGGTGATCACCTTCGATATGGGTGGCACCTCCACGGATGTCTCGCTGATCGACAAGGCGCCGCAGATCACCACCGAGGCCGTCGTGGGCGGTTGTCCGATTCGCCTCCCGCTGCTGGATATCCACACCATTGGGGCGGGAGGTGGCTCGATTGCTTATGTCGACGCCGGCGGAGCGTTGCGCGTCGGCCCACAAAGCGCCGGCGCCGACCCTGGCCCGGCCTGTTACGGCCTCGGCGAGCTGCCCACCGTCACCGACGCCAACCTGGTGCTGGGACGCCTGCTCGCTGAGCACTTCCTGGGCGGTCAAATGCCATTGGAGGCCGGGCGCGCTATTCAGGTGTTGGAACGGCTGGGGCGGAGCCTGAGCCTGGGGATAGAACTAGCCGCGCTGGGTGTGGTGGAAGTGGTCAACGCGCACATGGAGCGCGCCCTGCGGGTGATCTCCGTCGAACGCGGCTATGATCCGCGCCGTTTTACCCTGCTCTCCTTCGGGGGCGCCGGCGGGCTGCACGCCGCCGACCTGGCCCGCCGGACAGGCATACCGCAGGTGCTCGTCCCGCCGCTGGCCTCCACGCTGTCAGCCTTTGGGATGCTGGCAGCAGATGTGGTCAAGGACTATTCACAGACCGTCATGCTCCCCGGAGATACCCCGCCGGACGAGATCGCCAGGAGACTTGATGCACTGGCGGAGCGCGGCCGGGTGGAAGTACTGGCGGAGGGCGTCCAGGAAAGCGGCATCCATATCGACCGCCGGGCTGACCTGCGCTACCTGGGACAATCCTACGAAATAACCGTGCCCTTCAGCCAGCGCCTGATCGAGGATTTCCACGCCCTGCATCGCCAGGCTTACGGCTATGATCGACCTGAGACGGCGATCGAGATCGTTAATTTGCGCCTGCGAGCGGTCGGGCAGGGACAGCCACCCGATCTACCACGCCTGCCATTCGGACTTGAAGATCCAAGCCCGGCTCAGATCGACCGCCGCCGGGTTCTTTTGGCCTCCGGCGCCAACCAGGCTCACGTCGTCGAGCTGTCTGTGTATCGCGGCGAGGCCCTGCAGGCCGGCAACCGGATCGCCGGCCCGGCCCTGGTGGTCCGCTCTGACACCACGATCTGGATTGGGCCGCACGACCGGGCTGAAGTTGACTCTTTTGGCAACCTGTTAATCAGGGTAGGCATTTAGGGAATTAGGAATTAGCCCTTGACACCTGACACATGACACCTGACGCCCCTTACGACCCGATCCACCTGGAGATCTACAAGCACCTGTTTGCTGCTATCGCCGAAGAGATGGGTGTGGTGCTACGCAAAGCCAGCTACTCGCCGAATATCAAGGAGCGTCGTGACTTCTCCTGCGCCCTGTTCAACGCTGCCGGTCGCATGGTAGCGCAGGCGGCCCATATCCCGGTCCACCTGGGATCGATGCCCCTCTCTGTGGAGGCGGCGGTGCGCGCTTTTAACGATCTGGTCCCAGGTGACATGGTCCTGTTGAACGATCCCTACCGTGGCGGCACACATTTACCGGATATAACCCTGGTCACGCCCGTGTTTGTAGGGGCGAAGCATCGTATAGTTCATCTCGAAAAAACGGAAGAACCGTTCGATGGTTCGCCCGTACACATCGGATATGTCGCCAGCCGGGCGCATCACGCCGATGTGGGCGGCATGACTCCAGGATCGATGCCCGTCGCCCGTGAGATCTACCAGGAAGGGCTGATCATCCCGCCGGTCAGGCTGGTCCGCAGGGGCCAGGTTGAGGCGGAGATATTGGAGCTGATCCTGGCCAACGTGCGCACGCCGCAGGAACGCTCCGGCGACCTATGGGCGCAGATTGCCGCCAACCGGCGCGGCTCCGAGCGGCTGGTTGAGATGGTGGAGCGATATGGGGCGGCTGAGGTATCCGAGTATATGGATGAGCTTCTGGCCTATACCGAGCGCATGACCCGCCGGTTGATCGCCGGCCTGCCCGATGGGAGCTACAGCTTCAGCGATGCCCTGGACGACGACGGGGTGAGCGATATGCCTGTGCCCATCACGGCGACGATCACTATTCAAGGCGAACAGGCGGTGGTGGATTTCACCGGCTCGGCTCCCCAGCAACA
>MGNS01000071.1:43480-44693 GCA_001795165.1 Chloroflexi bacterium RBG_16_57_11
ATTACCCTCTCGGCGGTGTATTACGTCTTCCGTTGCTTGCTGGGCCTGGACGTGCCCAACAACGCCGGGTGTCTGGCGCCGATCCGGGTGATTGCCCCTCCCGGCACGGTGGTAAACGCCCTGCCGCCTGCGCCTGTGGCTGGCGGCAACGTGGAGACCTCACAGCGCATTGTGGATGTGCTGCTCGGTGCGCTGGCCCAGGCCGCGCCCGAAATCATCCCTGCCGCCAGCCAGGGCACGATGAACAACCTGACCATCGGTGGGTTCGACCGGCAGCGTGGTCGTGCCTTCACCTATTATGAAACGATTGGCGGTGGGATGGGCGCCCGCCCGTATGCACACGGGGGCTCTGCCCTGCACTCACACATGACCAACACCCTGAACACCCCGGCCGAGGCGCTGGAATATGCTTACCCGTTGCGAGTCTTGCGCTATGCGGTGCGAGGCGGGTCAGGCGGCAGCGGGCTCTTCCACGGAGGCGATGGCATCCAACGCGATATACTTATTTTGACAAACGCCCAGTTGACCTTGCTCAGTGACCGGCGGCGCACCCCACCCTATGGTCTTTTTGGGGGAGAGGCAGGGCAGCCTGGTGAAAACCTGCTCATCCGCCAGGGCGATGAAATACCATTGCCCGGTAAAGGCACTTTCGAGATCTACCCTGGAGACATCATCAGCATCCGAACACCTGGAGGCGGTGGTTTTGGCAGGAAAGAAGATGGCTGAAGTGAATCGATATCTTTATTCGTTAGTCCTGCTATTTTTGATCCCAACTCTGTCGTGCAGCCCGTCTTTGCGACAGTCGCAGACCCCCACGCTACTGGCCCAGGCTCCCACACCAGGAGAAACTACAACGCCGGTCGTCCTGGCCGACACATACTACTCCGGCAGGGCATACGTAGATCTCAATGGTAACCGGCTGCTGGACCCGGATGATCCACCGCTGCTGGGGGCACGCTTTTCCGTGATGGGCTTTGGCAGCCTCACGGATAATACCGGCTACGCCTGGGCGTTGATCCCGGGCGGCTGGGAACAGCCAGCCACTGCAAAGATGGACCCGCCGGAGGGCAGTGGTTATCGACTGATCGGTCCGGACGAGGTCACCCTGCAATCCGGGGCGCAAACCAGCGTTGACTTCCTCTTCGCCCCGCCGCCGGCTGCCAGCCCTACCCTGCCACCACCCAGCGAAACCCCATTAATTCCAACCCGCACG
>MGNS01000071.1:44702-59565 GCA_001795165.1 Chloroflexi bacterium RBG_16_57_11
CAGTTACACCCACCACCATTAGCGCCGTTCCAAGCCTCCCCTCTCGGACCCCGGTAATCCCCCAACCTGGCGCCGTCCGCCGTAATTTGACCTATTGCACGGCGCCGGATGGCACAAAGCTGGTCATGGATATTTACCTTCCACAGACCTCTACCGGACCCGCCCCGGTAGTCGTTTATGTGCATGGCGGCGGCTGGATGAGTGGATCGAGGAATGACGAGATCGCAAAAACCTTCTTTGGTGAGCTAACCCAGCGCAGTTTCCTGGTAGCCTCACTCGATTATCGCCTGGCGCCCAAATATAAGTTTCCCGCCCAAATTGAAGACGTTAAATGTGCCATCCGTCACCTGCGCGCCAATGCGACCCAGTACAACCTGGACCCAAACCACATCGGAGCGATGGGCGGCAGCGCCGGGGGTCACCTGGTCTCGTTGCTTGGGGTCACCGACCCAAGCCTCGGCTGGGATGTCGGGATGTATCCCGAGCAATCCAGCCAGATCCAGGCGGTCATCGATATGTTTGGACCGATGGATATCATCGCCTTGTTTAAGAATTCATCCATCAAAGTCGGCGAGCAGGTCTTCGGTGTGCCCAACAATTCCGATCCCGTGCTGGAGAGCTACAGCCCGTTAGCCTATATCACCCCAGATGACCCGCCATTCCTGATCTTGCAGGGTGACTTAGACAGTGTGGTTCCCGTCGAACAATCGCTCCTGCTGCGCGATCGGCTTGAGACGACGGGTGTCCCGGTTGAATTCATAATAGTAAAAAATGCCGGGCATGGCTGGCGACCAAAAGGCGGCGAGATGCAACCCGGTCTCGAGGAGCTGATCCAGATCGTGGCCGACTTCTTCGACCAGAACCTGCGTTAGAAGGATCAGCGCTCCAACATGGCGTAGAGCAACACACCGGCCGCCACACCCAGGTTGAGCGAAGTGGAGCGCCCGCGCATCGGCAGGCGGATCGTCTCATCACAAATTTGCATTTGCTGATCAGATAGCCCTTCGCGTTCGCTGCCCAACAGCAGGATACGCGGCCAGGCGTAGGCTGCCACGTCCCGATAATCTGCCGGCGCGTGCGCCGAGGCGCCATAGATACGATAGCCATACCCCCGAGACCAGGTAACGAAATCGGCAAAGCGAGCCGAAACGACGGGCAGCCAGAACAGCGCCCCCATACTGGCGCGCACCGCGTTGGGGTGGTAAAGGTCCACGCTGCTGTCCAGTAAAAAAAGACCACTTGCGCCAACTGCGTCCACCGTGCGCAGGATCGTCCCCAGGTTGCCCGGATCTTGTGGCTCAACCAGCGCTACGCCCCACGGGAAGTTCTGTGGGTTTAGCTCTGCCAGGCTGCGCGCCTGCTGACGCACCAGCGCCAGCAGGCCCTGGGGATTTTCTTTGTCCGCCAAAGCTGCAAAGACCTCGGGCGTGGTAGGGTAGCAGGTCACTCCAGCCTGCGCTTGCGTCTGGATGAGATCAAGGGCAAACTCGCTGGTGAGCAAATCGGGAGCATAAAAAATTGCATCGAACGTCGCGCCAGCCTGGATGGCCTCGCCCACCGGGCGAATCCCCTCGACCAGAAAAAGGCCGCTTTCCTGCCGCGCGCTCCTTTGGCGAAGGGCGCGCGCAAACTTGATCTTGGGGTTATTCCTGCTCGAAATGAGTGTCATTATTGGGATCTACTGCGCGCGCCGCGGCACCCAGGCCAGCACGGTGGTGCCCTCATCGCTGGCGGAGGTGATCTCCACGTCGCCGCCAACTTTGCGCGCCCGAGCCTGCATGTTCGACAGGCCATGGCCCAGGCTCAACTGTGTCTTGGACAGGTCGAAGCCTCGTCCGTCGTCGGATATTTCCAACAACACGCGATCGCGCGCCGTCCACAGATGCACCTCGGCATGCCGCGCCCGGGAATGCCGGGCTATATTAGCCAGCGACTCCTGGCAAATATGAAACAGGGCGGTGGAGTTGGGTGCCGGGAAATCCATCAAGCCATCCTCTGGCCCCACCAGGATGGCTCGCGTGGGGCTGTTGGCCTGGAATTCGTCCACCAAGCGTTGCAGGTTTTGTTTCAGATCATCACCATGAAATTGGCGCGGGCGTAGATCCAGAATATAGGAGCGGATGTCCTTTATCGTTGCGTTCAGTGAAGCGATCGATTCATCAATCTTGCTCCGGGTGAGCGCCGGGTCCTCCTCGATCGCTATACGAGCGTAATCCAGCGACAGTCCCACCCCATAAATCGACTGGATGATCCCATCGTGGAGATCCATACCAATACGCTCGCGCTCCTCCAGCACCGCCAGGCGGCGAGACTGGCGGTTCAGACGGAAGTTTTCGATGGTCAATCCCGCCCAGGCGCCGATTGCAGTCAGCAGGTTTAGCTCGCGATCATCCAATAACCGGTCACGCCGGGTTGCCGCGGCCATCACACCCACCACCTTACCGCCTGAGCTCATCGGGATGCAGGCGATCGATCGGAAGCCGGCCTCCAGCACTTCCGGGCGTAAATAGCGCATCTCCTCCCGCAAGTTCGTGCTTACCAGCATCTTACCGGTGGCGGCGACCATGCCGACAAAGCCCTGGCCGATGCGGAAATGATCCAGATTTGAAAATTTGTCCTCAAAGTCGCCGCGATGCAGCGCCATGCGCAGCTCCTGCTCATCCTCCTCGCGTAGAAAGATCTCCCCGGCCTCGACCTCTAAATAATCCATCACCAGGTCGAGCGTTTTTTCCAGGATATCTTCGACGTTACGAGAGCTGGTTAGCGCCGCGGCTACGTCGTTGAGCAGCTTCAAATCCTCGTTGCTCTGGCAAAGCGCTCCATCGCGCTGGACCAGCTCCTCATACAGGGGTGCATTGGAGATCGCTACCGCCGCGTAGGCAGCCAGGGTCTCGATCACGCGCTCGTCCTGGCCTGTGAACTCGTGGTAATTGATCTTGTCGGTCAGGTAAAGCTGGCCGAGCAGCTTATCCCCGGAGAGAATCGGCACGCCCAGGAACGAATGCATCTCCGGATGATTGGGTGGAAAACCCACGGAGCGCGGGTCGGCGTAGATTTCCGGGATGCGCACGGTGCGGCGCTCCTGGCGCATGATTCCCAGCAATCCACGACCGATAGGCGGGGGGGGGATGCACGCAATCTCTTCTTTTGACATCCCAACCGGGATAAACTGCTCCAGATCCCCCTGGTCATTCACCACGCCTAGCGCAGCGTAACGCGCCCCCGCCTGCTCGCGCGCCATCATGACAATGCGCTCCAGGACGGCCTCTAAGGATAAATTGCTAACCAACTCCAGGCTGGTGCGATGCAGAGCTGCCAGCCGGTCTTCAAGTTGCTCGCGCGTCAACAACACCATGTGAATTACCTCACCACAGGTCTATTTTACCGGAGTTTGATAGTTTTTGCCAGTTTCAACCGCGTATAACTACCCTCGACCGTATGCTCCCTTTGGATCAATCTGGTATAGCTGGATAAATCATGGATAATCGAACCGGTTCGCGTATTCCTGGCTTTTACAACCTGAGTCTTGAGGAGCGCCTGGCAGAGCTTGCCCGGCGCGCAGAGCTTTCTTCCGAGGATATAGCTACCTTAAGCGGCTCTTCAGGCTTAACGGTCGCGCAAGCGGATCACATGATCGAAAACGCCATTGGCCTGCACGCCTTGCCGCTGGGCATCGGGCTGAACTTCATGATCAACGGGCGCGATGTGCTGGTTCCGATGGCAATCGAGGAGCCATCCGTCATCGCAGGCGCTTCCTTCATGGCCAAGCTGGCACGCGAAGGAGGCGGGTTTCACGCTCATACCACCCCACCAGAAATGATCGCCCAGATGCAGATCCTGAATGTAACCGACCTGGCCACTGCCCGCCTGGCGATCCTTGGGCAAAAAGATAGCCTGCTGGCTGAAGTAGCGGAAATCGACCCGGTGCTCGAACAACTGGGCGGCGGGCCGCGCGACCTGGAGGTCCGGCAGATTGGTAACTCGCCGGTTGGACCCTTCCTGGTGGTGCACCTGATCTACGACGTGCGAGATGCGATGGGCGCTAACGCTCTGAACACCGCCGCCGAGCGCCTGGCTCCACGCCTCGCCACCCTCACCGGCGGGCGGGTTCACCTGCGTATCCTGTCTAACCTGGCAGACCGGCGGCTGGCGCGCTCGCGCTGCACCATCCCTCTGCCTAAGCTGGCTTTCGAGGGTTATTCTGCTGAGGAAGTGCGGGATGGGATCATCGCTGCCTGGGCGTTTGCGGCCGTTGACCCTTACCGGGCTGCGACACATAACAAGGGCATTATGAACGGGGTCGACGCCGTGGTGATTGCTACAGGCAACGATTGGCGCGCCGTCGAAGCCGGCGCTCATGCCTATGCTGCCCGGAGCGGGGGTTACACCTCGCTCAGCACCTGGGGGCGCGACGCTCAGGGCAACCTGGTCGGCACGCTGGAAATGCCTATGGCGGTTGGCATCGTCGGCGGGGCAACGCGTGTCCATCCTACCGCGCGAGCGGCTCTCAAGCTGATGGGCGTCACCACAGCCAACCAGCTCGCAGAGATTATCGTCTCGGTCGGCCTGGCGCAAAACCTGGCCGCTCTGCGCGCCCTGGCGACGGAGGGCATCCAGCGGGGTCACATGAGCCTGCACGCCCGGCAGGTGGCGATTGCCGCCGGGGCGGAGGGCGAAACCATTGAGCGGCTGGCTCAACAGCTGGTGATAGAGAAGAAGGTGCGCATTGACCACGCCATCGCCATCCTCAACTCCTGGAAAGCCGCTAAATCATGAACTGCGACCTGGGAGCTTTATGAACCAACCTTCAGACGAATCGATCTTGCTCAAACCCACCCGCCGGGTTGGCATTGCGGGTTATGGCGCCTACGTGCCTCGCTACCGTCTTCCAGCCAGCGAAGTCGCCCGCATCTGGACGGATGGCCAGGGTGGATTGCCGATCAAGGAAAAATCCGTGCCGGGTCTGGATGAGGACGTGGCGACGATGTCGATCGAAGCCGCGCGTAACGCCCTGAACCGGGCCGGTGTATCCCCCACCCAGATACGCGCCGTGTGGGTCGGCTCTGAATCTCACCCCTATGCGGTCAAGCCCACCTCCACGCTGGTCGCCGAAGCCATCGGCGCAGTGCCTAATGTGCAGGCT
Organism: Chloroflexi bacterium RBG_16_57_11; assembly: GCA_001795165.1. GTDB lineage: Bacteria > Chloroflexota > Anaerolineae > Anaerolineales > UBA4823 > RBG-16-57-11. Next base: position 49,846 of record MGNS01000071.1, read on the forward strand.
GCTGACTGGCAGTTTGCCTGCAAGGCTGGGACGGAAGCCATGGTCGCAGCCATCGGATTTGTCGGCTCCGGCATGGCAAATTATGCCATGGCCATCGGCATGGACACCGCCCAAGGCCGGCCAGGCGATGCCCTGGAATACACCGCTGGAGCTGGCGGAGCGGCTTTCTTGCTCGGCCCGGCGGATGATTCACTGGCAGTGATCGATGCCACCTATTCCTACGTCACCGATACGCCGGACTTTTGGCGCCGCGCCTACGCCAGGTATCCCGAGCACGGGCAGCGTTTCACCGGGGAGCCGGCTTACTTCAAACATATCACCGAGGCCGGGCAGGCCATGTTGGACGCCACTGGCACCACACCTCAGGACTACCGCTTCGCTGTCTTCCACCAGCCCAATACCAAGTTTCCGCAACGCGTGGCCGAGATGCTCGGCTTCAAGAAAGAGCAGATCGCCACCGGTCTGCTCGTCCCGGTAATCGGCAATACCTACGCAGGCGCAGCTATCATCGGTTTGACAGCCATCCTGGACGCGGCCGATCCGGGCGACCGGATTTTTATGGTCTCCTTCGGCTCTGGCGCCGGGTCGGATGCCATCGTGCTCACCGTCACGGATGCCATCCAGTTGCGCCGGGATCGCGCTCCCCGCACCCAGGACTACATCGCCCGCCGTACGCCCATCGATTATGCCACCTATGCCCGGTACCGCGGCAAGATCACCATGAAGTAGAGGTATGTATGCCCGAAGTCGTCATTGCCGGGATTGGCCAAACGCCGGTTGAAGAACACTGGGATAAGTCGTTGCGCGAGCTGGCATTCGCTGCCATCGAAGCAGCGACGTTGGATGCCGGCGGGCTGCGGCCTCAAGCTCTGTTCGTCGGAAATATGCTTGCCCCACAGCTTTCACAGCAGGCGCATCTGGGCGCATTGTTGGCGGATTTTGCCGGGCTCACCGGCATCGAGGCGTATACCCTCGAAGCCGGCGGGGCTTCGGGTGGCGCGGCGCTGCGTGCCGGCTACATGGCGATCGCCTCCGGCCTGGTGGATCTCGCCCTGGTAGTCGGCATAGAGAAAAACTCGGATCAGATTGGAGCTTCTGTCGACGCTGCCCTTGCCACCAACGCAGATGGTGATTACGAGGCCATCCAGGGGCTGACCCCCAACGCACAGGCAGCGCTTCTGATGCGCCGCTACTTATATGATCACGCTGTACCGCGCGAGGCCTTTGCTGGCTTCCCGCTGGTTGCCCACGCCAATGGCGCCAACAACCCGAATGCCATGTTCCGCAGAGCGATCAGCCTGGAGGCCTACAACCGCGCTGGCTTGGTCAGCGAACCATTGAATATGTTTGATATCGCCCCCAATGCTGACGGCGCGGCTGCCTTGATACTAACCCGCCGTGCTCTGCTGCCGCCGGGTTATCCACACCGGCTGGTGCACATTGCCGGGTCGAGCATGGCGACCGACACCCTGGCGCTGCACGACCGCGCTGACCTGCTGGTCTTTGAAGCGGCGCGCATCTCAGTGGAGAGAGCCTGTCTGAAAGCACGCATCAACCCGCTCCAGGTGGACCTGTTCGAGCTGTGCGATGGTTATTCGATTTACGCCGCCCTTTCACTCGAAGCGGCCGGCTTTGCCGGGCGCGGCGGCGGTTGGGAGCTGGCGCAAAACGGCGCCTCGCCCGCCGAGATCAGCCTGGCTGGCTCGCTGCCGATCAGCACAATGGGTGGGATGAAGGCGCGCGGGAACCCCGGTGGGGCGACCGGCGTCTACCAGGCGGTTGAGGCGGCCATGCAGCTGCGTGGGGAAGCCGGTGCCAACCAGATCGCCGGAGCACGCCGCGCCCTGATCCAGTGTCTGGGCGGCCCCGCCTCCAGCGCAGTCACTCATGTGCTGGAAGCGCTGGATTAACCCCTGGCTAACAGGCCTGATAGCAATCTGAAGGCGATTTGATAGTTCTTGATAGTTCTCGAATACTAGACTCACACTCGCAATGGTTGGCGATTTAATCGCAGGCGATTTAATCGCAGTAATTATCGTAAAGAAGGAGAAAACCACCATGGAAATCCCACGTCACTGGCGGCTGCGCAAACAACGTTACGCATTGGTGGGCGAGGTCTGCCCGCACTGTGATGCCAAGTTGTTCCCACCTCGCGATGTCTGCCCGGAATGTGGCAAAGAAGCCAAGACCTTATTTCATTTCAGCGGGCGCGGCGAAGTATATTCGTATACCACTGTATACGAGCCGCCGGCCGGCTATGAAGAGAACGCACCCTACACCGTGGCGCTGGTCAAGCTGGAAGAAGGCCCGATCGTCACTGCCCAGCTGACCGACCTGGGCGACCAGCCGGTGCACATCGGCGCGCCGGTCGAGATGGTCACCCGCAAGCTGCGCCAGGATGGCGATGAGCGCGGGCTGATTGTTTACGGTTATAAGTTTCGACCGATCTTAGAACGGCAAGCCGTTTAGTTTATTTCGCTTTCCGAGATCCAATACTCTTCCAGCGATACTGGAAGAGTTTTTTATTATTCGGGTGTTGAAATCCCTTAGGATTTTCTCATTTTCTTGACACTTCCCGCTCGCAAGATATAATTCGCAACTATAACAACCAGTTTTCTCCACTATCGAACCTAACCTTGGGAGCCTACTGAAAAAGGGTCGGTCAAGATGAAGAATCGCCATTATATTTTGATGTACTTTGGAATCGCTTTGCTGGCCGCCAGCCTGGCTTGCAACTTCACCCCGCTGGCCACTGACACCGGCAACGAGGCAACCGCACAGGCGCTTGCCACCTCGATCGCCGACAACGCTACCTTAGCCGCCGAAATTGCCTCCACGTCCGAGATTGCACAGGTGCAGGCTACCGCCACCGAAGCTGCCCCCGCGCCAATTGCCACACAGGCTGTACAGGAGACCGGATCGGCAGTCGAGCCTGGCCCCACCCAAACTGTCCCCGCGGAAATCCGGGGAGAGCTAACGCTGTATGGGATCGATCCAGCACAGGGTCAATTGGGTTGGGTCCACCCTCCCTTATCGCTTGAGGTGGATGAGTACCATGGAACCAAGTTCGAATCCGAGTTCCCGCTGACCGTAGCCAAAGACTTCGTCCTGACCTCGGATATCACCTGGGATACAGAATACGGCGGCTCAGGTTGTGGGTTCGTCTTCCGTTCGGATGGTAAAACAGGCGCCCCGAGCCAGTACATGGTGGTAGCATCGCGCCTGGCCGATGGACATGTCTTCTTCGCCGTGATGTCGCAAGGCGAGCTCGTAGTCGGGAAAGATTTTTATGCCAACGGCATCGACCCCAAGTTCGACGCCACCAACGGCTCCACCAATCGCCTGACCGTAGTTGGGCAGGGGATGGACTTCACCTTCTATTCCAACGGCACGAAGCTCGGTGAGGCTAATCCGAATGACCCCTTGCCAGTGTTAGCCCTGCCTGATCCACCCATCCGACCCGACAATATGCTCGATCCGGCAGTGGCTGCGGCCTATCGCAGAGAGCTTGCAGCACATCGAGCACTGATAAACAGGCTGAAAGACGAATATGACCAGCGGGTGCGATTGTGGCGCACGGTTAACAAGAACTTCGAGCGCGGCTTTGTCGCCATGGGCGTGGCAGCCCAGTCCGGCCGTACACAATGCGATTTCAACAACTCCTGGCTGTGGCTGATGGGAGAGCAATAGCTGCCAAATTGGCTATCCATGTCTGGCAATTAGCTCCGATTCTTTCAACCGAGTCAACAGCAGTGCGTTAACCAGCATCAGACCGGCCAGGATCAAGAACGGCAGGGTAAAGCTGCCATCCGGAGCCCGCATGGCCTCCATGGCGAAGATGAACACCACCGAAACCTGCCCGGCCAGGGTCAGCATCCCATTGGACGTCCCTTCGGGCACCGGGTAGGTCATTTCTGCAGCATACTGGTAGCCAATCGGAGCGATGCCGACCAGCAGGAACCCAAAGGCGAAGGCGCTGACCAACAACACGCCATATACCTGACCGAGAATGATCCCCAATAACCATGGTATGGACCCCAGCACACCGAGCAGCAAGTAGGGCTTGCGCTTGCGTGCCTTATCGGATAGGGCAGGCAGGACAAAGGCGCCGAGGATGGCGCCAAGCAGTAGCAACCCACCCAGCACGCCGGCCTGCGCGGGAGTAAAGCCGCGCGGCCGGACGATGGTTTCGATCCAGGTGGAAAGGCCATTGAAGACGCTGTTGGCGATCAGGTAGACCGCCATCAAAATCCAGAAAGGTGAAGACTTGAGCAGGCTGCGCAAGCCGTCCAGCACTAATGCGCGCTCCTCCAGCTCGGGCGGGCAGGGTGGCGTGGGTGGGGCTTCACGCGCCAGGCCGATGAACAATCCGGTAGAAATCGCCGCCACGCCTCCGTAGATCAACAAGACCGTTGGAATAGGAAACCGGGTGATTAACAACGGCGTCAACGCCAGCCCAATGCCCGTGCCCAGGAAGTTGCCCACCGCCGCCAGACCGACCGCGGTGGCCCGCTCCTGGATGGGGAACCAGCGTGCAGCCACCTTTGTCCATGCGTTCATCATAAAGGGTTGCGAGACGGCGATCCCGATCGTGCAGACCAGCACCGCAGTGTAATTCTCTCCGAATGCCCCCCGCAGCAATCCAAAAACCGCCATCAGGATCGCGCCCAGGCTGACGGCGCGGTAAAAGCCAAAGGTGTCTATCATCCAGGATACCGGCAGCGAGAGGGGGATATAGACGACCATAAAGATCATTGCCAGCAGCCCGATCTGCAAATCGCTCACTTGATAGTACTGGGAGGCCGGTAAAGTGATGGAGGCGAAGGTGATCCATAGAATCTGGATGGTCAGGTTGATCAGGACAAAAACAGCCAAAACCACCCAGCGATACCCATAGATAGAATAATGCTCTTCGGACATGAGCCCTCCAGCAGACAATCTCATTAATGATTATTTAATTATAAGTTATTCCAGGTGGAATCCTGCCTCAAAACATGAACCGGTCTGGCGTGTGTTGTTTAATTTATGGCTTTTCCAGCCCGTGGGCGTTGAGCAGCACCTCGTCATTCATCAGCGTTTGGGTCGAGCCATCGGCGACGATACGACCTTCGTCCATGATCACCATGCGCGGGAACAGCTCACGCACCATCCGCATATCGTGGGTAGATACCAGCATGGTGATGTCCAGGTCGTCCAGCAGATGGATTAAAGAGCGGCGGGCGCGCGGGTCTAGCCCGGCGGTTGGCTCATCCAGTATCAGTACCTCCGGCTTCATCGAAAGGACTGTGGCGATTGAGATGCGTTTTTTCTCACCCATGCTCAGGTGATGTGAGACACGCGAGGCGTAGTCGCTCATGTGAACCACCCCCAGGGCTTCCTCGACACGCTGGCGCACCTGATCCATTTCCAGCCCTTGATACATCGGACCAAAAGCCACATCCTCGAAGACTGTGGGAGAAAAGAGCTGGTCATCCGGATTTTGGAAGACCAGTCCAACCCGGGCGCGCACCTTTCCAAAATTTGGTTTGGTCACCGGGAGCCCGGCCACACGCAGCGCGCCGCTCTGACCCTCCAGGATCCCGGTTAGATGTAATATTAGTGTGGATTTTCCCGCCCCATTCGGGCCGACCAGGGCGACCTTTTCACACGGCTCGATGTGCAGCGAGACGCCGTTCAAGGCCGTATGACCATCCGGATAAGAGAACTTCAGGTTGTCGATCTCAATCGAGTGATGCATTGACTACCAATGCCTAACCCCAGAAAAGAAAAGCAAAAATCAGCAGAGACAGCAGTGAGGTCAAGGCGACGGTCAGGATTACCCAATCAACAGGACGCAGGTGCGGCAGTGGAGCCGCCCGCACCTCGCCATCATAGCCACGCGCCACCATCGCCATATAAATCCGGTCGCTGCGCTCGAAAGCCCGCAGGAAAAGGTTGCCTGCCATCCCACCAGCGATGCGCGCCCGCCACAGGAGGCTGCCGCCGGCCTTAAGCCCGGCCAGATCGGCTTCCCCGCTGCGCGCCGTCCGGGCCCGGATCAGGCGCAGCGCCTCATCTGCAAACACAAAAAGGTAGCGCCACATCAACCCAAAGATCGCCACGAGCAATCGCGGCACGTGGACGGCCCGCATCGCCACCAGCAGATCGGGGAAGGGTGTGCTGGTAGCCAGCACGATGGCGACCTGCACAGAAATCCAGGATTTCAGCGCGATGCTGACAAAGCGTTCAATCCCGGGTATGGTCGCAGTGAGAGTCCACGGGCCAATCGACAGGCTGAACAAGGCCGGTCCTGCAATGGTGAAGATCACCGGTAAGGCTGCCAGGATGAAGGGTAAGGCCAGCACCGCCCGCCGCAAGACAAAGCCCACCCCCAGCTCGGAAAGCACTTCCACTGAAATTGCCAGCGCAAACAGGAGGATGTACACCGGCCAGGCGGCGATGGGCGTTAGCGCAGTAATAAAGATAAACGCTACCGCCAGGACAAACTTGATCCGCGCGTCAAGCTGATGAATGGTGCTATGCCCGGAGCGATACGGATCGAGGAAGTGGACGTGCATGGATTAGTTTTGGACGGTCTTGCGGTTGCGCTTCGAGTAGGCCACCGCCGCCGCAATACCAAAAACGATCAGCGTGCCGATAATCCCCGCCAGGATGGTCGCCAGCGCCTCATTAGAAATCCCCGGCAAGATGTATCCCGGGATAATCTGGTAAACCGGTCCTTGGGCGGCTTCCAGAAAACCACGCTGCTTGGCGATCCTCACCAGGCCATCCGGGTAAGCGGAGGCAAGCGGTGAGGCAATCGCCAGGGCCAGAGCGATGATCAGGCCCACAACCCACAGGGCGGCGCCTCCGGCCTGCTTCTGCCTGTCTGCCCGCAGCAGATCCGGGCGTGTGGCGTAAATCATGGCCAAAGCGCCGGCGGTGACCAGTCCCTCGCCAATCCCGATCAAGGCGTGGATGCCTGCCATGGCCGGGATGGCGAGGTTGGCGGGGGAGGTGCCCGAAAAGGCCAGCTCCAAGGCAACCGCCAGCGAGGCGACAAAGATCGACGCCCAGGCTGCCAGGAAGCCGCCGGTGAAGATACCCCAGCTCTTCCCGCCCGCCAGGCGTTGGATGGAGAGATAGACGAAATAAGAAACCGCTACACCGATGACACCCATGTTAAAGATGTTGGCGCCCAATACCAGCAGGCCGCCATCCTGGAAAATTAAGGCCTGGACGCTCACCACGGTGGTCATCACCAGCATAGCCGCCCAGGGGCCGAGCAGAATGGTCGCCAGGGCGGCGCCCATCAGGTGACCGGAGGTGCCGCCTACAACAGTGAAATTCAGCATCTGACCGGCAAAGATCGCCGCAGCCACCACGCCCATCAAGGGCACCTGTCGCTCACCCAGATCTTGATTGACGCGCTTCAAGGAATAAGCAATCACAAGGATGCTCAATAACCATAAGACGATGGAAACCACGGCTGATAAAAAGCCATCGGGAATATGCATCGGCTCAGGCGCCGACAAAGGAAATACAGGCATCGCGCCTCCTTATTAACACAATTACATTCAAAAGCCGTTAAGCAACGACTGTATTTTGACAGGCGGGACACAGGCCAAAAAAAGTGACATGCATGCTATCGATCCGGTAACCTGTGCTCACCTGAAACTGCTGGTATAGAGACTGGAGCAGGGCGTGATCGACCTCGCGTGTCTCACCGCAAGCCCGGCAGATCAGGTGATGATGCTCGTGACTGGCGATTTCGTAGACCAGCTGCCCGCTGCCGATATGGGCCGGGAGAACCAGACCCTGCTCAGTTAAAAAATTTAGGGTACGGTAAACCGTGGCCTCCGTCATCCCAGGCAGCGCCTGCCGGCAGCGCTCGAAGATTTCTTGAGGTGAGAGGTGCCTGCCGGCGTTTTCCAAAATGCTCAGAATCACCAGCCGCTGAGGCGTCATGCGGTAGCCTTGCGAACGGAGCCTGTCGGTGCTTGGGTTAATCATAAGAGTTCTCTCTATTGCAAGTATTCACAACAACGAATTATATACCCAAAAATCAGACAAGAAAAATCAAATCGGGTTAAGCTTTGTTAACCTGACAGTCGAGGGAAGAATCAAAACGGGACAGCCGTATACTGCTGCTCTCCCGTTGAAGGTGCCAGTTATCCTTCAGAAGGCTAAACCGGTATATACAGGTTCTGCCCGGGCAGGATCAAATTCGGGATGGAACCGATGGTGGTGAGGTTGGATTGGAGCCGAATCAGTTGAAATGAGGCAAGAACTTCTTCTGCAAGCGGTCCTTGGGCTGGAAACCGGTCGCCCGCTCGACTGGCTGACCGCTCTTGAACAGGATCAGCGTCGGCACGCCCATGACGGTGTAATCTATCGCCAGTTGCGGGTTGTCATCCACGTCAAGCTTGACCACCTTCACCTTGCCCACCCACTCTTCTGCCAGCTGCTTGACGACCGGGTCGAGCATCTTACACGGCTGGCACCACACCGCGGTAAAATCCACCAAAACCGGGGTATTGGAGTCCAGGACTTCGATTTGAAAGGTAGCTTCGCTCAACTTGGGGATATCGACCATCATTCCGCTCCTGTTCGGCAATTGGCAGATAGGTTTTAGCCGTCAGCCTGGATAACTAGCTCTGAAGCGATCGGCATCCAGCCGTCACTGGTTACAGAGCATGGTAACAAGCCTGGTGAGAAAAGTCAAGGGCGTTGAGGCAGAGCGGTTGGCGTTGACGCGGGAGGATGAGCGTGATAGAATGCTCCTGCATTAAAACGGGCGTGTAGCTCAATGGCAGAGCAGTGGCCTTTTAAGCCATTGGTTGAAGGTTCGAGTCCTTCCACGCTCACAAAAATCGCTTAAAACGGGTTAAAACCCCCGCAAAAAGGCGTTTTTCTCCCATCCAGACCTGCCAAATGGCAGGTTTTTTGCGTTTATCCCCCACTTTGGCCCTTTTTTCAAAAGTCGGGATTTTGGCAAAAAATTGATAATTCCAATGTACTCGTTTTATTTTATCTTGGGCAGTCAACGCCAGTCAATGGCAGTCAACCAATTTTTCGTGATGGAGGTGTACTATGTCTAAAGTGAACAAAAGGGATCTGATGATGATCACGCTTGACAAGGCAATCGAGTTGTACCTGGCCACATTGGAGACCGAGGGCAAAAGCCCTCGTTACGTAGACTGGCTCAAGACCCGGCTGAGATACTTCAGCACCTATATCCAGGGAGTGCACGGGGATGGATTTAGGCTTCAAGAAATCAGCGTTGACGATGGCCGAGACTATATCCGGCATCAAATGGAAAGGGATAAGGTCTACCACACTCACCCCTTTCACAAAGAGAAAGATGGAAAGCTCAAAATCCAATATATTCACGGATTGGGGCGGGCGGTGCGCTCTTTCTCCTCCTGGGCATACGATGAAGGATATCTTGAAGAAAACGTAATGCGCCGGCTGAAATTGCCCAAGCTTCCCACAACCTTCCCAGAGCCCTTGAGCGAAGAAGAGATCCAGCGTGTATTGGCTGCAAGCCTGGACAACACGCGTGACCGGCAGCGAAATTTTGCCATCATGATGCTTTTCTTTGACACTGGAATACGGCTTGATGAACTGGTAAATCTACGTATCTCGCGGGTAGACTTTGCCATTGGCGAGATGACCATTTTTGGTAAAGGCAGCAAAGAGCGCAGAGTCCCTGTTGGAACTCAAGCGAAAAAGGCGCTC
>MGNS01000071.1:59614-59922 GCA_001795165.1 Chloroflexi bacterium RBG_16_57_11
TAAATCCGCAAGACGAGGATCATTTATTTCTTAATGCGGACGGAGACCCGATCACTCGCGACACAGTTGAAAAGATGTTTCAACGGGTGAAGAAGGAGGCTGAGGTTGATAAGCTCCATCCACACGCCTGCCGTCATACTTTCAGTGTCCGGTACCTTATTCATGGAGGGGATGCTTTCAGCCTGCAAAAAATCCTGGGGCATACGTCTTTGGAAATGACGAGAAAATACGTCAACCTGGCATCCGGCGATATCAAGGAGAAGCACCGGCGTTTTAGCCCGATGGACAATCTCGAGTTTCGTGTAAAA
>MGNS01000071.1:59942-62813 GCA_001795165.1 Chloroflexi bacterium RBG_16_57_11
CTGAGTTGAAATTTGGAGCAAACTATATAAGAGAAATGTAACCTATTTTGAGAAATGGGTAATAAAAAATATCTGCAACCTACCGGAGACTCTTCAATTTTTCCCCGCTTTCATTGGATTTGACTTTTTCCAAGACTTCATCTAAAATTTGTCTATCCTCTGCCGAAGAAAGACCTAATCCATTCTCATCATATTCTTCCGCGTTTCTTGCCATGTTTGCTAATTCTTCTAAGTAGATTGGACGAAGACCATAGCCCGGAATATGCGTATCTGGTTGTGGTTCTCGTTGCGAATTCCATTCTTCAGTCCGTTCACAAGCTTCCTCATAGGTTAGCCCGTTTAGTTCTTGAATATTACTATCTCCAGCCCAATGTGTTCCGTCATAATCAGTGAATGCTTTCAGTTTTCCCTCCATATTTCTATAGACTTGATAACCTCCTCCAGCAAGACCGTGTGATTCTGCAAGAAAAAAGTCCCAATCCTGCGGCTTTATCTTCTCCGCTTCGATGTACCATAACGAACTATCATTCTTCAAGGCGTGATCAACATAATCAATAATATGAGTTGGCACCAGACCTTCAACTGTGTAAACAGGTACGTCCACCTTATCAGCTGATGTGTCAAAACCGCAACGTGCAGCGATACTATCAAAATCCTGTCGGGGAATATAATGATCACCGCGACTATACGCGTAGTTGTAGGCAGCGAAATCCCCTACCTTTGGAGTACCACTAAAATTTCCTAAAGCAAGCCCTTTTACTCTTTCTTTCTTCTCATCAGTTAGTGACTCTACTGTTGTTGTTTCCTCTGCCATAACTATATCTATACATCTTCCGTAAGGTGTTTTCAAGTACTTGATTTATTGACATGGCAACGCTTATCCCTTGATACAAGATGTGTACTGGAGTTAAGGTTAAACCTTACCTTTGGTTCAAACATCAGATATTTACTGCTTTACAGTCCAAAATCCTAGTGGATATGAGAGAGTATTGCTAAATGCCATTACGGTTTTGCCTCCATCTCCTCCTGGCGTGTAAATAATTCGAGATAATTTTTGTACCAAAATTCCCGCCCATATTCGACATTTTTATCTCTTTGTTCCAATATTCCTATTTCAACCAATTTCTTTACCAGTTCGTTGGCCTGAGGGCGAGAAAGGCCGGTCCACTCTTCGACTTTCTTAACACTTACAATAGGCAGTTTATAGAGGTTTTCCAAGACCAAAATACCTGTTTTGGCTCGTTTTCCCAACGACTGAATTTTTACTAAATCTTTTTGTCTTAGACTGTGTATCCTTTTCGATGTCTCGATAGCTTCCTCCGCTATCGTTGCTACACCTTCCAGGAAAAAATCAAGCCAGCCTGAGATATCGGCATCTTCCTGATGATAGGTGTTAAGAGAATCATAGTAAGCTCTTCGGTTATTTAAAAAATACTCCGAAAGATACAATACCGGTCTTTCCAGCATCCCTAATTTACACAGATAGAAGGTGGTTAACAGCCTTCCGGTCCTGCCATTACCGTCAAGAAATGGATGGATCGTCTCAAATTGTGCATGGGCAAGTGCAGCTTTTATAAGTGGCGGATATTCGTCACCGGAATAGAGAAACTTTTCAAAATCATCAAGACATCGAAACAATTCCGTTGGTGGCGGTGGAACGAATATGCTGGTACTTGGAGAATGCCCGCCTATCCAGTTCTGCGAAGTCCTAAACTCCCCAGGAGTTTTTCCGGGTGCATCAACAGTGTTTTCGATTAAAATTTCGTGGATCTCCCGAATGAAGCGAAGTGACAAAGGTAATGTCTCCAGCCGTTTCAAACCGTATTCCATGGCCTTTACATAGTGGAGAATCCTCTCTACGTCATGAGGAAATCTGCTTTCTATCTGGGCTTCACTTTTGATAACATCAATAATTGTCGCCTGTGTGCCTTCGATTTCGCTAGATCTAGCCGCTTCTTTGCGAATATACATCAAGATAAAGAAGTCGAGATCTGGCAGAAGCAGCGTAATACCATCCAACTTGCCCAACATCAAGGTAGCTCTAGCATGAAGCTGTTGGGTTTTGGAATTCAAAACAACCAGCTCTTGCGGAGGGAATTTGTTGGGAACAAATGCAATATATCCCGTTGGTTGTTTGACAAATTTTCCGATTTTCATTGTCCTTACATCCTTTGGTCAGATGTTAGGATTATACCTACTATCCCTTACAAGTGTCAAATGGTTGTAAGGTTTATCCTGTACAAATATGTACAGATTTAGTGAATCTTGCTAGAAGTTACTGTACTCACGTTCAACCAAGGCTGCTTTCCGATACTGCCGCCTCACGCTACCTCCAATGGGCGGCATTCCAGCCAGCAAAAGTATTTCGTCCACTTCAACCCGTTCAAGTGTATAAGCAAAACCTAGGGCGATGATGGTGTCCCTTTTTGGGCGGCGTGCGCCTTTTAAAATATAATGAATGTAGGTGGGATCAAGATCGCAGGCCTCGGCAACTTCCCGAAGCGACAACCCGCTTCTTTCATGCACTTCAATAAGCCGGTCCAAATACTCGCTCCTGCCATTCATTTCACCACTCCCAATATTTCGGCCAACTCGGCTACCGCTTGGGGAAACTCGATACCCTTCCATTTCATCCAAAAATCTATGATGCTCCCCGACCCGCAACCGCTAAAACACTGCCAGTAGTTGCCTTCTTTGTTGACGCCGAAACTCGGATGCTGGTCGTCATGGAAAGGGCAATGTCCGACAGCTCCGCTTGCCACAGGCCTAAGGTCAACAAAGGCGCTGATAAAGTCCATCAGAGGCATAGCCTTTTTTACTCTCTCGATCTCGTTTGACTCATAAACAACGCCGGAAGGCTTGGGAAATCGC
>MGNS01000071.1:62835-64630 GCA_001795165.1 Chloroflexi bacterium RBG_16_57_11
GGTAGCTTAAGCCCCAAAAACGTTTTCAGGAACGCTCTGGTGGGTCGAGAGGACCTGTATTTGCTCCTTTACTGTTGGGGCAAGCCAGGCTCCGTTGCGATGAATAAACGGATATCTTTGTCCTGTCAGCTTGTGTCTTCCGAACGGTAACCTAACAAGCGAGCCTGGGCCTCCATAAAGTCTGTCTTGCTTTGGGTAAAGCTCGACGCCTTCTACCTTGTGAGCGTCCATCAATCCTTTCCCAAATGCTCTAACCTGCATTCCTTCGTGAGGCTGCTCAAGGAAAAACCAGAGATGGCCCCCTCGCCGGCTGGTTTCCAGATATGTGGGTATCCCTTCCCTGTCAAGCTCGAAAGACAAGTTGGCAAGATCCACCAGTCCGTTTTCTCCGTCTGCGTCGAGCGCCATAATTCGGGTTGTGCTGTCAGAGGCCAGGATATACGCTCCCAAGGTGATATGGCCTTCCAGGTGAAGCGTCAAGTGCCTTTCTGCCAAAGGCTCCTTAATTGTCACATAGCGCCCGTCCTCAAGCTGAGAAGCGAACATGTCGGTTCTTTGTATGAATGTCTTACCCAAAAGTACCGCCGCCTCATGGACGGTTTCCTGTTCGGGTTTGAAAAATTCGTGGTTCATATGCTAAAGTTAGTCGTAATACTACACGGCCAGTGCCTAGAAAGAAGGCTCGGCCGTGCCCAGTTTAGGGACTGATCGGATGCCAAAACCCGCACCTGTTGCACATGCACCACTTGGGCCTGTGCGGATCTTTGTATCCAATAACGAGTTGGAGAAGCCCTCTCCCTACCCTTCTGGCAATATCGCCCCAAAAACCTGGGGCTTTCTTTCTCACGGCTATCACCCCCTTTCTAGGCCTCTGGCCACTTCAACAGGTCCAGCCTGTAGAAGCCATTGAAAGGGAAATTTGTAAAGTGCAAAAATCTACCGCGTCCACGGCCAGAGCCAAGAAAGAGAGCTCCTCGCCGTGGAAGGTTAAGACCTAAACTTGTACGCCGATGGCTTTGCTGAACCGCATCTCATCCCAATAAAGGTCGCGCTCAATACCGATACCAAGCGGTCCTTTGAAAGATTCGAGTTCATCAATCGAGAAGTAGCCCCACTCGTCGTTCCAGTCGCCGAATATCGATACGTAGCCAAAAAAGGTTCTCGTTACCGGGTCGTACTCGGTTGCGTACCATATACCTGCACCGGCAGGATTAAAGAACTTGGCTACAATGACTGGATCTTTTACGTTCTCCTGCGAGCCTATCTCGGCAAAGCGTTTTTCCAACGCCTCGGTCATTAGCCTCATGGCTTCTCACCCCCTTTCCTGGCTCTTGGCCTGCTTGCAACTCCGTCCAGCGGAGATGAAGCCTCACTTTTTAAAGTTCGCCAGCCTGCCTATACAGGTTCTGGTTTATCGGCTTTTTTCGCAGCCGCCAGCTTACGCTTGCTGATAATCTCCTCTGCTTTGGAGAGCGGAAATCCACGCTCTAGCATCAGCTTGTCTTTCAAGTCCTCAACGTCCTGATGAGTTGCCGTTATGCGAACCTCACGAGTCCTGGCTATGTGAATGGTGCGATCCATCTTGGCCTCGTTGACAAACCGCCTGACGTAGCATTCACGCTGTGCAAGACGCTGAAGCTGATACGCCTGGACGGCCAACTGTTCGTCTCTGTTTTCCATGATGTCGTGCTGTCCCTCCCGTGGCGCCGGCACTTTGACGAGCTGAGGGTCAAAGGGAAACAGGTTTTTGACACCGGTGAAACAGTCCTCTATGTCAAGTAATGAAAAAATAACC
>MGNS01000071.1:64686-65934 GCA_001795165.1 Chloroflexi bacterium RBG_16_57_11
GAAGGATTGGATCACCAGAAATAGCTGCAATTTGCGGCTCCTGTACTCGGAGGGCAGATGCGCCAGAATCCGGGCAACGCTCGGCGTCTCGGTGAACGTGTAGACCTCGTCCATCACCCAGTTGATCGGGTGATAGCCTGGAGCGGACGGAACGCGTTTATTGATCTCGTCCAGAACCAGGTTAAAAAGCTGCATGAAAGCGTAGTCTTTTTGCCTGTGGTTGTTGTTCAATCCCGAGCCGTCGCAGAGAATTACAAGCCCCTTTCCTATCGCTTCGTTTGGTAACCAGCCCGGATCAGAACTTCCCACCCGGGCACGGATGCGGCGTGATTTGATAACATCCAAAACGTCCACCAAAGAGTGCGCCAATTCATTGTCGATCCTCTCTTTGCCCGTAAAGTGGTATGCAAAGTACTCGTTGGCCTTCCCAACCTTCCCGCCGAACAGCTTGCGGGCAAGCTCGCGGACTTCCCTGTTTAAAAGCTTCGTCGCCTCGGTTATCTGCCAACTCTCGCCGTTGTCGTCCTTGATGGCATTGACCAAAAGCAAAATATTCGGGAGAAGGCTTTTTATAGGACGTCCGCCGAGGGTCGGATTTCTTTCGACAAGGTTGGGATTTATGGCCTCAAAGATTCTCTGAACTCGGTCTGCCTGATCCTCCACCCGCTCAAGCCAGGGCTTCTCGGGGTCGTATTTCTCCGAGAACTCCGGCATGGGCATGACAAACACTTCCCCGTTTATTTCCCTTCCCCCCATTGCGTCGAAAACGAGGCGTTGCCTAATCTCGTCTCGCCTATCGTCCGAAAGGGTTAACAAAAGGAGCGTGTTGATGAGCCCACCCGACCAGTCAAAGACGAAAAACGGCTGTTCCGGGTGTCCTTTTATTTGCTCCAAAAGCTCCATCGCAAGAGCGAATGTCTTGCCTACCCCCTGCCGACCCACGAACGTCGTAGACATGACAAGGCCTTCCTCATGCAACAGGCGAGCGGGTCGGATAATAAACTCCGGAAACCGCCACCCACGTCTGAACATTAGGTTCGTAATAAGGTTTAAGATAAATCTAAGCATCGTTGGTTAGACTCCACAGATTTGCGTCGTGCCAGAAATAAATATTTGTAGTCAGGGCTTTCTCCATCGATATGGATTTAAAGGTCTTGTAATCAGTGAAGAAAAATGGCTTGCGAGGCTCACCGGCTAAACCTGAAAAGACAGCGTCATCAAGCCACGGCTTCATCCTGACAACAAAAT
>MGNS01000071.1:65962-67881 GCA_001795165.1 Chloroflexi bacterium RBG_16_57_11
GCTCAAACTTCGCTTCGATGTCGGGCAGATATCTCATGTACCTGGTGAGTTTGCTTTTCATCACCCCGCCGTGGATAAAATTTTGCTGCGTGCAATACTCAAAAATGAGCATTGACTTTCGCTCTTCCGAATAACGAATGCCTCCTTCTGGAACTATCCCGAAACCTCGAAACACTCGCTCTGGAAATATCTCGC
Organism: Chloroflexi bacterium RBG_16_57_11; assembly: GCA_001795165.1. Lineage (GTDB taxonomy): Bacteria > Chloroflexota > Anaerolineae > Anaerolineales > UBA4823 > RBG-16-57-11. Next base: position 66,158 of record MGNS01000071.1, read on the forward strand.
CATCCTCCATTCGAAAGCGCCAAAGTCGGACAAGGATTTCAGCGCAAGCGATCTCATGATCCATCGAAACCGGCATCACTTTTTTCTTCCGAGGCATGGCGTAAACTTTTTCTCCCTTGTGCCAGTCAACACAAAGCTTCCCTTCCCTCTCAAGCTTTGGAAGCAACACTTCGAGCGCCTTGATCCGCTTTGCCGCTCCCGCAAAAAACAGAACCAGCGCCGAGCGCGTTATCCATCGAAACACCCTCACTGCTTTCAAAACATTATCCTCTGTGATAATAGAGTGACGTCCCATTTTCTGTTATCCTTCAATTACCTCCGGTGGAATACCAGAGTTTCTGTTTCCACCAGGGTTCCACTTTATCAAGTGAAAATACCGAATACAATCCGAAGAATAGCCAGGGATATTAGAACTGCAACTGCCCACCCAAGGACTATCATGGATCCGGCGAGAAAGCGACAAAGTTTGTAAATTCGATCGAGGTGTTCGCTGGAAACACCCAAATTCAGGATGGTTCGAGTCCATTCGCCCGCGATCCGTTCTGTAAATTGCCCTGGACCGTGAACGAGTGCAGCCAATGACATAGACAATAGGACGCCCAATGATCGAACCGCTGCCAAGACAAAAGGCCTAAGTAACCAAAATAGCACAAAAAGCAGCTTGACAAGAATTAACAAGAACGATCGCACTAAAAAAAGCACGAAGCGAAAAAGAAAGTTCATCTTGCCCTCAGTCCTTCAGCCATTCAGAAGAACGCCCTAGCCAAATACCGAACCACGATTACTATGAGCCAAACATGTACCATCCAGCCAACAACTAATGTGAGTAACGTAAATCCGTACATGATTGGGTATATGTACTTTGCCCAGCTATTCGGTATACCTCCGCTTTGGATGGCTTCATTTGTCCAGAAGATCGCTGTCCTCTGGCATTGGGGAAGAACCCCCCGGACCAAAGCTTGTAGTGTTTTCCAAACTATATTGGCGACATCACCGACAAGCCTAAAGATCCAGGGGGATAACCTCCTTATGAACTGAAGGATCAAGCCGATTCTTCCAGCCATTCGTAGATTGCGATCCAGGTTTCGTCCTGGTCATCCAAGACGATGATCAAGGAGGGGTCAGCCATGACTAGGGTTGCAGCCGATGCGACAGCAACTACCGGTATGGAGGCGACTACCAGAGCCCCTACAATTCCAGCCACAGCCAGACCAACAGCGACAGTGGCGATGCCTCTCCAGGGAACATCGGGTATCTTGATCTCTGGTTTTGGCTTGGCTACTGGCGCTTCGACGAGCTCATGGCCGATGATGGCCTGCTTGATACAGACCTTTGCCTTGACTGCCTCCAGCCTTTGGAGGCCCTCCTTGGGAATCGTGGTAGAATCGGCCTCAATTGGGTAATAGACCCAATCAGGTTTTAAAACTGGTTTTTCAATCACTCCTTTCCCTTCCATGCGGCGGAAGAACCATCTCTGCTGGATACCGAAGTCGATTACGTCACACACCTCGTCGGTGAGGACCTTCCAGTCCAACTGGGTCGCTAATTGCCTGTCCATGATTTTTTCTCCTTTCTGAGATAGACTTGGCTCAATTGTCGCGTATTTAAAACTACTTCAACTTCTACTCCGCTACTTATCTTCTACTCGGGGAGTAATACGATGGAGTTCCAAAAATTAACCAAACAGGAGGTGCAAATCCTTATTTGGCGTTGCCAAGGGGAAA
>MGNS01000071.1:67901-72742 GCA_001795165.1 Chloroflexi bacterium RBG_16_57_11
GACAAATTGAATATAGGGACAACTCCTTATTACAACCTTCAGTACAACATTTTAGAAAAGCTGGATGTCGATGGTGAAGGTAGGGAGAAATTCGATAACTTCAAGAGTATGGGCGGTTGTGATGAACTGTTACAGAAAGTGAAACAGGAGGATATCGATGATTGGGAGAGAAGAAAATACGAGATCTTCGGGGGACAGCCTGAATCCCCCGAGCTAATATCTCCTACTACTTCTACTCCCACTACTTCTACCACTTCCAAAGAGGGCAGTAAAACGCCACCTACAACACGAAAGTATTCCCCCGTCTATCTGCTGATTTTTCTAATCCCCGTGCTTGTCATTGCAGGAATTTTTATTGGAAGATGGCTGAACTCATCGCCACCTCCTCAAGTCGTCACTGAACTTGTTGTTATTACCAATACTCCTGAACCAACCAAGCCTCCAGAACCCACATCAACTGTTTCGCTTCAAACTGAAGAACCTACATCAGCCCCAACCGCTGCCTTTACGCCGACTTCGATGGACATTGTGGTCATTCCCCCATCCCTCACTCCATTTATACCAACAGAAATCCCCGAGCCTACTAACATGAGACTCGGGGATGTGGCGAGCGATAACAGAGTTTCCCTCAAGCTTACGGATCAAATTAAATACAACCAAGAGTATTATGGCTCATCGGCCATATGGTTTTACCTTGAATTTGCTAATCGCACAGACCAGGATATCTTGCTTACCTACAATCCAGGCGACTTCACTCTAAAAGATAATTTAGGTAGAGATTATGAGTGCTGGTACATCCTGCGTTATCCCTACGCAGAGAAGCGGCACGATATGCAACCAACGGTCGAGAGAGTATCAACCTATAAATTTACGCTCGGGTGTGGGCCAGGACTTGAGTTTGATACTGAAGTAATATCATTAATCCTGAGTGCCGAAAAATTCTCGTCATTAACAGACTTGGTCTGGGAGATCGAGATACCGAGATAACCGATATGTTTCGACAAAGTGTTTCTATTCCAGCAAAAGCGTATCAAGTAGACGGTTGACTAGAAGCTCTTATATTATGAACAGCAGAACTAACTTTATTCAAAAATTCACCGGAGGCTTCGTCACTAACATCGTGCAATTCATCATCTAACATTATAATTTTGTAATACACGTTCGAATAACCTGGAACTTGTACTTCCTTCCGTCTGATTTCATTCTCTAGAAGCGCAATTTTCATTTCGGTAATGCGCTCTTCGCTTCTCCAATATGGTATGGCTTTCTGATCTCGAGGATGATCCGCATTTTCTTGATAAATTGGTAAGCTTCTTTGTAAGTCGCACAAATCCAAATAATCGCTTGCGGCTATGTAGACGGTTGAGCCAAATTCTGAGCCTTGAATAAGTTCTATGAATTCGCCAGCCTCTTGTTCAGGTGTTTTATATATTTCGTCACGTTCTGTCATGTTAGATGGTTATTATAGGACTTATTGAATGCAAAATCAAATCGGTGAACGTAGCACTAAAGACAAGGACTCAGAATACTTGGGCGACTAAGCGAAATAGGCTTGACACAACACAACCCATAAATGTATATTTAATTTGCTATCGCAAATTCGTTATTTAAAAATTCTTGTTCTAATTCTTGGAAGGGATTGAAAAGAATTCAAAAACAACCAATATACATATAAGCGGCGCCTTGGATCATCCGAGGCGTTTTTTATTCCTCGATATCCTGCCGTTCTTTTTTCTCCGGCGGCGTCGGCCTGACAGCCTTTTCGGTTCGGATTTCTCCTAGGTCGTAGTGGCTCTTTGGTCACGCACCTTTTGAGGGTGGATTTAGCAGGCGACATCTCCTACTAACTGCCAGGGCTAAGACAAAGCACTTGCCTTTGTAATAACAAAAATACACCGAATAAAAACCGTAAGTCAATAACCGATTTGTTTTTAAAACCGACCGGTTTCTTGTTGATTTTCTATGCCGGTTTAAAAGTGCTTTGTATGAAACGGTACAACGTAGAAAAGGCCTATGTCAAGGACTATTTTGAACCGTGACGGCGTGATTGACACCATGCAACCGTGGTGTCGTGATACCACGGTATCAACCATTTAGTGCTTTAAGGATTTTATGAAGGATGCTGCTCTCGCCGTTTTCCCGGTAGTCCTCGATTATGAAGTTGACAGAAATTCGAGCTATCTCGTTCTCGCTGGTCTTGATGCCGTTATTCTTATAAGTGTAGATGATGTCAGCTATGGCTCTTTTTTCTTCTAGGGTGAAGCGGTGGGTGGCTGCCTCCTTGCCTAGCTCTTTGACCGCCTTTCTTACTAGCTCATAGACGGCATCTTGATACCGTGATACCGTGGTGTCATGGTATCGTGGTATTACGGTATCACTACTGCTTGATTTTTCTAGTTTTTGTTTCTCTTCCTTTTTTGTTTTTTCGAGCCTTTCTTTTTGATCCAGAGTTTTAGACAATGGGGGAGTGATAACCTCGATTTTCTTCTCGGGTGGCAAGAAAAAAGGACTGTCACCTAATCCTGATTTTTTCATCGGGCAAGAACCTCCTTTACAAGCTCCTTGTAAGCGCGTGCGCCTGCGGAATTGGGAGCGTATTCGAATATATGTGTGTGCCTTGAGTGGGCTTCCTCAAGACTTACGTTTTTGGGAATTGTTGTATTGAATACCAAATCACCGAAATGCTCTCGCAGCTTGGTATTAACGTCCTTAGAGATATTGGTGTTGTCCACAAAGGTACACAAAACCCCCATAATCTCAAGAGTGGGATTGAGCTGGTTTTGCTTGACCATCTCAACCGTCTCCTGAAGCTGGACCAGGCCGGTCATGGCGAAAAATCCGGTTGAAACAGGAATAAGCAGCTTGTCGCTGGCGGTGAATGAATTGATGGTTATAAGCCCAAGAGATGGGGGATTGTCGATGATTATGTAATCGTATCTGTCTTTCAGATTCCCAATAGCTCTTTTTAGACGTTCCGACCGGTTATCTAGCGCCTGGGCAAGCTCGAGGTCGGCAGAGGATAGGCGAATGTGGGAGGGAACAATATCCAGATTTGGGAACTTTGTTTTTCGGACGATAGTGGAAAGGGGAGAGAGCTTAATGATTGAGTTGTAGAGCGATTTGTCAAGATCGATCTCGATGTCCGGATGAATAAAAACACGGGTGGTATTTGTTTGTGGATCAGTATCTATCAGAAGTACCTTTCGCCCTTCCATCGCCAGGCCCGCAGCCAGGTTGATAGCCGTGGTACTTTTAGCCACACCTCCTTTTTGGTTGGCAATTGATATTATCATGTTGTGCTATTTCGTTTTATATACTCCGATGCTATAAGTCTGAGCAGGGAAGAGAGCGTAATATTGCGCTCGTTCGCCAACTCCTGTAGGGCATGCTTCAAGCCTTTGGGCGTGACGAACTTGATCAACACTTCGTTTTTGTTGTTATTGCTTTTCCTGGACATAGATGGGACAAGATTAGGACAATATACACAGTTAAGCACGTGGGCGAGGGCGTTGTCAAGCACTAACCGAGGAAAGCCAATTTTTCAACCTTCGCCAACAAAGATCAGGAAGAAGCTGATCGGTAGTTCGTTCTAATGTAAATCAGTACATTTGTCTATAGACTTTGCTATGGGTAGGTGATATAAAAAAGTACTGAAAAGTCGCCAGTTTTATTACATCTATTATGGAAAAAAAAGCTCGTAGTTCAAGAATAATTATTGTATTTTTTATTCTTGTCTTCTTGATCCTTGCTCCCATTTCATTTTATTTACGAAAAGAGCCTTTAACTATTTTTTCCAAGCTACCATCTTTTATTCCTGATCGAATTAGTAAAATCACTAACGATAATTCCGGAATCACCTATGAAGAAGCTCAGAGTTTAAGTCCGGATTCTGACAGTGATGGATTTTTGGATATCAAAGATAATTGCCCCGGAATCCAAAATTCACGACAAGAAGACGGTAATGGCGATGGAGTAGGGGATGCATGCACCGGACTTTCATTCCAAATAGAAGCTGTCACTCAAGATTTAGCAACAAGACTTAAAGTATCTAATACCGATGTTGTAGTAGTTGAAGCTAAAGAGGTGGTTTGGCCGAATATTTGTCTCAGCAATCCAAAACTTGAAGGAAACGATGTTTGTGGCGAAACTCCAACCCCAGGCCATAAGGTTATAGTTAAAATTCAAGATCACTTGTATGAGTATCATACAAGTGACGCTAACAACTTTCAGTATATAGGTCCTCTGAAATAAGTTATCTTCCATCACGGTTCTTGATTACGTTTCAAAGTAATTATTTTAGTCGGAAGGAGATTCGAGAATGAATACGAAAAGAATTGCCCTACGCATTGCTGCCACTCTTATATTTCTAACCTTCGTGTTCATCATTTCTGGCAAAGATCAATCTCGATCAAATTTGGTCCTTGCAGCATATGGGGATCTGCTTCGAACTGTAAGAGTACCACCAGAAGCTCAGTGTAACTTAGGAACCTCTGTCGCAGCCGTTCCAGGTTCTGTTGTCGATCTCAACCAATATCCGATGTTGTTGGTTATCAGCTGCTATGGGTCAGGCAATCTTTATTTTCTTGATCCATCCACCGACCCCGGCACCCTTGTCAAGACACTCACTACGAATCCTACTCCGTCTGGAGGTTGGGGATCAATGGCATTAAGAGGTGATAAAGGTGACCTTTTGGGTTGTGGTAATGCCGGTATCCACCCCATCTATGTTATAGATATTAGTCCATTTAATGATATTTCGGATGGAACTGCAACATTTCTCTTCAACGGAGCAAGTGGTTATGATATTTGTGATGGGGTTGCCTGGGACGCAGATGATGATT
>MGNS01000071.1:72776-82556 GCA_001795165.1 Chloroflexi bacterium RBG_16_57_11
TCCAACACTATTTACCACTACGGTGAAACGGGTTCACTTTTAGGAAGTTATTCCGCTCCTTCTGGCTGTCCTAACAGTGGTGTAGCGGTAGGAGGGGATAGTCTTTTCGCTGCTTGTAATGGCGTGCTTACTATATATCAACTAGACAAGTCAAATGGGAATGTAACTAATTTTTTCACAAGCGCTGGTTCTCGTACAGAAGATTTAGAATGTGATCCTATTAGTTTTGCTGATCAAGATGTCGATGCAATGTGGTCGAAGGATGCATACGATAATGAGATATTCGCTTTTGAGATACCAAGAGGTACTTGCGGAATAGCAGGTGGATCCGCTCCAGTACCACCGCTGTGCTTAGATATCGATAATAATGGTAATAACGACAATGATGAGGATGGTCTATGTGACAACTGGGAGGCATTTGGGATCGACGCTAATGATGATAACGTCCCAGATTTACAGCTTTACGATGTAAACGAAAACGGAACGATTGAGGCAAGCGAAAGAGCCGATCCTAACCACAAAGATATTTACATTGAGATAGATTGGATGGAACAGCATGCTCCAGACGGGGCGGCTTTACTTAATGTAATTGATAGTTTCGATAAATCGCCAGTTGCCAATCCAGACGGGGCAACAGGGGTAAGGCTGCACATTCAGAGGCAAGAACAAGCAGTAAATCATAATGACAATTTTACCTTTGGTGACTGTTCAGATCCTGCGAGAGAAGGTGTTCCTGACTTCGATACGGTGAAGAGAGATCACTTCGGTACTCCAAGTGAAAGAAGTAACTTAATTCAACTAACTGCCAAGAGCTTTGCTTTCCATTATGTGATGTTTATTCACAACCTATTAGGTCAAGGAAGTACATCTGGCTGTGCAGAAAAGCCTGGAAATGACGTGGTTATTTCGCTGGGCGGTTGGGAGAATGTAGGTGGACACAATAAAGGCAATACAGGTCAGCAAAGTGGAACATTAATGCATGAACTAGGGCATAATTTGGACCTTGGTCATGGTGGTGGTGATAACATCAACTGTAAAACCAATTATCTAAGCGTCATGAATTACCTTTTTCAGTTTGATAGCAAATATGTGTCAGGAAGACCATTAGATTATTCACACGAAGCTCTTCCTAGTATCGATGAGGGTGGATTAAGCGAACCACCAGGAATTAGTGGTCCTGGAGGTTTATGGACTGTATATGGTCCAAGAACGTTCTTAAGACCGACAGTGGTAGACTACGCACAGGTTTTTTCTCTAGGAGGATTACCACCTAACTGGGTGGTACGCACACCAGCAGATAGGCCTATAGATTGGAACAAAAATGGAGTTATTGACAGCGATAATTTAGTAAGCGCAGATATCAATGATTTCGGTATAGAAAATCACTGTGAGGCAAGCAACGATGAGGATCTGTTTGGGCACGATGACTGGTCCAATTTGTTCTATTATTTCTGGATGAGGTCAGATTTTGCGGAAGGAATTCATCTGACAACTGCACAGGTAGATGAGATTACCTACGAGGAGGCTATATCTCTAAGCCCGGATACCGACGGAGATGATGTTTTGAATCTTGTGGATAACTGTCCAGAGGTAGTGAATCCCGGTCAAGAGGATAGTAATGGCGATGGAATAGGGGATGCTTGTGAACCAGCTACTACGAAAGAAGTTGTTATTGACATTAAACCAGGTAGTGACCCCAACTCCATCAACTGCAAGAATTCAAAGGATATAATCCCTGTAGCTATCCTAACTACTGATACCTTTGATTCACTTACAGTTGATCACACCACGGTAACCTTTGAAGGAGCTGGTGAGATCCACAGGGTATCTGGGGCACCAGTTCGACATGAGGAGGACGTGGATGGTGATGGTGACGTGGATCTAGTACTTCACTTCAGATTAGGTGCAACTACCCTTACCTGCGACTTTACAGAAGGCACCCTTATAGGTGAAACTTTCGATGGGTTTGCCATTGAGGGTATTGGTACCGTCCGCATGGTTCCATGAGAGTGTAATTAATCAGGGGGTGCATATACCAAGGGCAGGGTCGCGATGACCCTGCCCTTGGTTTTTTGAACACGTTGTTGCTTCGCCCTTGAATTTATTTAATCGAGCATATATATTCACAACTCGGGTTAGGCTCATACATAACTCGCCACAATATATATCACCCATCAGCTAAACCAAGAGAATCTATAACTGATTTGAGGTTAGATCCGTAAGCCTGCTTTAATGTCCGCATCTGATGGCTCAACCCCGCTTTATGCATAAGCTTCAACGTTTCGCCGATGCGCTCCTGCCAGGTTGCCATATCTCCCATCTCCCAGGATAACTGAGCGCCGCTCTTCAACAGGAACGCTCGGTGGAGAGAACCGATGTACGGCAAGCGAGGTATCCGCTCGATCTCTTCCTGGTAGACACGCTGGGCCAGCTTCCACTTTTCGTGCTGAATCAGGCACCTCAGCCATGACTCGCGCGCCAGCAAGAGGGTGAATTCGTCCCCGCGCTTCTCACAGATTTTTTCGATCTTGTAAGCGATTTGATTTGCCTCCCGAATACTGTATCGCGGCGTCTGGGACATGGCATTCAGCACGTCCCTACCGACCAGCGGTTCCCAGAAAAGCGGTGAATTTTGATAACCTGAGGTGGAACGGGCATGGGCGTATGAGAACTGCGCTCTACGATCTAATTCGAGGTTGTGATAGGCTACCCCTACTCCCCGGATTGCATTCACATCCAGGTAATCCACCTGCTCCTTGCTGAAGCCTTCTTCGTAGATATCTGTGTTCTCCAGAACCAGGCGAGCTAGTTTCGCGTAGCGCAGAGCGTCGTCGGCACGGTCCAGCACGCATTGGGCGTCGTGCAGATAAAGGCAGGTTTGTACATAGGAGGCCGGATAGATTTCAAGGGATAATTTTCTCAACAGGCTGGCGGAAGCGTCCCGAACGGCGCGATAAGCTCGGCGAACCTCAGTCAAGTCAACGCCGAAGGTCGCTTTTCCGTGGCCCAAACCGATCTCCGCCAGGAGCTCGCCTACGTTTCGCCGGGCGGTGAATTCACGCATAGTGTAATATTGCCTGACATTCTGTGCATGGGCCAGCTCAATGTTTTCGATAAGGCTGTGCTTGACCTCCGGTGGGGCCGGTAACGCTTTGGCGATCTTGCGGGTAAGCTGCGGGGATGGCAGGCGTTTGGCTGGAGTTTTATCGTTGGTAGGATAGTCCAGAGCGCATAGGTAGCTGAGATATTCTCTAGTGATACCGATCTTGTGGGCGAAATCCGCCTTCTTCCCGTGGGGTATCCAACTCTTGAGAATTGCCACGTACGTCTCACGATGGATTTCTGCCAATAAGATATCTTCGAGCCAGGACATCTTCAGTGTTTGGTAAGAATCAACGCGTTTTTAAACAGGAGAATATTCGAATTGAGCTATAGTCTTGGCAGATGAAATTGAGAACCTTAACAATTGAATGATAATCTCGATCATGTCAGTGAAGTACGGTTTATCTCATCAGGACACCATACCACAGAAACCTGCGTTCCACCTCCAAGGGTGCCATCAATTCGCAACTCGGCGCCGATTATGGCCGAGCGTTCGTGCATCCCTGCCAGCCCAAAGTGCCTGTTAGCCAATAACCTGTCGAATTTCAATTGCTCCATATCGGCAAACCCAATACCATTATCTTCTACAGTCAGGCTCACCTGTCCTGGGTCTAGAATGCCGTGAATTCGGATGGTACTGGAATGGGAGTGGCGTAGAGCGTTTTCACACGCTTGCTGTACGATGCGATACAGATATTCCTCGGCCTTGGGCTCGTAGCGAGCATCCGATGGAGGCAAGTCCAGGACTATCATTACATCGTCGCCGGCCCGTTCGGACAGTTCGTCAGTAAGCTCCTCAAGCGCCGGTCGCAGTCCGTAGGACAGCATTGCCGGCCGCAAATCGCTGATTATTTCCCTCAAGCGGTCAGTAACCGTCTGATAATGATCCTGAAAGCTTGGTGACGCATGCCTGTCCACATTCATGGACAGTACGTACAACCGATTGAGAATTTCGTCGTGCAGGCCTCGGGCCAGCTTGATGCGTTCTTCTTCGTGACGATCGATGTTGGCTTGATACAGCGTACGTAGACGTTCGGCCTGAGCTGCATTGACAAGTGCGATAGCAGTCTGGTTGGCGATGGTTTGCAAGACCGAAATTTCAGCCTGAGCGTAGTAATCGTCAGGATCCCGCCGGCCCAGCAGCCAGAAACCGAGCAGCTCGTTGTTCACCTCAAGAGAGAAGAGTAGCCGTATCCATTGAAAAGGTAACTTTTCGTCAACCCCGGAAAATGGCGGGAGATATTTTCCCGAATAGGGTAATAGGGTGGAGGCGTCTATCTCCTCTGGAAGATAGGTTCCATCTACACCGGTGACATAGAGCGGAGAAATGCGCTTTCCGTTCTCATAGCCGAGCAATGCGGATTGGCGAACGAGGAAGCTGGGGAGGATTTCATCTCTAAGAAGATGAATTACGCTTGACAAATCGAGGCTGGTAACGATGCGCGACGAATAAGCTTCCAATATTTGCGTGGGGGGCATTGCGATGCCTAAAAGGCGGCGATCGACGAATCGCTCGAAGCGAGGGAAGCCAACGAGAGTCAGGAGCAGAACCAGGAGCACAGCAGAGACACCTACATAGGTTGATGCATTGGGAAAGCTTAGCCAGGCATCCGCCAAGGGGACAAGGACGACGAATATAGTCCCAATCAGCAGGATGAACATATATGCTGAGACGAGGCGGTTGGCGCGCATCTCCAGACCACCCAGCTGGCGACGGTAGATGATGTAGAAATACGCCCCTGGGATTATAAGTAAAGCCAGGAGACCACCCCCGCTCCAGAGGGGATATGCTACCGACAGTCTCGTGATGACCGCTGTCAATAAGGGTAGGATGGCCAGGCCAATGGCTATTACCAACAAGCCGGCTTCCCGGCGCTGTGTTGGCCGAAGGATGAAATGCAGGCTTAACAGCACGACGCTACCCACTCCTGCCAGAATAAATCCGAAAAAGTAGGCAGTTCTCGGTGGAATTTGAAACCATTCTGCTACAGCTAAGCCTAAAGCGGTCAGATATAAGACCCAAAGAATTAACCGAGGGCTCTTGGCTAACGGTCTAGGGAAAACCCAATGCAAGTGTAAATACACAGGTACACACAACCAGATCGCGATCCGCAGTAAGATGGTACTTTCCAGGATCTGCCAGGTTGACAGGCTGCCGGTAATCAACCATATTGCCGTCAGAAAGCAGAAAGCAATCAATAGAAGCCAGCGAGAATCATGAGGACGAACCAAAAGCGCCGTGGCCACTCCGGTCAGCCAGAAGATGTACGACAACCACCAAACGTTAACCAATCGGTCCAGGATTTCTTGGAGATTGGGGGGTGGAATTTCCCATCGGATGGTCACTCTCTGATCACCCCGCTGAACGGTTACAGGCAAGATACGGTCTCTACCCATCCCGTCGAACAATGGCTGGCGCGAGTCTGCCCGATAGCTATCGAAGGTTACTGACCCTATTTGTACAAGTCGGTCTCCTCGGTAGAGAGGGGCGCCTGAGGCAGACTGTACAAACACGTCGATGATTTCGCCGTTTGAGGGGTTGAAATCGAAGCCCAAATAAGGAACCTGAAAGAACCTGGCATAGGTGTATGCAAGAAGAATGCACAGCACAAGCCAGGACGATATTTGCACGATGAAGGACCAGTGGTCGAAAGAGCGTTTGTGTTGGAAGATCTCCATAGAGGAAGCAATCGTGAATCTCGTCGGATCTGCACGAAAGGAGGTGGTTCTATTTTCGATTATAGCGCGAGTCACGTTTGGTAAAGCAAGGTCTTTCGTCCAACTATGTTTAGAAGTTTTCCACTACTAAGTGGATTAAGGAGTATCTTAATGCACACCATGCAAGCTTTTTACGACAAGTTGTTCTCGCCCAAAGCTTCCCAAAGCGCATACTTGAGCGGCCTGGTTCGCTTGACCCAGGTTAGCCTCCGAGAAATCGGGGCACTCAAGAGCAGCATTACGTGGGATTTTTGGAACGCCGGAAACACGGTGAGCGATAGCTCCACAAGAGCAAGTAGCTCCTGAGTGATCGAGTAATTTCCTGAAGCACTCTGGCCGGAAGGCCCTCCGGCCAGAGTGTGAGGAGGGATTATGGATATCTACGAATCAGCTATTGAGATACTGACTGATGAATTGTTCCTTCGTGATTGGCCGGAACTACAATCGATATTCGAGCGTGCCAGCTTGAATTCACCGCGAGATTGGCGTCTGCCTGTAGTGTCATGTGAGGCAGTGGGTGGAATGCACGAACAAGCCGTAGCGGCTGTTGCGTCTATTGCCTGCTTGCAAATCGCAATAATATTGATCGATGACATGTTGGATGTTGATCCACGTGGCGAGTATCAACGATTGGGTATGGCTCCAGTAGCTAACATGGCTTCTGCACTCCAGGCCGCCGGGATGGAGATCGTTGCGCAAAGCGGGGCTGCATGGAATGCCAAATTGCTTGCACTCCAGAGCTTGAACCGAATGATGTTAAAAACCGCGTTGGGCCAGTACATGGATATACAAAACCCTGAGGATGAAGCGGCTTACTGGGAGGTCGTTCGTACAAAAAGTTCTCCCTTTTTTGGCGCTGCCTTGAATGTTGGCGCGCTTTTAGGGGGTGCTGCGCCTGATATTGCCGCGCGAATCGAGCGTTTTGGCTGCTTGTATGGTGAGATGATCCAGATCCACGACGACCTTAACGACACTATGGCCGTTCCGGCAAACCCTGATTGGACGCTTGATCGCTCTCCATTACCGATCTTATATGCACAGACGGTTCAATATGCGGATCGAGAGAAGTTTTTAGAACTACGTCGTGCCTTACCCGATCCGGAAGCATTGAAAGAAGCACAAATCATACTCATCCGCTGTGGTGCCATCAGCTACGCTGTACATCAATTAATTCTCAAACACAAGCTTGCCCGCGAGCTTCTCAAGAAAACTTCGTCGATCGATATTACCGGGCTGGAAAAGCTATTGGATGATGTCATCCAACCCGTAATGAAGATGTTTGCAGCCATAGGCATTGCACATCCCGAAATCATGTTGGAACCACCAATTGTTCATTTTTGAAATTCAAAGGATGGCGGGGGAGGGGTAATAATTCCCAGTTGTCGCGCTTTAGCGATGGCTGAAGTTCGGTTACGCACGTTTAGTCTTATATAGGCACCCGAAAGCAAATTGCGCAAAGTGGAATTTGCAATACCAATCCGATTCGCGAGCTCTGCTGTAGTCGCATCAGGGAATGCTGCGCAAAGCGATAGGACCTCTAATTGTCGCGCGGTAAGTAAAGAATCTTCGGGAATTTTCTTTGCTAACAGTTGGAAGGCTTGTTGACTGAAATAGATGTTACCTCTTGCTATAGCACATACAACATCCCCAAGCGCTTGGATTGTGGCATAATCCTCTTTGAGGATATAACCCGATGCCCCCATTTCCATGACACTTTTTATTATAGCGGCCTGTTTGTGAAACGAGATTACTAGCACGTTGAGGTTGGGATTTTTTTGGAGCAATCTGGGTATTAGATGCAAAATGGGGTATGGGTTAGGATTGACTGAAGAAGTAGGCACCTGAATATCTAATATCAGTACATCAACTGAGTGTTCACTGAGCATGGGTTCTAATTCAGCACCGTAAGCCACAGTACCAACTACTTCGATTTCTGGTGTTTGGCTTAGCCGAAATAGGTAGCCATCAATGATGCTTTGGTGATCGTCCAAGATCGCTACGCTGATTTTCTCTGAGTGAGACAATTGATCCACCTATCCTCAGTGGTTTTGGGTAGCATTGCAAATATTATATCCCGACACAAGCAGTAATAATCGAACCAGTACATATGCCTATGCCTTATTGCATTGTGTCTATTCACGCGTTTTTCATTCTTGGTTATAGTATCAATGTGTGGAAATACACTTTGAAGATTCTCGGTTGAGTTTGATAGATTCGAATGGAACAAGAGGGAGCAACAATGGCGCGACAACCGAATACGACTTCTTCAGGTCACCCATTCGACCAGGCAACAATCGATGTAGTATGGGCAAAAGCAAAAAGCATTCCTGGATACACAAGTTTAAAAACAGACGTGTGTGGTGCCACTATTCAAAAGGGTGAATATGGTAAAACCTCAACCTATGGTTGGGAGATTGATCATATTACGCCCGTATCACAAGGGGGAACGGATGATCTCAGCAACCTACAACCTTTGCATTGGGAGAATAACCGGTACAAGGGTGATGATTATCCTGAATGGATGTGCATTAAGAGATCATAAAAGTTGCTACCGGGAAACGATGAGTTCATCTAATGGAGAATAATTAAATGGCTACTTTTGAAATTTTCAGGGATACAAGAGGAGAGTACCGTTGGCGCCTGAGGGCACCTAATGGCAGGATAATCGCAGACTCAGCCGAAGGATATACTACCAGGCAAGCCTGCGAAGATGGAGTTAATCTGGTGAAGAGATACGGGCCAGGAGCTAATATCGTGCCTGTTTAGCCATTTGGAATGGTTCGCCCCGAAAATGACCGTCCAGGATGCCCGCTGTGATGACTGAACTGACCAATCACAAGTGGATTATTATTAAAGAAATGTTGACTATTTTGCCCTTACCAAATGTCACAAGCACTTGAAAGGGAGATTATCGGAAGGCCTATGATAATTATAAAACAATATTCATCAATCACTACATTACTATTGTTTGTGATTGTGGCTATCGTTTTCAACTTGATGGCCTGTTCAAGACCGGCGACAAAAAGCAGTGAGATTCTGATTGGCTTATCGCCAGAAGTCTTACCCCAGCTCATTCATCAGGAGGGACCTGATCCAGAAAATACAGGCATCTCAGCATTAGATGACCTTAATGCCAGATGGAACGTACAGAGTATGGTCCCTCTTTTTCCGGATCTAACCGCCGGAGATGAAACCGCAGATCAATATAATTTGTCCGGCGTTTACAAACTAATTGTTGTTCTCCCAGCCGATACCGATTTAACGGCTGTTGTCCGCGATTACGATGCGAGCCCAAATATCGGGTACGCGGAAATTAACACGGAATATGAAATCAAATAATAGGACTTTAGACACACTGAAAAAGGAGGAATAGCCATGAACCGCCGAATTGTATTAATGTTAAACCAAGTTGCTACCCAACTTGGTTTAATTATTATCTCCGGGCTAGCATTGTTGGCAATGACCAGCGAAAGCAATATTCGGTACCAGGGTCAAGAACCTTTCAGTATTGATCCGGGGGACACTTTCGTTTATAACGAGATCCTTATAGGTCTGAAGCCAGAAGTTATCCAAGCTCTGGATCTCCCCGAGGTAAACCGGAGCAAAATCATCGTACCTTCGCTGGACGAGATAAATGAAAAATATCAGGTCCAGGAGATTTCCCTGGTTTTTGAAGAACTTGACCAGGCAGATCCGATTGCCGAACAATATGGGATGACGGGCATCTTCCGGTTAACAGTGCCGTACGGGACCGATATCTTTGCAATGATCGCCGATTACCGCCGGGATCCGGCGGTTGAGTATGCAGAGTTGAACCTGCTTTATCGGATCGCTGAAACCCCTAATGACTCTGATTTCAAGCTGCAATGGGGGTTGAACAATACCGGGCAAACCGGGGGAAAAGTCGACGCGGATATTGACGCACCGGAGGCTTGGGATCTACAGACGGGTCAGTCTTCG
>MGNS01000071.1:82585-87450 GCA_001795165.1 Chloroflexi bacterium RBG_16_57_11
GGGTGTGGATTACAATCATCCCGAGCTGATGGGTGGGCGCGTTCGTACTGAAATCGATCGGGACTTCATTAATAACGATGAGGACGCAATGGACGATCACGGCCACGGTACTTACGTAGCAGGTATCGCCGCGGCAAACACCAATAATGCTATGGGCATCGCTGGTGTGTGCCGGGGTTGCCAGATCCTGCCGGTCAAGGTGCTGAGTTCCGGGGGAGAAGGTTCGGCTGCCTCGGTCGCCCAGGGTATCCAGTACGCAGCACAGGCCGGTGCGGATATTATAAGCATGAGCCTGGGAGCTAAGGCAAATTGCGGGTGTTCCCAAACCATTGCCCGAGCCATCAATTATGCCTATGAGAGAGGTAGTCTACTAATCGCTGCCTCAGGGAATGATTATAACAAGAAGCGGATCAGTTATCCTGGATCCTCACCAAGAGTAGTAGATGTTGGTGCCACTGACAATAGGGATAAAGAAGCAGCATTTTCTAACCGGAACAAAAAAAATTTGGATGTTCGGGCTCCGGGGGTGGATGTCTATAGTCTGGATCTTGGGAGCGGTTATCGCACAGCCAGTGGTACTTCGGCCGCAACCCCCCATGTCTCCGGGGCGGCCGGACTTGTCTGGTCTGCACGGCCAGAATTGACCAACAACCAGGTCTGGTGGCTCCTCAAGATGTCTGCGGAGGTAAAAAAAGGGAAACTCCGAATATCTAAGCCTGCTAAGATTGGTCGGCTGAATGTTTATAACGCTTTAACGATGACCGATATCAGGAGTGTTGCCGCGCCGGTCGATACATGCAACACCGAACTGAACTGCCCTCCGGGCTGCGGCGCTGAAGTGGCGCTAGTTGGGGATGCGACGGTAATCGAAGATCTGTTCATTTTGCGTAACTTCAGAGAACAAGTCCTAATGCCCAGTAAAGTAGGGCAGCGCTGGGTCGAGCTTTACTATCGCAACCAGGTGGAGGTGGCTACTATGTTGATCAGTGACGCCGCATTGCGTACCCAAACCCGCTCCGTCCTACAGCAACTTATCCCATTCATCGATGTGTACATGAACGATCATGGTGAGCAAGTAATCATACGGGCTGAAGATATCGAGGCCATGGAAGGAGTTATATCGGGTTTGGAAGGAAGTGCCAGTCCAGGGCTTTATGCAGACCTCCAAAAGGGAAGGAGGGTCCTTGATGAGCTTAGAAAATATATCGGGCAAGACGCTAGGGAAGTTTGGAAGAGAATGAAATAGTGAGATTGCTCTATCACAAAGATAGATAAAACCTAACACGATTAGCGATTGATATTGAAGACCAATGTCTTTAAGATCTGCTCGCGCCGCTGTAGGCTATGTTCGGACAAAAATCTCCGGGTTGTCAAACTTCTCGATTCTCTCCCACGGATTGGTTTGCCAAGAGTCTACATTATTTGACATCAACTATGTGATACATAGACATCGTTACACTTTAGAATGTGTCTATGAAGCAGGAAATCAGAAAACGTCATGGGTGGGTGGAGCTTTACCAAACAAAAAAATGTGGGGCTGACTTGCAGCCATTGTGGGACCTCCCGGCCGACTTTGAGTAAGTGGGCGAACCGTTATCATGAGTTTGGCATCAAAGGGGATAGCCGTCATTCAAAGAAAGATGAGTGGATGGCAAGTCCAGCTTGTGCAAAAAACGAGAGTGGTTTTTTGATTAATCTGAAACGCGAATGGGGCACTAAACTCTACACGGCAATCAAAGATCTATTGGAGAAGGTAATGCTTGCCCAATAGGGGAGAGTGAACGATCCAAGGGAGACTCATTTGCGTTTGTTAGAGAAAATTGGACGGTTCTATAATTCTGTTAATCTATTTTTAATTTTCAATCTCTATAATTAAAAAATTGTTATAAACCGTACTATTTGTATCATAGATGTGATATGAGAAACAATCCCTATCGAAACAATTCCTCATTAGTATTATTTGTTTTGAATAATTGAACGATAAAGCCAGGATTAGTTATCTGGGAATTCGAGTGAAGGAGGACTTGTTAATGAGCCGTCTACAGTATAAGATAGCAAATGACAGGAATGGGAAAAGCAAAAAGGGGGGATTCGGATAATTTAATAAAAACTGGTTTCCTCATTCTGATTACGTTCGCCGTTTTGCTCGGAGTAGTTGCTTTCATATCAGACGACAATCTCTTAACGAAAGATTCGCTCCAAAACAACTCGAGATATAAGAGTGAAGCAAATCCGACAGAATCATATCAATTTCCATTAGACACGGAGAATGACGGTGTTTATATAAACTACAAGTTCAGATACAAATTTGAATACCCCGCTGATGTTTTTGATTCCCATATAGAAAAGGTAGGAGACGATTTAGACCCTTACAATTTAGACGGCTGGTATAACTCTTCTTTATCGGAGGGAAGCAAAGGAGACAAATTTCTAAGTCTTTCAACAGACGTAGTTACGAAAGATGAAAAGTTAGGTTTTCCACAGTACGGCTCTTATTATACTTATGATGAGGTTATTGAAATAGATCCTGGTTCTAAGTTTCTAGGCGAAAACGGGATAAAACTCAGGAATCTTAAGAAACACAGAGTTGATGGGGTAATTTTGTACTATACAACACCCCCAAATAGAAAAGGGCCACGTGAGTACCGTTATGCTGTTGAATTTGCTAAAGACAATTTTGTTTATCGAGTCTCGCTTAGAGCAAGTGATTACCAATTGCTTTCTGAAAATAAACTGATGTTTGACAAAGTTGTTGACAGCATTGAGTTTATGAACAATTAGATCTTCCCGTTTAATGCCCTCTTTTCTAAAAAACTGATTTGTTGCTCTAACCTTCACTCTCTAGCAATTTATGACTGACTTGTGATTCAATCGTTACCCTACTTAGTCCGTGACAAACGGAGATTGCGAAATGGATGCCAGATATGGTTTCGTAAGGAATCCTTTCACAGCTTTAGTTCTCTTAGGTTTGTTTATTACAATCAGCCCTAAAACAATTATGGTTGCCAATGCAACATCAACTCCTAATGTGGGAGGGTTTCTGCTTCCATGGGCTGGTGATAGGAACCTTAGTCAAGGCCCTCATGAAGGTGGCGCTATCGACATTCCTGGTGATTTTAGTATTCTTGCGCCAAAAGATGGAGTGATCGTAGATTACAAAGATGAGATGTATTCACTATATGATTATGGCTGTGATTTGCAATTCCAGGGAATGAATTACCTCATCTTGGGGCATGGCCCTCTTCGCAACGGCAATTATAACCATTACAGCGTTTATTGGCATATAAAAAGGCACTCAGTACAAGATCTGGGATTGGTCGTTGGAGAAAGAGTAAGGACCGGACAAGCGATAGGGTACACAGGGAATACTGGATACGTTGAACCTTCGGAAGGCGGCGATGGAACACACCTCCATTTCTATGTAACCAGGATTAGACCAACATTGTGGGTTACAGACGACACTACAGAGCTGAATCATTGCAGGGATGTTAACGATCCTACACAGCCGAATAATTCAACTACGCATAGGAGCGTACCTGTAAACTACGCAAGCGAAAAAATAATCTATGGTTTTGAGGAAACCGGGAACATATGGCCTCCTCCGGACGATCTGCCAGCTTCTTATAATCAAGTTGGCGGACTTGAGCATTCAAGTTATTGTGATCCTACTAAGGTAGCAACAAAGGTAATTCTCTATAATCATATCGATTATGGTGGTGAATGTATCGTAGTGAGTCAACCGGATCTGGGTTTCAATATACCGATTTGGATCGACGATGGCTGGTCTATGCATGTCTCTTCTCTTTTTATGAATCCGATATGGTTGTTTCTCCATACGCTTACTCTGTGGGATGATTATTCACAAACTGGAAATTCCCGTATAATCTCAACTTCATATCCAGATTTGAACACCATTGGGTGGAATGACAGAACAAAGTCAGTCCACAATGCTCTTATACAATCAGGTGCAGATTGGCTTCTCGAGCAGTCGTACTCTGCCCAAGAACCCTTAGAAGTAGACATTCATATCAGGGTAGCTGATCAGGGCGACTTTGATGCCTTCAGGGTTTGTTTTGACGGCCAAAACTGCCAAGAAACGGCAGCTACAGAGCTGTATTACACCTGGAACACATTCGGGTGGGCAGATGGAAACCACATAATCTCTATACAATACAGACGTGATTCACATGGTGGCAATTGGGATAATTCGGACCTATATGAAACGTCGTATTACCTCTCGGCAACTCGAACGGGAGTTGCGCCTTGCGATGGTGGCGATGGAGCTGAATTAACATCTGTAAGCGATTGCATTCGCTTATTTCAGAGCTTTGAGTTTCTAGATCATATCGGCTGGAGTGATCGAAGTAATTTACAAGTAAAGATCAACGGTCCATATGAAGCTTTGATTTACGACGGTGCACATTTCGAAGGGCCAGCAAGGCTTGTAATAGGCGGCGAAACGCAAAACGTTGGCGGGAATGTAAGTAGTATTTTGCTGCGTACACCTACCGGCATTCCACCTTTGCCATACGAGCCGTTCGCATCTGACATCAACACTACATATCTTTTACACTTTGACGAGGGAAGTGGGAATTCAGTATCAAGCACAGTTGGATCTTTAGTAGGCAGCTTTAATGGGGTAGCTTCTTGGGTTAGTGGCAAGTTTGGTCAAGCAGTGTTTGCTCCTAATCCTCCAGATGGAAGCGGAATTGGCTTTGGAACCCAGAGTTTGCCATCGCCTTTCTCAGTGGAAGCGTGGGTGAAATTTAACTCTATTGGTGGTGATCAAAGGATAATGACACAGCTAGGAGGTGGATCAAACTCGGGCTACAATAAGTGGTGTCACTGAACACCCTATAATGTAC
>MGNS01000072.1:0-2698 GCA_001795165.1 Chloroflexi bacterium RBG_16_57_11
CGCTTGCAGGCGGTCGAAACGCTCGGTAGCTTCTTGCCCTACCGTCACTACTTGCAAAGCCACCACATCTAACTGCCCCGACTCGACCGGCGCAAAATAATCCGCCAGGCACAGCCGCTCCCCCGCCGGCTGGCGCGGGAACCTGAACCGCGCCACTATGCTCCCCTCTCCCAAAGGGAGAGGGGCCGGGGGTGAGGGCACGCTCTCCGGATCATACAGGATCAAGTCATCGCCCTCCGCCTGGCACGGCCAGTAGCCATATACCGCCTGCGGCCTCAGCCATTTTTCGCCGCGCGCCTGGCGGGTCATGCGCTCCAGGCGCCGCTCGAATTCGGCCTGCAGCCGCTCCCATTCCTCACCGTGAGCGTTCTTGGCCCCCCACGACAGCCGGAACAGCTCGTTCTTGGCCAGGTGCTGGAACACCATCTCCAGCGGCATCTGTCGGATGAGGCGCGGTCCCCAGATAAGATCAGGCGAAACAGCCAACGGTGCCGGCTTGATCGACGAGCGCACCCCCTCCTGAACGGCGGGTTTGACACCGACCTCCCGCCCCAGCTCGCGCCCGGCGTCCGCATACAGCCGCTCCAGCAGCTCCGAGCGACGCTGCGGGTCCAAGTAGGCGTCGATGGTCGCCAGCCCTTCGAAGGCGTCCTTGCAGTAGAACACGCCCGGCTCATATGTCGCCCCATCCTCGGTGAACAGGATGCGCCAGCCAAACCGGCGGTTGATCGCCGCCCCGCCCACCAGCACCGGCAGCATCAAGCCGCGCCGCTGCAGCTCGTTGACGATCAGCGGCATCTGCTTGCTGGTGTTCACCAGCAGCGCGCTCAGGCCGATGGCATCCGCCTTCGCTTCCACTGCTTTTGTAATGATCGTCTCGGCCGGCACCTGCTTACCCAGGTCGATCACCGTATAGCCATTGTTGGACAGGATGGTCTTGACCAGGTTCTTGCCGATGTCATGCACGTCGCCATACACCGTCGCCAGCACGACTGTGCCCTTGCTGGCCCCCTCCTGTCGCTCCAGGTAGCCTTCGACATGGGTCACGGCTTTCTTCATCACCTCGGCCGATTGCAACACAAAGGGCAGGATCAGCTCGCCAGCGCCGAAAAGGTCGCCCACCTCCTTCATCGCCGGGAGCAAGACCTGGTTCAGGATACCCACCGCCGTCTCGTGCTGCGAAGCATCCCCGCGCGCCGCCAGGATTTCGTCGATATCCGCTTCTATTCCTTCCTTGTGACGGTGCAGGATGGTCCAGTGCAGGCGTTGCTGTGGCGTCATGCCCATGGTGGGATCACCCGGCGGGGCATCCGACCGGCTGGATTGGAACGTCTCGGACTGGAAATACTCGATGAACCGCTGCAGCGCGTCCGGGCGGCGGTTGAAGATCAAGTCTTCGGTCAGCTGCCGCTGCTCCTCCGGGATCTCGACGTAAGGGGTGATGTGCGCCGGGTTGACGATCGCCATGTCCAGCCCAGCCTGCACCGCATGATACAGCATCACGCTGTTCAAAACCGGGCGCGCCGCCGGGTCCAGCCCGAACGAGATGTTGCTCACGCCTAACGAGGTCAGCACCCCGGGCAGCGCTCGCTTTATCAAGCGGATGCCTTCCAGCGTCTCGATGGCCGAGTTAGCGAACTCCGCCTCGCCCGTCGCCAGGGTGAAAGTCAGCGTATCGTAAACCAGCGCTTCCGGTCTCAGGCCGTGCTCGCCGACGGCGATATCATAGATCCGCTGGGCTACCTCCAGCTTGTCCTGCGCGGTCTTTGCCATGCCGCGTTCGTCGATGGTCAGCGCCAGCACCGCGGCGTTGTGCGCCTTGGCCAGCACAAAGACACGCTCGGCGCGCAGGCGCCCGCCTTCCAGGTGCGTCGAATTGAGCAGGCAGCGCCCTGGAGCAGCCTTCAGGGCGATTTCCATCACCTCCGGCTCGGTGGTGTCGATCACCAGGGGCACATCCACCCCGGAGGCCAGTTTCTTCACCACGCCACGCATCAGCTCCCCTTCATCGGCACGCTCCGTCACCGCCACGGATATGTCCAGCGCGTGCGCCCCACCATCGACCTGCTCGCGCCCTACTTCCAGGATGGTATCGTAATCTTCCGCCAACAGCAAGCGCTTGAACTTGCGGCTGCCCTGGGCGTTGCAGCGCTCGCCAATCAGCAGCGGCGGCGGTTCTTGCTGCATCGCCATGGCGCGCGTCGCCGAGGCCAGGCGCGGCGCGCTCACCGGGGACCTGTCCGGGTGGCGGCGCCGTCCTTTCAGAGAAGCCCCGCCCAGCTTCTCTACCAACCGGCTCAGGTGCGCCGGGGTGGTGCCGCAGCACCCGCCCACCACGCTGATGCGATCCTTTTCGACGAAATCCACCAGCGCCTGGGCGAACGTCTCCGGCTCCAGCGGGTAAACCGCCTCCCCATCCACGTTGAGCGGCAGGCCGGCGTTGGGGATGCACGAAATCGGCAGCGAGGCGTTCTCTCCCAGATAGGCGATCGGCTGGCGCATGTGCTCCGGCCCGGTGGAGCAGTTCAGCCCGATCACGTCGATCCCCAGGCCCTCCAGGATGGTCAGGGCGGCGGCGATATCTGTGCCCAGCAGCATGCGCCCGGTTGTGTCCAGGGTCACCTGCGCCTGGATGGGCAGGCGGACGCCGGTCTTCTCGAACGCCTGGTGGAGGCCCGCGATGGCTGCCTTGACCTCC
>MGNS01000072.1:2720-4107 GCA_001795165.1 Chloroflexi bacterium RBG_16_57_11
TCCACCCCGCCCTGGATCAGCCCGGTGGCCTGCTCGCAGAACACGTCTGCCAGCTCGTCGAAGGTCACATTCGAAAGCTCCGGGTCGTCCGCCGAGGGCAATTTCCCCGACGGCCCGATCGACCCGGCGACGAAACGCGGCTGGGCGTCGGTCGTATATTCATCCGCCAACCGGCGAGCCAGGGCTGCCGCCGCCCGGTTGATCTCGATCACCCGCTCGTGCAGCCCGTATTCGCCCAGCGTGATGCGGTTGGAGCGAAAGGTGTCCGTCTCCAGCATATCCACACCCGCACCCAGGAACGAGCGATGCACCTGCTCGACCGCCTGCGGGTAGCTGATCACCAGATAATCGTTGCAGCCGTTGTACTTCTCACCGCCAAAATGTTCAGCGGTCAGATGTTGCGCCTGCAGGCTGGTGCCCATCGCCCCATCAAAAATGAGCACGTGTTCCTGCAATTCGTCCAGATAACGGCGATTGGTAAAAGTTTTTGTCATTTTATTTCCAATGTGCGGTGTTCAGGCACTTGTAAAAAGAATTTACGTTGTTAACGGTAAAGAGGCGTCAGTGTACCATGCCGGCACAAGGGTGTCAAATTCGCCTAGCGCTGGTAAACCGCCACCCATTGGTGGGTCGGTTTGCGCCCCTGGCGCTCAAAGGTAAACCGGCGCGCGGCGAGGAGCTGCCAGCCTTCCGGTTTCTCCTGGATTTCAGAAAACTGGACCAGGGTATCGGCCTGTTGGAGCGCGCGCGCCATGCGCTCTTTTTGCTCGTCTTCGGTGAATTCCTGCTCCGGCCAGCCCAGGCGGATCTCCCGGCTATCTTGCACGGCGACCCAGCAGCCGCCGGGATTGGCCATGCAACGGGTCTCCAGGTTGAACCGCAGCGCCTGGCCATTCAACTGGTCGGTGCGCCCCAGCATGACCAGCTCGAGGGCATCCTGGTGGGTGATGTCCAGGCTATCGCCAATAAAGCGGTAGGCCTGATCGACCTCGTCGTTCAAATTTTCATACGCCAGTGGCAACCTGGACGGGATGTAATACAGGTTGTAGCACGCCGCCGCTAACACGCCTGCCAGGAGCACCAGGCGGGCGGCCAGGCGCGGCCAGCCACGCGGCAGCCGGCTCACCAGGTATTCTGCACCGACAGCCGCCATGATCCACAGACAGGGGGAGATCAGCATCCCAAAGCGAGAAATCTTGTATAGTTTAGAGGTCAGTGTGACCAATCCAAGCAGGAAAAAGGCCAGATAGAGGAACACCCCGGCCGGGCGGCGCCTCCGGATAGCCTGCCAGACAGCCACGGCAGACAGCAGGACAGCCAGCCAGCCCAGGCCATCCAGCCACATTTGCCGGGGATAATACAGCCAGTTCTCCAGCCTCCAGAGCGA
>MGNS01000072.1:4323-37494 GCA_001795165.1 Chloroflexi bacterium RBG_16_57_11
GGAAAGCCAGCAGCAGGGCCAGAAAATGAATGCTGCTGCTATTCTTACGCCAGGCCAGGTGATAGCAGAACAGCGCGCCAAATGCCAGACTGATGGCGGGGATTTCCAACATCGACATTGCAGCGCTCATACTATGCAACCTGTCGGCGAGCAAGAAAAGCGGCGGGAGCAGATAAATCAGCGGATGTGCCTCCGGGAGCAGCTCGCGAGCCGAAAGCCACAATAACAGGCCGAACAAAAGATACCAGAACGTGCTGTAGAGCCGGGCGGTTTCTACGCTGGCCCCGGTGAGCAGGAACCAGGCGCTCAACAGCAGGCCATGCCCCGGCGGATACCATTCGGGCTTGGCGAAACTCTGCCACACCGCCGGCAAATCCCGCCGCTGGACCGCCGAAGCAAAATCCAGACCGCGATTGGCATGCAAGGCCTCGTCCATGTCCATCTGGAGATGGCTGAAGCGGAACACCCCTCGGCCAATCCATAACGTGGATAAGCCCAGCAGCACACAGGCGAGTAAAAAAGAGCTGCGTTCGAGCGTTGAGCGGCTTATTGTCACAAGGATCGTCTCTTCTGTCGAAATATCCCGGCCAGCAATCTGACAGTTTACCACGACCAAATAGGGGTGTCAATTTTTTCGCCTATCAGCGCGTCTATACAAGCCACCTGCTCCATGATACACTCATGGCAGACGATAAAATTTATTTTACCGTCGCAACACACATGGAATACCTGCGCACGATCCAAGACTTCGAGCATTTAAAAATCCTGGCCGACCCGCGCCGCCTGGCAATCTTACGCCTGCTGATGGTCGATTCGGCCACCCTGTCCCAGCTTGGACAGATCCTGGGCGAACACCCGGCCCGGGTGCGCCACCACTTGAAGCTGCTCGAGCGTGCCGGGCTGGTAGAGCTGGTGGACCAGCGGGTGGTGCGCGGCTTTGTGGAAAAGTATTACCGCGCCCGGGCGCGCGCCTTTACGCTCCAACAAATCGTCCTGCCCGCCAACGTAGAGACTGGCGCGCTGGTAATCCTGGGCAGTCACGATCTGGCACTTGAGGCCCTGGCTGCCGAGCTGCGCCAGGTCAAGCCCGCCCCGCTGAGCGTTTTCACCTTGCCGGTGGGCAGCATGGAGGGGCTGGTCGCCTTGCGCCAGGGGCTGGCCCAGGTCGCCAGCTGCCACCTGCTGGACGCTGAAAGCGGCGAGTATAACCTGCCTTATGTGCGCCACCTGTTTCCAGATCGGGAAACCAGCCTGATCACCCTGGCACACCGGGCGCAGGGCTTGCTGGTCGCACGGGGCAACCCGCACCAGATCCGCAAGATAGAAGATTTTGCGCGCCAGGACGTGCGCATGATTAATCGAAACCGCGGATCGGGAACCCGGCTGTGGCTCGACCACCAGCTGGCGCAACTTTCTCTCCCGCCGCCGTTGTTACGCGGCTACGAGCGCGAGGTGCGCACGCACACCGCCGTCGCCGAAGCCATTGGCTCCGGCAAGGCCGATGTTGGCCTGGGTGCAGAAGCCGCAGCGCGGAAATTCGGGCTAGATTTTGTCGCGCTCTTTCAGGAGCGCTTCGATCTGGTCATGGCACGCGAGCAGCTCTCCGATCAACACTTGCGCCCCCTGTTCGATGTCCTGTCAAGCTCGCGCTTTCGCAGCCTGATCGAAGCGTTAGGGGGCTACCAAACCGATCATACGGGCGACAAGCTTACACCTTGATCAGCCCCTAACAACTGCGCATCGAGTGCGCTCGATGAGCGACCAAATTGACCCTGGCTTTTCCGCAGAATTGAGTACAATTAGGCCTCTACTGACGATAGTTTAATATATGGAGAATTGCATGAGACAAAGAAAAATAATCTGGTACTTGTTATTAACGCTGGTCCTTAGCGCGTTTGCCTGCAACCTACCACAAACCGGATCTGCGCCAACCTCGGCCCCTACAGATTCTGGTTTTCAGGCTCCCACACAACCCGCGGAACAAGAGGCGGTCGAGCCCAGCGCCATGCCTGGCGCACAGACCACCCCTGAGTCGCCTGCGCCGGGAGCAGCCGCACCGAAGGACAAGGAACTAAAACTGGCAACCACCAGCATCCTGGTAGGGTCGGGCTTGATCGACCAGCTGCTGAGTCAATTCCAGGCCAAAACGGGTTATCAAGTGGAATTGGAGAAGGGCGGGGCTGGCCGCGCCATCAAACTTGGCGAAAAGTACGTCGTCGATGTGCTGCTTGTGAATGAGCCGGGCTCTGAAATAAAATTCATCGAGGATGGCAATGGCAGAGATCGTCTGCCCGTCATGTACACCGATTATGTCATCGTCGGCCCTGCCAGCGATCCGGCCGGTATCAAGAGCGCCGCCAAAGCCAAGGAAGCCTTTAAAAAGATCGCCGACGCACAAGCGCTGTTTGTCACACGCAGCGACAACCTGGGTGATCAGGGAGCGGAAACCAAATTATGGAAAGCTGCCGGGGTCACGCCACAAGGAGACTGGTATGTTTTCTCCGACCAGGGCCCGGTCGGGGCGTTAAAACTGGCTTCAGATGGGCAGGGTTATTCGCTCACCGACCGAGCCACATTCCTTGAGAACAAAGATCTGTTACAGTTAGAAGTTCTTTACGAAGGAGACGAGCTGCTGCGCGATTATTACCACGTCGTCACGGTCAATCCGGACCGCTCCCCCAAGATCAACTATCCTGCTGCGCAAGCCCTGGCTCAATTCCTCACCTCACCCGAGGCGCAGGCGATTATCCAGCAAATCGGCGTGGATCAATACGGCCAGCCAATCTTCTTCCCCGCCAGCCAGCCCTGATAAACCCGCACTGGCAATCCGCTCCGGTTGGAAGGATTGAATCAAACGAAACGGCCGTCAGATCAGCGACGGCCCATTCAGTTATTCTCCCAATTCCTGTCTCCCGGCAAGCGCTCGCAGGAGCGTATTCTGATCAGCGTACTCCAGATCGCCGCCCACCGGCAATCCGCGCGCCAGGCGCGTCAGCCTTAAGTCAAAAGGCAGCAGCTGCTGGCGCAGATACGCCGCCGTGTAATCCCCCTCCAGGCTGGGGTTCGTCGCCAGGATGATTTCCTGGATGCCCCCGGCGCGCACCCGCTTGACCAATTCCCGAATGCGCAGCTGCTCCGGCCCAATCCCTTCAATCGGCGACAGGGCGCCGTGGAGCACATGATAGCGTCCCAAAAAGCCACCGGTGCGCTCCAGCGCAATGACATCCAGCGGCTCTTCCACCACGCACACCTGCCTGAAATCGCGGCCATCATTGCTGCAGATCTCACACTCGATCCGCCCGGCAGTAGTGATGTTATAACACGTCCGGCAGTAGGTCGTCCCGGCTTTGAGCTGGAACAAGGCCTCCGCCAGGTCGCGCGAGATATCTTCTGGGGCGCGCAAAAGGTAAAAAGTCAACCGCGAAGCAGTCTTTGGCCCAATCCCGGGTAGCCGCGAGAGGGCATTGACCAGGTTCTGAATCGGTTCCGGTAATAGCATCGATGAATGTCGGGAGTGGTCAGGCAGTTAAAACGGCAAGCCGCCAGCTAATGGCCCCAGGCGCTCTGCCGCCAGGTTGCGCGAAGCCTCGAGGGCGTTGTTGAAAGCGGTCAAAACCAGGTCTTGCAGCATCTCCACATCGGCGTCTTGCAACAGGGCCGGGTCGATCTCCACGCCTCGACAGTTTTGATTTCCCGTCATGGTGATCTTGACTGCGCCCCCGCCCGCAGTTGCAGTCACGGTTTCCTCTGCCAGCTGCTCCTGCACCTGCTGGATTTGCTCTTGCAACTTTTGAATCTGCCCCATCATACCCATCGGATTCTGCATTTTGGGGGCTTTAAAACCTTTCGCCATACCTTCCTCCAATTTCTAATTGATATCGACCAGCTCGCCGCCCAGGTCTCGCAATGCCGCCGCCACAATCCCATCGTCAGCCACACCGGGTGGCACGGTGTCCCGCCGAGCCGTATCTACCCTGCACTGTACGAAAATCTCACGTCCGAAGACTTGCTGAAGCGCACTGCGCAGCAAAGCCAGGTTTTCAGGCTTTTCCATCTTTGTCTTCAGCACATCACTGGCGAAGCTTAGTGTCAATTGGTCGCCGTGTAAAGCCCGCGATGTGGAGGAATTTAAGGTTCCATAGGCTGGCTGGCTTTGCTGGCGTACCAATCCAAGGATTTGCTGCCAGACTGCTGCCAGCTTTTGAGCCGCTAGAACTTCTGACTCGCCGGTTTCACCGACACCTGGAGCGGTTATTTTTGCTGGTTTCGACGATACTGGATTTTGCGCCGAGCCCGAGGGAGGGCGCTGCGGCGCTGGTGTCTGTTGTACAGGCGGGATCAGTGGCGTGCCAGGCGATTCCACCGGTTTCGCACTATCCGGGCCCTGCGGCACCTCGAGCGCCTCCACAAAAGCCATCTCCAATGGTAAGGCCGGCTGCCAGGCGCTGCGCGCCTCGCCAGCTGCATAATTAAACACCCGGATGACCCGCAACAACTCGGACGTCGAGAACTTCTGCGCGTGGTTCGCCATCTGCACGCGCACTTCCGCCGTGGCATCAACCTGGCTCGAATTACCCATCCGGATCAGCAATAGATCGCGCAAATAATCCACAATCTGGCGGGCAAACTGGCGTGGGTCGCTGCCGGCATCCAACGCCGTATGGAGGCGATCCAACCCGGCGTCTGCCTGCTGATTGGCCAGCGCATCGACCACCTCCAGCACTGCCTGGCTGGCAGTCGTGCCTAACACCGCCTGGGCGGCCTCCAATGTGATCGCCTGCCCGGTGGAAGCCAGCTGATCCAGGAGTGAAATCGCATCCCGCATCGCCCCGGTGGACTGGCGAGCGATCAACGTTAGCGCATCCGCCTCCACCTGGATGCCCTCTTCATCCGCCATTTTCTTCAATTGGTCGACAATATCTCCCACCGGGATGCGGCGAAACTCATGTCGCTGGCAGCGCGACAGAACCGTCGCCGGGATCTTATGCACCTCGGTCGTCGCCAGGATAAATATGGCGTGTGCTGGCGGCTCTTCGAGCGTCTTCAGCAGCGCGTTGAAAGCCGCTGTGGAGAGCATATGGACTTCATCGACAATATAGACTTTATAGCGGCCCTGGTTGGGGGTAAAGTTGATCTTGTCCCGCAGATCGCGCACATCCTCCACGCTGGTATTGGAGGCCGCGTCGATCTCGATCAGGTCCAGGAAGCGGCCCTGGTTCACCGTAAAGTTGATCTTGTCCCGCAGATCGCGCACATCCTCCACGCTGGTATTGGAGGCCGCGTCGATCTCGATCAGGTCCAGGAAGCGGCCCTGGTTCACCGCCTGGCAGAAATCGCAGGCACCGCAAGGGCGCTTGGCCAGGTCCTCTTCCATGCAGTTGACCGCTTTCGCCAGCAGCCTGGCGGTGGTGGTCTTGCCTGTGCCACGCGGCCCGGCAAACAGGTAGGCATGCGCCACCCGCCCGGCAGCTAGTGCGTTGCGCAGCGTCGAAATCACATGCGGCTGCCCAACCACGGCCTCCCAGGTTTGGGGGCGCCATTTTCGATACAGGGCTTGGGACATGCCTAGAGTGTATCAGAGAGATAGGAGTTGGTCAACAGAATCGCTGTCCTGGCAACGTATATGGTCCCACGGGAATCCGCACGCCAAGCCCTGGCGGGCTAAACCCAAGCCCACAGGGCTTCGCACCTCAGCCCGGCGGCTTCAGCCCCGGGCGATCTCGCCATCTGACGAAACCTAGCTCACCTGGCCCGCACGGGGGTGCAACCCCCGTGCTACGCCCGCAAAGCCCTGGCGGGCTAAACCACAGCCCGCAGGGCTTTGCACCTCAGCCCGGTGGCTTCAGCCCCGGGCAAACACGCCACCGGACGTAACCTAGCTCATCTGGCCCGCACGGGGGTACAACCCCGGTGCTACGTTTACAAAGCCCTGCCGGCCTATTTCCGCAGCCCGCAGGGCTTGGCACCTCAGCTCGGTGGCTTCTGCCCCGGGCGATTGCGCCACCCAGGTCCGCACGGGGGTGCAACCCCCTGGCCTAGACCCTCAGCCTGCCGGCTTCAACCCATACGCTCAATCGACCTGCTCCAATTTCTCCCAGATCTCCCCCTGAAGGTGATGTTCCTTCTGATGCTTTACATAATTGACCACGGCTGGCAGGTCCTTCTCGCTGAATGATTGCACCCCATATTCCGCTTGCCAGGCAAAGTAAAAGCCTGGCATAATTACATGATTAACAAAATGCGAGCTATTCCCCTTCACCTAACCAATGAACTCAGACAAAGCAACCTTTGGTGGGACGGACACAACCAGGTGTAGATGGTCCTCGAGGCCGCCCATTGCGTGAACGATAGCATCCAACTCTTGAGCCTTCGCTGCGATTGCACGGTAAATCCTGGCCTCGATTAGGCTATCGACCAGAGTAAGCCGATCTTTCGTGCTCCAAACGAAATGTAGTACAGTCGCCAATAAACCATGGCCCACCTCCCCCACTAACATTTACCCAGCACGGATCCATATTTCAGCTCTTCGACTTCAGATCGTCCGACTTTACCGCCTCAAGCTCTTTCTGCGCGTTCAATTTCAATAGCTGAAACTTCTCCGACGGCGTTTGCAGGTTGTAATCGAAGATCTTCTGGTTGATCTTTTCCACCTGTTCTTCGAACGCCCTCACTGCTCGCTGCCATTCGGCTTCCACCTGGGCGTAGGGCTGGCTGCCTTGTAAGGAACGTTTACGCCACTCCCAGGCGCGGGCAAGCGTTGTGCGCGCCGCTTCAATTTGAGCGTCGATCTCCTGGCGCGCCGCGATCCACGGCAGCGTGAAGCCGCTGCTCTTGAGCATGTGGTGGGCAAGCTGCCAATCGGGATCGGCGTACGGGTTGTCGTCCAGGTTCAGCGGCTTGCCTTTACCGGGCAGGTCGTCGAACTTGCCATCCTCCAGCGCCTTTCGGATGTGGTCTTCGATTTCGGACATTTCTCTCCAAACGATCAGGTGGGAACGCTGATCCAGCCTGCTAGCACCGCATATTATGGCACCACGTAGTTTGCCCGGACGTTGTTCTGCGCGTCGCGCAGGATCACGGTGGTGCCAGATGTCCACACCGGCTGGTCCAGCCCCCAATATAGCTCAACCACCGAATTCACCCCGGATCGAGTGTAAACGTTCACTGCACCCCCGGAGAACAGGGTCAGTTGCGGGAATTGGGGGAAGATGAACACATTGCCTTTGTCATCTTCCAATCTCCAGCCGACCAACGAAAGCTCACCTTCGCCACGGTGCTTGAGTAGCACATGCTCCGTATCCAGGTCGCCTGCGCCGATCACGCTGTCAATGATCACGCTTCCCTGGGGATCCATCGGGATGCGCAGCACCTCCCCCTCTCCCAACGGCTGGGAGCTTGTAAAGCCATTCACCGCCACCAGCTCTTCGACGCTGACGTTGTGCTCTGCAGCGATGCTCTCAAATGTATCGCCAGATTGGACCTGGTAGACCGAAAAGGCCTCGGTAGGAGTGGGCTGGGGAGCCTCAGGCGTGCCCGTAGTCTGGACGATCGGAGTTTCGGCCGGCGGGCGTGAAAGGCTGCTGAGCGCCTTGGGTAATAGATTACGTGGAAGAGGTCCGGAATACTGATCCCAGATAAATAATACCCCCAGGGTGGTACAGGCAGAGACGAAAATATTCAACAAAATGTAAAAGGTTAGCCGCTTCCAGGATTTCATCTCTAGTAAGTATCCTTCACCTTGATCCCTAGAGAGGCAATGCTGGCTTCCCCAGGTTTCGAGAATAATAGCACAATTTCCAGATTGACGGGGGCAGAGTTTGAAACTAAAATGCCTGCATGCCTTACATCATCGACGGGCACAACCTGATCCCGAAGGTCCCCGGTTTGTCGCTGCAACAGATGGACGATGAGCAGCAACTGGTCGAGATGTTGCAAGAATTCTGCCGTCACCAGCGCAAGCAGGTCGAAGTCTATTTCGACAACGCCCCACCCGGCGGCGTACGGGCGCGTAACCTGGGCCTGGTAACCGCGCGTTTCGTGCGGCAGGGCACTACGGCCGACAGCGCCATCCGCCGGCGCCTGGCAAACCTGGGACGGGTGGCCCGCAACTGGACGGTGGTCAGCTCCGATCAGGCCGTTCAAGCCGAAGCACGCGCAGCCCAGGCTCAGGCGATGTCCTCGGAAACATTCGCTCGTTTATTGACCCGGGCTCTGGATGATTCCTTGATTGACCAGGGGGAAGCCGCTGAAACCGTATTGAACCCGGAAGAAGTGGATGATTGGCTGCAGCTCTTCGGCTCGGACGAGAGGGACATTTAATCAGAGCACTAATCGGACAGCTTTCGTCCAATATTTCTAACCGCTTATTAATCCGTACCAGACCAAAATAGGATATATTATAGAGGCCGACACCTGCCCTCCCTGTTTACTGGTAATAACCAGGTGTCGAGTCACCGGCTTTTAGCTCACAGCACGTCCCCCCCGTGTTGTGCTTCCGGTGGCCCTCCTTAGACTGCCGGGCGTGTCCCCCCCACGTCCGGCAATCTTTTTGCCTTCCCACCCTCATCCCTCCTGTCGCTTCAACACCAGCAATGTCAGGTCGTCGGATGGCAAGCCGTTGCCGATAAACTCCTGTACGGCGAGATCAATCTTTTCTAACAGCTGCCCCGCTTCCAGGACACCTTCATCTTGATTCTCACGGATGGCGGCACTTTCGATCGTCTGGTACAGGCGCAGCTCGCCAAAAACCTCCCCTTGTGGTGAAAACGCCTCCGTCACCCCATCCGTGTATAGAATCAGGTGATCGCCCGGCTCCAGCCGGGTCTTCCAACCCTGGATATGATTACCTTCCTGCACGCCCAGCGCCATACCGCCGCGCCGGAGCTGTTCGAGTTGGCTATTCTGGCCGCGCAGCACCAATGGCAGGTTGTGCCCGGCGTTGGCGAACTCCAGCACACCGGTGTCCAGATCCAACACTGCGTAAAAGATCGTTACGAACATCCCACCCTGCGCGTCCGGCACAATAATATCATTCGCCCGTTCCAGTACATCGGCCGGTGAGTCGATCTCTTTTACAGTAGCCCGCACCAATGTGCGCACCAGGGTCATAAACAGCGCGGCTGGCATACCCTTGTCTGCAACGTCAGCAATGACCAGCCCCAGCCGGTTGCCTGGCAGCTCAAAATAATCGTAAAAATCGCCTCCGACTTCACGCGCTGTCCGCCAATGCACCTTCAGATCCCAACCCGGCAAATCGGGCACACTCTGTGGGAGGAAGGCGCTCTGAATCTCACGCGCCAGCTGCATTTCGCGCTCCAGGCGCTCTTGCTCGACCATCTCATGCTGCAAGAGATCATTCTGGATCGCCAGAGCAGCCTGCTGCGAGATGCCCGTGATGATCTCCAGGCGCTTGCCGCGCAAGCGCCGGTTGGCGTTGCTGGCGCTATATCCCTCCCCGGGCACAGGCTCGGGCTCTTCGATCAGAAAAACGCCTAACACTTTCCCTTTTATTGAAAGCGGAAAGGCGATCAGCAAACAGGGGGCGTTCTCCAGATAGTCGTTAACTTTATCCGCTTCAGGCGCCGCCAGGTAAGTCCAATCCTCGGGAACCTGGTCTGAAGCCGAGATCTCGCCCCACAGCGGGTGGGCAAGCAACGTATCTTCGATCAGCACGGTATCGAGCAGAGGGAACTCGCCCAAGCCGAACGTCGCCGCCTCCGCCGCTCGCGGCAGGCCGTACGATTGCCCCAGCCGGAACATATGCTGTGCTTCATCCCACAGATAAATCAGGGCGCGTTTCACACCAACCAGGATCGGGGTGATGCGCACGATCGAGCCCAGGGCTTCATCCAGGTCAGACGAAGAGACCACCGCCTGAGCTACCTGCAGGAGCGCGACAGAAACGTAGGCTTCCTCCTTCTGTGATTTCTGCAGGTAGATATTATCCACAGCGACCGCAGTCTGGTGGGCGATGCCCTGCAATATCGCCAACCGCTCGTCGAAAAATGCGTCCAGCGATTTGCCGCTATTCAATACCGGGCTGCTGTAGTCGACCAACATCACTCCCAATACTTCATTGCGTACGGCGAGCGGCACCAGCACCATCAGGCCTGTCCGGCGCCGGCTGTCGTCCAGCGGCTCGGGGTAAAGGATGCTGGTCAGGCGCTGATCGTCATCCTCACCATACAGGATCACCGGCTCGCGCTCGGCGACCAGATGATCGATCGCAGGGACATCGCCTGGGGCAAAACGCCAACGCTCGAATTCCGCCTGCTGTTCGCGGTTGAGCCCGGAGGCTGTCGCCGGGATGAAATCACCCTCCTCGTCCCGAATATAAAGCAAGCAAGAGCGCACCCCTGCCAGCATGGGCGTGATATGGATCACCGTCGCCAGCAGCTCATGTAAATTGGTTAACGATTGGGTCGCGTTCGCCACTTGCAACAATACTGTCGAAACCCAGGCCTGTTCGTGAGCTTCTTCGTACAATCGGGCATTTTGAATTGCGACGGCAGCGTAGCTGGCAAACGCCGCGGTCATGCCCCTGGCCTCCGAGCCGTAGCGGCCCGGGGTATGATGTGTCAACACCAGCACACCAAGCGGTAGCTCGCGGACGCGCAGCGGAGCGGCGATCGCCGAATAATCGAATGGGAACTGCATCGCTCCACCCAGGGGTTCGTGCTCCGACAGGGAGGTCCGTACCACCGGCTCATCGGCTCGCAATGCTTCCCGCAGCCAGGTCGAAGCCGCCTGGGAGGTTTCATCCGTAGTTTCCGCGGTGCTGAAAACCAATACCTCTTCAGGGGTCAGCCCGATCTCCAGGTCGAGATCGCCGGCGCCCAAAACGGCAGCTAGGTGTAAGCTGGGTGAACTTTCCTCGATGTCTTTATCGACCTCTCCATCCACCATCCAAATAGCCGCCAGGTCCAATGGCAAATTTTTCCCCAGCTCCTCCAGGATTACCCTCAGCACCTGGTCCAGATCTACATCCGTTGAGAGCAGGCCGGCCACCTCGCGCACACTGTCAGCCACCCGACGCCGCCAGACTTCCGAACGATAGAGCTGGGCATTGCGCATTGCGATTGCGATATGATCCGCCAGAGCCTCGAACAGGAAGCGCTCATCTTCCCCAAAGGCATTCGTTTTCTCACTTTGTATGTCCAGAACGCCGAGTACTGAACCGCCAAACACCAGCGGAACAGTCAGCTCGGAGCGCGTTTCGTCGGGGAGGAATGGCGAGGGCAGGTATCGCGGCTCCTGGCTCACATCGTTCGCCAGTAATGTCTCGCCATGTCTCCCCGCCCAGGCGATGAGACCCCGTTCCGCATCGAGGTCGAAAGAAAAGTTTTGCTCGCGAAGCTGCAGGCTGCGCTGCCCGCCGCCTGCCTCGTAGAAAATCTTCCGCCGCCCCGGGTCCACCGAAAACAGGTGAACGAATGGATAGCCAAAGCGCTGATGGATCAATTCGACCACTGCCTCCAGCAGTTGTACCTGATCCAGGATCGAAGTGATCGCGCTGCTGACCTCATAGAGCGTAGATAACTGGCTGGCACGACGTTGAAGACGCAACTGCTCCTTGGATAGTCGCAGGCTGGCTTGCAGCACCAGGGCTACCTGGATCGCCATCCCCTCCACCAGCTGGATCTCTTCGGCGCTAAATGCTGGTTTGGTGGTAGGACGGACTGCTTGCAACACTCCCAGAAGCCGATCTGCCTGGCCTTCCGAGCCACGGATCAACATTGGGACTGCACAGGCGTGCGCAGCGCCTCCACCCTCCTCCATCAACCAATAGTTGCCGCTTCGTGCTTCCTCGCCCAAACAGGGGCGACGCGTTTCCAGGCAGCCGCGCATTAACTCGGATTGCAGGCTGGGCAGCTCAAGCGGGGTCGTTCCCTGCGGCTTGCCGCTAAGCTGGCTCACGATGTCCTCTGCCAACCATACCGCTGCCTCAGCCTGGACAGCCTGAGCGACGGTCTCCAGGATGATTTTGTTCTGGTTTTTGAGAATTTCTTCAGATGGATATTGATCGCTAGCGGACTGTTCTACAAGATAGAGCAGTTGCTCCCCCAACCCCAGCACCTGGTGCATTAAATTACCAGCCGATACGCGGCCTTCTATCGGCGCTTGGAAGCCCGGCTGACCGGCGCTCACTCACTTCTCCTTATGTTTTATCATCCGCAACAGATTGCAATTCTTCCCAAGCTCCAGGTTCTTCATAAAGGAGAACTGGACTTCATCCATCAATTGATAAATAAAATACAGCCCAATGCCGCCCACCTCACGCTCTTCTAGCTCGGCTTTGAGATTCGGTTCTGGCACCAGGCTCGGGTCGAAAGGCTTACCGCAATCGATCAACGTCACTTCCAGGTCACCACCAACCATCCGGCAGGTGCATTCGATCTGCTCCAGGCTTTCTCCCCCATAGGCATGTTCAATGATATTGGTGTAAGCTTCATCTACCGCCAGTTGGACCGCGTAGACCGCGGCCGGCTCCAAGCCGCACTCCTCCGCAGACTCAGCCACAAATTCTCGTACCCGGTCCAAATTTTCGAACTGCGCAGTTAGAATAATGGATCGATTTGAGCGCACCGATGAACCTGTGAAAGCCCCAAATTCTGTGCCAGTCTCCTGCGAAATCTCCGGCTGCACCGAATCAGAAAACAGATCAACCATAAAGTAAGAACACTAATGCTAAAGATAGAGGCTGAAGGCGAAATCTACCTTCAGCCTCCGTGCGTCCTTTTTTGTTTTCGTCGGCTATAACGAGCCGACTGCGTCCAGCACATTGTCGAAGAAGCGGAATAAAGGCACAAATCCCGCCAACTCCAATGCGTCATAGATGCGCTTGGGGACGGACGCCAGGACAAGTTCGCCTCGGTTATACCGTTTACAAGTCTTCTGCGTGCTGATGAGCACGCGTAAGCCAGCGCTGGACATAAATTCAACTTCGTCTAAATCCAGGACAACCTTGAACCGGCCTGAGCCGGTGATGTCATCCAGCGCCTTAGCAAGCTG
Source organism: Chloroflexi bacterium RBG_16_57_11 (assembly GCA_001795165.1). Taxonomy (GTDB): domain Bacteria; phylum Chloroflexota; class Anaerolineae; order Anaerolineales; family UBA4823; genus RBG-16-57-11. The sequence continues at coordinate 17,335 of MGNS01000072.1, forward strand.
GGGAGCTGTGGCGCTATCAATCCGTCCGCTGACTTTGACCAGATCGCAATGCCTGTATTGGCTGGGGGTAACATCCATCGGCAAACCTCCGCTGTTGTCCGGTTTCCACTCGGGAGAAAAAATCCATCCGGGCAAATATTATAACACACCCCGATCTGCGGGCCTTTGTTTCCACACTCAACGCTGTTCAGAGGTAAAATCGACTTAAGGCACCTCACACCTCGATGACCGGAGAAGCCAATGAAAACGACCTCTCGCTATCGCTGGTTCGTTGTTAGTGTGTTCTTCGCTTTTATGCTGCTCCACCAGGCCGATAAGCTGCTCATCGGCCCGCTGACCACCCCGATCATGGCAGAATTTAACATCAACCGCGCCCAAATGGGTTTTATCACCACTGGCGCGCTGCTGGTTGGGGCGGTGATGTACCCATTATGGGGCTATCTCTACGATCGCTATGCGCGCGCCAAGCTGCTGGCACTGGCCTCCTTCCTTTGGGGTGCGACCACCTGGCTAGGCGCCATCGCTCCAACCTATCCTACTTTTCTGGTTGCCCGCGCCACCACCGGCATCGATGATTCCAGCTACCCCGGCTTATACAGCCTGATCTCGGACTACTTCCTGCCTAATGTGCGCGGCAAAATTTATGGCTTGCTTGAGTTATCCATGCCCATCGGCTACTTGATCGGCATGATCCTGGGTTTATTTCTGGGTGGCTCGATCGGTTGGCGCGGCGTGTTTTATATCACCGGCGGGTTGGGCATTATCATCGCCGCGGTGATCTTTTTTGGCGTGCGCGAGCCACCCCGCGGCCAGGGCGAGCCGGAACTGGCCGAGCTGGAGCACATCAGTACCTATCGTTTCAATTGGGAAACCGCCCGAGGCTTGTTCCAGAAGCGCACCCTGCGAATTCTGTTTATCCAGGGCTTCTTCGGCGTCTTCCCATGGAACGTGATCACTTACTGGTTTTTTAACTATCTGGAAACCGAGCGCGGCTACAGCCAGGATGCTGTCTTCATGACCATGGTGCTCGCCGTGCTGGTGCTGGCTACGGGCTACCCGTTAGGAGGCGCGCTCGGCGACTACTTCTTTAAGCGCACACCGCGGGGCCGCGCTCTGGTCGCGATGACCGGCGTCTTGAGTGGCGCGGTCATGCTGACCATCACCCTGGCGGTGCCAAACGACAACCAGATTTTATTCGCCATCCTGTTATCGTTGACTGCCATTTTCATACCCATGGCGGCACCGAATGTCGTCGCCACTGTATATGATATTACCCTGCCCGAGGTGCGGAGCACTGCATTGTCGGTGCAATACTTCATCGAATCCTCCGGAGCCGCCCTGGCGCCGGGCTTCGCCGGCCTGATCGCCGACCAGACCTCGCTGAAGTCCGCCTTTTTGCTCATCTGTGTCACCACCTGGATCCTTTGTGGGATATTTTTTGCACTGGTCGCTCGTGTTGTGCCTAAAGATGTGCACACCTTGCGCACTCAAATGCGCCAGCGCGCCGAAGAAGAAAAAGCCATTGCCGCCTAGCCCAACAGCGGATCAGATCGGTTGGACCGCTTCATCCATCATCAAAAGCTCCTTCAAGCGCGGGTGATCGGCGTATTCGCCGCGCTTCTCCGGAGGAAGCAGCGCAGCGATCCTGCACATGATTTCATCGGTATAGACTTCAAGCGTAGCGTCACGATCCTTCTTAGGCAAAGGTGGCAGCCGGAAGGCTCTGCCTACCCGGATCGTAATCACCGTTCGCTTCAGCCGCCGCATGTGCGCCACCACGTTGGCATCCTCCGACCCAACCAGGGCTACCGGCACGATGGGAACTGCCGCCTTGACCGCCAAATAGCTTGCCCCAGCCCGCGCCTTCTGTAAATTGCCGGTTGGGCTGCGCGTCCCCTCCGGCGCCAGCACCAGCACACCCCCCTTCTTGAGCCGGTTCAGCATCTCACGAACGGCGCCAAAATCGGCATTAAATCGATCCACCCAAATGCCATCGATCTGCTTAACGAACCAGGGGATCAGCGGGATTTTGCGATACTTTTCGGCCACGATCAGGATAATATCTTGCCGCTGGCTGAATTGATAGATCAGCGCACCGTCCAACCGGCCGATATGGTTGGAAGCCAAAACGAGGCTTTCGTCCAGCGGCGCGTTCTGGCGATCAATGACCTGCAACCTCGCCACCAGCCGAAATACCAGATTGATCAAAAAGAAAGTGAATTTGCGTCCCATGTCGGTGCGACCCCGTACGGTAAAGAGGATGATGTATCTTATCTTGTGGGCCGAAAAACGTCAATCGGTCAATTTGGTATAATCAACTGTTTCTGGAAAGTCCCGCAGCCTTCAATGTGCCCTGGTCTCCCTCCTCACTCAGATAGCCAGTGGGAATAAATGAATGAGCGCCTTGCGGTCAAAAAATACGATCCTACTCGCCATCTCCCAGGCTCTTGGCAGTTGCGGAGGCCCGATCGTGGTTTTCGTCGGTGGCATCATCGGCGTAGAGATCGCCCCTTCGCTGGCGTTGGCGACGCTACCCATGTCGCTGATGGTGGTCGGTGTGGCCCTGGCGACCATCCCTGCCGCCTTGCTGATGCGCCGGGTCGGACGACGTAAGGGCTACATGATCGGCACGACCATCGGGATCGTCGCCGCATTGCTCGCCGCTTACGCTATCTCGCTGTCCGGCTTCGCCTTGTTCTGCGCCTCCACGCTGTTGCTCGGTGCCCATGGCGCTTTTGTCCAGCAGTATCGCTTCGGCGCAGCCGAAAGCGTGCCGCCGGAACGCTCCGGGCAGGCAGTTTCGTTTGTCTTGCTGGGCGGCATCGTCGCCGGTTACCTGGGACCTGAGATCGCCAAGCGTACTGAGGACCTTCTACCCGCCGGCCCGTTCAGCGGCTCGTTCGTCATCCTGGACGGTGTGTTCGTAATCGCAGCGGTGCTGCTATTTTTCCTGGATGAGATCGTGCCGCAGTCGGAGGCGGCCAGCGAGCCGGAGCGGCCTCTGCGGCGAGTCATCTCCCAGCCGATGTATCTAACCGCAGTCACAGCCGGTGTGGTGGCCTATGGGGTGATGAGCTTTATCATGACCGCTACCCCGGTGGAAATGCACACCTTGCACGGCTTCTCGCTGCAAGACACCGCCTGGGTGATCCAGAGCCACATCATCGCGATGTACCTGCCTTCGCTATTCACCGGGTTTCTGTTGGTGAAGCTGGGACTGAAACGGCTGATGCTGATCGGGTGGGTCTGCCTGTTGGTATGTATCGGCCTGGGGATAATCAGCCGTGAGCTGTTGGAATATTGGGGGACGCTGGTGCTGCTCGGCGTGGGCTGGAACTTCCTTTTCGTTGGGGCCACCGTGCTGCTGACACGCAGCTACCGACCACCAGAGCGCTTCAAAGCACAGGCAGTGAACGATTTCACCATCTTCGGCACCCAGGCGCTCGCCTCGCTCACTGCAGGGACGGTGCTGTTCCGCGCCAGCTGGGAGACGCTGATGCTGCTCAACCTGCCGGTGCTGGCCATCATGCTGCTGGTCCTGCTGCAGATGCGGCACTGGCAGCCAGAACCCATCCCAGCGTAGTTTGAATTCACTTTAGAAATTATTCAACCGTCCGTGCTTGCTCGAACAAGGCAATTGGATCCAGACGGTCCACGCCGGGAATATTTTCAAACTGGAAAACTCCTGCCATATTTCAAGTGGCATCCATTTGGTACAATTAAGGGCATTACACCCGAACAAATGGAGGAAAAATTATGCGCTACCGCCGTTTTGGACGCACAAATTGGATGGTCAGCGAAGTGGGCTATGGAATGTGGGGCATGGGCGGCTGGAGCGGCTCGGATGACGCCGAGTCCCTGGCATCGCTGCAGCTTTCGGTCGACCTGGGGTGCAACTTCTTCGATACCGCCTGGGCCTATGGCGCAGGGCACAGCGAAGGGTTACTGGGACAGCTTGTGCGCTCCAATCCGGGGGTTAAATTGTACACTGCGACAAAAATCCCTCCTAAGAACTCCATCTGGCCAAGCCGGCGCGAGTTTGCACTGGATGATTGCTACCCGCCGGAGCACATCGAGGCGTATGTTCATAGGAGCCTGCAAAACACCGGGCTGGAGTCCCTTGACTTGATCCAGTTCCACACCTGGGAGGATGGCTGGACCCAGGACGGTCGCTGGGCGAAGAAGATGGACCAGCTGAAGCGCCAGGGGCTGATCCACTCCGTGGGGATCAGCATCAACCGCTGGGAGCCTTGGAATGGGGTGCAGGCGGTGCGCAGCGGGCTGATCGATGCGGTACAGGTGATCTACAACATCTTCGACCAGAACTCGGAGGATGAGCTTTTCCCGGCCTGCCGGGAAATGGACGTGGCGGTGATCGCCCGCGTGCCTTTCGACGAGGGCACGCTGACCGGCACGCTGACGCTGGAGAGCAAATGGCCCAAGGGCGACTGGCGCAATACCTACTTCGTAGCCGAGAACCTGAAGTCGAGTATCGAGCACGCCGAGGCGCTGCGCCCGCTGATCCCGCAGGGGATGAGCCTGCCGGAGATGGCCATGCGCTTCATCTTGAACGAGCCGACGGTGAGCACCATCATCCCCGGCATGCGCAAAGAAAAGCACGTGCGCAGCAACCTCGCCTGTAGCGACCTCGGGCCACTGGACCAGGCTCTGCACAGTGCGCTGCGCCTCCACCGTTGGGACCGCACGCCGACAAAGTGGTCGCAATAGCTTATTGGGTGGGATGCACTTTTAAAAGTGCATCTCACCTGACTCATCGAGAGGAGGTAGGGTATGGAAGAGATTATCTGGTTCAAGCACTATGACCAGGGGGTGCCACAGCACCTGGATTACCCCGCCGTACCATTGTTCCACTTTTTGGAGGAATCGGCCCGCAAATACCCCAACACCGCCTGCACGGTGTTCAAAGGGGCGCGCATCTCCTACCGGCGGATGAACCGCATCACCGACCGGCTGGCAGCCGGGTTGGCGGTGCTGGGCGTGCGTAAGGGTGATCGGGTGGGCATCTTTATGCCCAACACTCCCCAATTCGTGATGGCCTATTTCGGCATCCTGAAGGCGGGTGGCGTGGTGGTGGCAACCAACCCGCTGTATAGCCCCCGCGAGATCGAGCACCAGCTTAACGACGCGGGTATCCAGGTGATGCTGTCTACGAGCAATTTTTACAAGATCATCAAAGAGGTACAACCCAGCACCGGTCTGCGCACAATAGTAGTGACGAATATAAAAGAGGCGTTGCCGTTCCCGCTTAGCACGCTATTCGGGTTGACTCGGGAAGTCAAGGAGGGTCACCGCGTCCAGCTCCAGGCAGGCGATCTATGGATGAAGGATCTGATCCGGCGCCACACCTCGGACGAGCGGCCGAAGGTCGAGGTTGGGCCAGATGACATCGCCCTCTTCCAATACAGTGGCGGCACTACGGGTATCTCGAAGGCCGCAGTGACGCTGCACCGCAATCTGGTCGCGAATACCTTGCAGGTGCGGGCCTGGTTTGTCAACGCCGACGACGGCAACGAGACGATGCTGATGGCAATCCCGCTGTTCCACGTGTATGGCATGGTCGCCGGGATGTGTCTGGGGATGCAACTGGGGGCGTCCCTGGTAATGGTGCCCAATCCGCGTGATTTAAAAGACGTCCTTTCGAATATCGAGATCTACCGCACCACGCTGTTCCCCGGCGTGCCGACCATGTACAACGCCATCAATAACCACCCGGACGTCCAGGCGGGGAAATACGACCTCAGCTCGATTAAAGCCTGCATCTCCGGCTCAGCCCCGCTGTTGCAGGAGACCAAAGAGAAGTTTGAGAGGCTGACCGGTGGCAAGTTGATCGAAGGCTACGGCCTGTCCGAAGCACCCCCCACACATTGCAACCCACTGCTGGGGACTAACAAAGCCGGCTCGATCGGCCTGCCGCTGCCAGATGTGGAGGTCAAGATCGTCAGCCTGGACGATGAGGTGACCGAGCTGGCGCAGGGCGAGATCGGCGAGCTGGTGATCCGCGGACCGCAGGTGATGATGGGTTACCACAACATGCCCACCGAGACGGCCAACACCCTGCGGGACGGTTGGCTGCACACCGGCGACATTGCTCACATGAATCAGGACGGCTATTTCTTCATCGTCGACCGCAAGAAAGAGCTGATCAAGCCGGGCGGATACCAGGTGTGGCCGCGCGAGGTCGAAGAGGTGATCGCCCTCAACCCAAAGGTGCTGGAGGTAGGCGTGGCGGGCATCCCCGATGCTTATCGCGGCGAAACGGTCAAGGCCTGGGTGGTGCTCAAGCCGGGCGAGGTAGCCAGCGAGGACGAGATCAAGGCCTGGTGCAAGGATCGCCTGGCGAAATTCAAAATCCCCACCCACGTGGAATTCCGCGAGGTGCTGCCACACACCATGGTGGGCAAGCTGCTGCGTCGCGAGCTGGTGCGCCAGGAAGTAGAAAAAAGTTAAGCGGCGAGCTGGATCACCCCCCAGCGCCCATCATACATCCAGGTAGGGTCAAGCGTGTACATTCGTTCACGCAAGCCAGGCGGCAGGCCGACCACGATCTCGGACTTCAGCACGCGCAGCGCCAGCAGGGGCGCCGGGCGGTAAGCCAGGATGGCGTCGAACGGCGTGGTGAACGGCCAGTGGCGGTCACCCAGCCAGCGGCGGTAGTTGGCGTCGCCCTTGCTGATCAACAGGTCTGCCTGCGCCAGCTCCTGGCGCAGCGCTTCGGGCATCTCCCAGCCCGCCAGTGGCGAGAGCCAGAAATCGTCCGCCTGAACGAGCAGGCGGCCTGCCCGCAGGCGCTCTTGCAAGGCCCCCGCCAGCCGCCGAACAGCGGGATAGGCCGAGCCCGCCAGGGCCTCCAACGTCGCTCCAACATCCGGGATGGTGACATCCGAAACATAGGTGGGGTACGGCTTGGCGTGGAAACGCACCTCTTGGCTCAGCCCGCTCGCCAGAAGGGCCTCGGCCAGCAACAGATCGTAAGCCAGCTCGATGCCGCTGTTATCCAGGATGAAAATCACTGTACCAGGGCCGCGCTGTTTCACCAGGCCATCCAGGTAAACGCTGGAGCGCCTCGAGTCATCCACCAGCAAATGAGCCGCTAACTGTTCCTCGCTGGGGCGCTCCGGCTTCTCCCCGCCCTCCGGCCAGACGCTCAAGTCGGCCTGGTTGCCCCAGATGGCAGTGCGCAGCAGGTGCGCCAGGGTTTCGACCGGCGCCTGGTGTGTGTTTTCCAGCCATGTACAGGCCGGCTCCAGCGCTTCAGCCGCTCCGGCCAGGCCGCCTCTCTTCTGTGCCTGGAATGGATCGATCCCCCGTCCTGGTCCATCCTGGAAATAGCCGGTGGCTTCCAGGATGCGGCGGAAGAAGTAGGTTTCAAGGGCGAACCAGGGTCCTTCCAGCCAGGTCTGGCCCAGGTAGGGCGGCAGGTAGGTCCGCCACAGGGCAGCGTCCGGCGCATCGCCATCCTGTAGGGGGCGCACGCGACCGTTGGGCATCTCGTCCGCCAGGGCCTGCAGCCGCCTGGCTGCTTCGGGGGGCCAATCGCTATCCTGCAGCACCTGCCGGGCAATCCCCGGCAGGCGGCGGGAGAGGGTATCTTCGGCAAACGAGCCCGGCTCGTTGCCACGCAATGCGTCGGGAAATGGGGAGGCGACCCCAGGGAAAGATGGTTGTGACATCAGCAGGATTTCTCCTCGGTCAGCGTCCACGCGCAGGCTTTGCCCGCTGCGCAGGCGAGAAATGTCGATTTGATCCACGCAAGGGATCTCGGCGATGATACAGCCGGCGGCGGTGATCGTCTCACAGGTGGCGTTGATGATGGCGGCGGGCGCGACGTTGTTGCGCTTCAGGCGATACAGGGTGTACGAGCCAACCGTCGAGCCTTTGCCGCTGGGGAAAACCAGCACTTTGCCGGCGATGGACTGCCCTTCCAGCTCGTGCCCGCGCTCGATCACCACACCGCTCTCGGGATCGACCCCGCCGAAGAAGGAGATCCCCATCGCTGTGACCAGCGCCTCGCCCTGGGCTGTGCCGGGGTAAATTTTACGTCCGGTAAGTTTCATACTGTATTCTCGTATATCAGGTAAACCACAGAGTCACTGAGTCACAGAGTTTTTTATAAATCTCCGTGCTCTCTGTGACTCTGTGGTTACATTACCTTTTTATCGCTTGCTGCACAACCTCGTCGAAGGGCAGGAAGCGCGTTTTGAACTTGTTCTTGGCATAGGCGTAGTAGCAGGCTTTCGCGCTATCGGTTGCCAGGGCGTTGAAGCGTCCTTTGATCGGGGCAACCACACAGCAGGTATCCACGGCGAACTTGGCGCCGCTGGCCTCAATTACCTGGGTGTAACCCAGGCGATCGGCCTGGTATTTGATGGGGCGGGAGGTGGTGATCCAGAACTCTTTTGCCACCTCCTGGCCACGCAGCAGCTCCGCCAGGCGGGCGATCTCGTCGATCGACAGGTGCGGGCAGCCCAGGCTGACGAAATCCACCTCAGCGTCGCTGGCATCGTTCAGGGCCGCAACTGCGGCGTCGATCTCGGCCTGGGTGAGGACCAGGCGCTCATCCGGCGAGGTGTACAGCTCCGCTTCCGGCGTGATACCGGGCATGTGGAACAGCGCCGCCCCGCCGAAGGTGGCCAGGCTGGCGCAGAGTGACTTGAGCTCTTCCAGCGATGCACGCTGGACGCCACGGATGTACGGCACGGGTCTTAGATTTTGCGCCTCTAATTGCTCGCCGATGGCCCGGCCCAAAGCGCCGAAGGCGAACGTGCCCTGCACACCGGCGCGCACATCGATGGTGACTGCGGGCATCCGGTTTTGGTCCAGGTGGTAGCCGTAGGCGGGCGTTCGCCCGGTCAGCGCGGCCGCCAGGGCGCTTGGGCCGCCCTCGCGGTTGGTTCGTGCCCCCAGCACGGAGTTGGCGTAGCACACCGCGCTGCTCTCGGCCCAGGCGATGTGCTCACCAAAGCCGGGCGTATTACCGGACAGGTACGGCGTGCACGTACAGGTGACCTGCACCCCCATGTGAGCGAAGGCCTCCAGGACGCGCTGCTGGTTGGCGGCGAAATCCGCCGGGATGCCCAGCGCCTGCCAATTCTCCACATCCATCCCGGCCGGGTTAAGTGTCGCCAGCACGCGCGCCTGCCCGCCGCCGTCGGCCATCTCTTGCAAGAACTCCAGCCCGGCCTCGCCCAGGTTGTCGTAGCTGACCCCGGCGATCTGCACCGAAGTCACAGGCAGCATGCACTCCGCCTCGAAGATTTCACCCAGGGCAACCAGGATCTCCATCGCCTTGCGGGCAGCGCGGCCGTGGTCGCCGGCCAACATGGCTTGTTCTTCAGAGGTCAGTCTCATGTGGCATCATCCAATATAACGGCTCAACTCCACCTTCGGAAACTCAGCCTTCTCGTACACCTTGCCCCTGGCCTCCAGCGGCTTGGTCAAATCAAAGCCCACTTTGGTCGTTAGATAGGTGCCCGGCTCGGCGCTGGGGTCCAGGCTGGAGCCCTGTTCTTTTTCCAGCACCACCATATCTCGATCGACCTGGAAACGCGTCGCCATGGCCCATTCCACCGCCAGAGGGTCGTAGATGTCGATATCCCGGTCCACCACAAAGACGTGCTTGCACGAGCGGTGACCGGCGAAGGCCGCCTGGATGGTCTTCAGCCCGTCGTCTTCGGCCTGCTTGTCGATCTGCACGACGGCGTGCAGCCAGGAGCAGCCACCTGGGCCAACGTTGACGTCCAGGCAGCGCACCACTTCATTAACTTTCTTGAAGATAGTTGGCTCACGCGGCATGCCCATCAGCAGCTTGTGCCCCAGCGCGCCGGGCAGCAGGGCGTGCCAGATGGCGTCATGGCGGTGGGTGATCGCCTTGACGACAAAGACCGGCTCCTGGCGCACCACGTCGTAGGTCTCGGTCAGATCAACAAACGGTCCTTCGGGGTGTCTGCGCTCCAGGTAAACCGTACCTTCCAGCACGAACTCAGCCTCGGCGGGGATGAGTAGCTCGACGGTTTTTGCACGGACCAGCGGCAGCGGCTCCAGCGCGTTAGCAATCTCCAATTCGTCCACGCCGATCTCGACCGAGGTGGCAGCGGCAACCAGCACGTTCGGTCCAACACCGACGCACACCGCCACATCCACCGCCTTCAGCTCCTGCAGGAACGTGTCAAAATGGCGTGAGCGCACCACGCGCACCGCCATCTCGTTTCTGGAGAACTGCATGCAGCGATGGAAGTCGGCATTCTGCCCGTAGACTGGATGCCGGGCGATCACCACCCCCGAGCTGATATAGTACCCGCCATCCCGCTCACAGTGGCGCAGGATGGGGAGCAGGTCCAGGTCGAGTTCCTGGATGATCACCTCCTGGCAGGGCGCCTCATTGATCACCGGACAAGGTGAGCGCTGATCGATCGCCCGGCTGAGCAAGGGGATGATCCCCGAAACCGGTACGTCGAAATAGCGGGCGAAATCGGCCTTGCTGCACACCAGGTTGCCGGCGAGGCGGAACCCAGATTCCTGCACGTTTTCGAACAGCACCGGCCGCGGCTCGAGCTGCTTGAGCACCCCTGCGATCTCGTAGGTCTTGGAGATCGGAGCGCTAATCCGCACCAGGGAGTGATCCTCTTCCAACTGCTTGAGATGGCTGCGAAAGGACATATTCTGCCTCTGCGCCTCCGGCCTGAAGATTCGCCGGATAGTGGCAAAATCCAAGTATAACCCATGACGGGGGTATAAAAAAAGACCCTGAAGGACTGGGGCGATGCTTCGCATCGCACATCCTTCAAGGTCTGAAATTTAAGGAGAATATTCTCAGCCCGCTTTGACGCTGATCTTGCGCGCCTGGGCGGCGGCAGCCTTGGGCAGGTACAAGCGCAACACGCCGTCCTTGATCGTAGCCTGGATCTTGTCGCGGTCGATCTCATCCGAAAGCTTGAAGCTGCGCTGGTAATCGCCCACTTCATATTCGGCGAAAACCGGGGCAAAACCCTCCATCTCGACCGGCTCAGTAAAAGCATTGATGGTCAGGATATTCTTCTCCAGCGTGATCTCAACTGAGTCCTCGTCCACGCCGGGCACATCTGCCACGATGACCATCTGGTCATCCACTTCGTAAATATCGGCGCGCGGGACAAAGCAGGCACACTCACGGGTGCGCTCAGTGCCTTCCGCAGGAGCGACCTCTTCTTTTTCAATTTCCATGGTCGTTACGTTTTCAGCCATCTCAAACCTCCATTATTCCATCCTCGATAAGGTGCACCAAGGTATTTTAGGCGCTCTTGACCGCGATCTTGCGCGGCTTGCTTTCCTCGGCGCGCGGCAAGCGGACGTTCAGCACGCCGTGCTTGAAAGTAGCCTCAATCTTTGGGACGCTCACCGGGAAGGGTAGTTGCAGCGTGCGGGAGAACTTGCCATAACCACGCTCCTGGCGGTGATAGCGGGCGCCTTCCTTCAGCTCGTCCGGCTTACGGACCCCGCTCAAGGTCAGCGTCTCACCAATCACATTGACCTCGATGTCATCCGGGCTGACCCCGGGCACCTCAGCGGTGACCAGCAGCCCCTCATCATTGCTCCATACATTCAACGCCGGGTAGGACGGGGCGTTGCGTACGCGCATCGGGCCGTAGTCCTCGAATAGACGGTTCATCTCGCGCTGCAGGCGATCCATTTCACGCCACATACTAGGGACACGATAGCGACGGTACATCATTGGGATACCTCCTGAAATTATAATTAACAAGTTTCTTGTAAATCTCAATTCTGAGCCTATCTTACGCCGTGCGCGTTAGAAAGGCGCAAGCGGAGTATATGAGGAATGTAATAATCGGGGATGCAGTGTTATACTTGATCCAAGCCTAGGAAGAAACATATGGAACACTCACTAAATGCTGTTGAGCTAACTGGAACCATTGACGAAAATAGCCAGCTTCGCCTGGATGACCGCTTGCCCATCCCAGGCCCCCGGCGAGTACGCGTGATTGTGCTCTATTCCGAGGATCAAGATTGGGAAGAAGGAGAATGGCTCTACGTAGCTACCCGCAGTCCGGCGTTCGACTTTCTGCGGGAACCCAGAGAGGATATCTACACCCGCGAAGACGGCAAGCCCTTTGATGACGAAGTATAAAGTTGTCCTTGTCCTTTTCCCCTTATAACAGTTGCACCGCCTGCTGACCCTATCAACAGCCATTATCCAACGAGAACTAGGGCAATTAAGTCCATTGATGCAAAACGAAGTTCAAAAACGATTAAGGCAGTTATTCAGCATTTAAATTAAGCAGCACTCAAAATTTCCTAGCGAAGAAACAATGGGTTTTGGCGCGAAAGGTGCTTCCAACACGTTTCGCTTGCCAGCCCCCGAACAAATTCGGCGGCGTCTGTTGGCGACGGATGCCACTCGGACACTGTTATCGCATCGGCTGGTTTTCGCAGCTACCGGCATTCTTAGATTCTATTAATAATCCTCCGATACGATTCTTACTTTCGAGTATTATAAATATCAGGATCGGAGTCCGCTTATGGAATACAAAGACTACTACAAAACCCTCGGCGTTGGAAAAAACGCCCAGCCGGAGGAGATCAAGAAGGTCTACCGCAAGCTGGCGCGCCAGTATCACCCCGATCTCAACCCGGGGAATAAAGCCGCGGAAGAGAAGTTCAAGGAGATCAACGAGGCCTACGAGGTGATATCCGATCCAGCCAAGCGGCAGAAATACGACCAATTTGGCTCGCAGTGGCAGCAGTACACCCGCAGCGGCGGGAGGCCGCAAGACTTCGACTGGACGCAGTGGACCAACCGCCCCGGCGGCGGTCAAACCTACACCCGCACCGTGACCCAGGAAGACCTGGAGCAGATGTTCGGCGGCAGCTTCAGCGGGGGTGGCGGTTTTGGCGGCTTCTCCGATTTCTTCGAGACGCTGTTCGGCGGCCTGGGCCGCCAGCCAGGCAGCGCCTACCAGCCACGTGGCGCCCGCGCCAGCCGCGGTCAGGACAGCGAGCACACCATCCAGGTCAGCCTCGAAGACGCCCTGCGCGGCACCACCTGCAGCCTGGAATGGGAGGGCGGTAAGCGCATCGAAGCCAAGATCCCGCCGGGCGTCAAGACCGGCTCGCGCATCCGCCTGAGCGGTCAAGGCGCTGCAGGCGCGGCCGGCGGCCCGACGGGCGACCTGTACCTGAAGGTCGAGGTCCTGCCGCACCCGTCGTTCACCCGCGAAGGCGACGACCTGAAGACCACTGTGCCGGTCGATCTGTACACCGCCGTGCTGGGCGGCACGATCCAGGTGCCGACGCTGGAAAAATCGGTCGAGCTGACCATCCCGCCGGAGACCGCCAACGGAAAGGTTTTCCGCCTGCGCGGTTTGGGCATGCCCAAGCTGAAGAACCCCCAGGAGCGGGGCAGCCTGTTCGTCACCGTCCAGGTGCAGTTGCCGCGGGACCTGACCCAGCAGGAGCGCGAGCTATTCCAGAAGCTGCGCGACCTGCGCAAGTAAAGGCCCGAGTGATCAGGTGCGTTGCACATCAAATGTGCAACGCACCTTTCTGATAAACCCTCACGGGTAAGGCATAGCCGGCGGCGGGTAGGACAGGCTAGAGGATTCCTCCGGTGCTGGATAGGGAGTGGTGGAAGGGCTGGGGGTGACGGTCGGCGGGGGCGGGGTCCAAGTCGGCCAGGATGTGGCTGTGGGCATAGCGTACAAAGTCGCCAGATGGACCGGATCCATGGTGGGTAGCGACCCCGGCGTGATCGGAATCGAAGTACCTGAGAGATAAACCTGCTTATCTTCGCGGTTGAGATAGATTACCAGGGAATCATCAGCGCTCAATTGTGGCGTGCTGGCGCGGACGAAGATATCATAATGGGCTAAATCAATCGTCGGAGGCGGAAGTTTTAGCGAGCGAGTGAAGGTGACGGTTTGATTCGCTTTAATATCGACACGCCAATCAATCTTACCTTGATCTTTCCAAGATACCTTACCCGGCTCTGCTTTGAACGCGTCTTGCACGACGATGCTCTTCGGCCAGGTAGTCAGAGAGACCACGAGACCGGCAATGTCTTTCTCGCTGGTCACGGTGATCATAATCGTGACCGGCTCGTCGAAATGAACAGGTTCTTTCGCCCGAACCTGGATGCATAATTCTCCCTGCATGCTACAGCCGCCCTTGTCCGAAGCGCTATTTGCGCAGGCTGTGAGACTAGTAAACAGAAGTATACACATTAAGAACCGTTTAACATTCATCGCCAGCTCCTTATTTTCAGGAGGCTATCTGAATACAAGAGGTAGGTGCATCCAGGATTGCACTGGCGCGACTGTGACCTGAAAGACGTCCTCAGCTGTCTTGAAGCTGTCGCTGACTCGCAGGGTCACAATACACTGGCCCAGCCAACCCGGCTGTGGAATCACGTTCACCCATCGTCCATCAAGGCTGGCCTCGCAGTGCCAGTCGCTCACAACTGTGATCTGATAGCTCAATTCAGGGTCAGTGCTTTCGTCATCACCTGTAAACGCCCACAGGTCGATGATATGAGGATAGGAAATACCTTGCAGCACAGTAACATCCGGCAGCGGCAGATCGAAGCGCGGTGCACCATCGTAATCAATGGTGTTCTGGTAAATCGCCCGCACGGCATTGTGCTTATTTTGCCCGCTGGCCTTCCAACTCTCCCAAAACATAGAGAAGCGATCTTCACTCTCTCCATGGAACGCGATATCCGTAATAGGGACAAAGCCAAATGTGGCACTGTCGAATCCTTCGTTTGCACTATCGAACTGATCGTATAAGGCGCCGGCTACCCGACCCTCGACGACATCGCCTTCCGGAAATTGATCGCCTCGCCCATGAGTTTCCAGGTTAAAGTGTCTTTCATCTGGATTCCCAGTGCAAGGGCCCTCATCATAGTCATAACACGCATCGCCGTTTACCGCTAGAGGAAGGAAATCCGCCCAGCCCTCACTCCAGGCGCAGGTGTCATCTTCTTGACTGAACGGCGCATGATCCCAGCATGGAGGATCCCACCACCACCACCCGGTAGCATTCCATAGATAGTGGTGCCCAGCCTCGTGCACAATGGCGTCAGCGGAAATCACATTGTCTTGGGCGATGAAAATATATGGCCCAAAACCATTTAAAGCACGAGCCTTCAAGACATGGAAACAGCCCATTTTGACCTAACTCCCATCGGGCGGAAATAGAGCCGGAATCGATGCCACTGTTTTCATGCACATATTCCCACGCCCGTCGCAAATCTTGGAAAATCCACATTGCTTCAAGGTTTAGCGAATCGACCAGTATTGGAGTACTCAAGTCAGCAATTCCATCTGGTGCATTGGTGATGGGGGAACGATTCCATTTATAGGTTTGGTCATCAAAGTCTGCCACACGATGCCTGGACATCCCGCTGTCATTGTAATCGGCCTCGAACACGGCGTACAGGTCGAGCCGGCGGTACATCGGATTGCTGGCCGTACCATCGGAATCCCAGTTCGTCCTGGCGGGAAATTGAAAGAAGCCATTAGCGTCTGTGGTTGTCGTGACCAGCAGATCATCTATCCCCTCAAGGTCCTGGTCGTAAAGATAAACGTTAGTGAAACGCCCCCTGACCTGGAGTCGTTCCTGTCTGGATATTCTAATATACCTTGCGCTGTCACCTGCCCAGGCGTATACCTGCGGATCATGATGTTATCGACCCAAGGACCTTCATATTGGACAACATTATCACTGTAAAAATACCAGCCTGCCCAAACAGTCGAGTCTCCCAGGTAATTATTTAAATCAATTTGTACACCATCCCATTCCGCCGTTCCATCCCACATCAAACCATTGAAAGTGGCGCCATCGCCGGAGGCTCCGAAGAAGATGTAATCATAGTTTTCCTCAATCTGCCGCCAAAGCCAGAATATTGCTTCGGCTGCTGTGGCTCCTGTGGCATCGCCCAGGTCAAAAGGACCGTAAATCATCCAACTTTGCGCATTCGGTGGGTAGGTGGAAAATGCAGGGTCCAGGCCATCCGCACCACCATTGGCGGGCCAGGCAGCCCAATAACCATCATTAGAGCGAAAGTCGTCATCATCCCACAGGTATTCTTTGCCATCGTTTGGATTATTGTCCACCAGCGCCCAACCGGCGCCCGGAAAATTGCTTTCGAACGTCTCAAGCGTGAGGATTCTCCAACCATCAGGCTCCAACAATAAGCTTTGAACCTCGCCTTCTGATTTCTTCTCATCTCGATCTGGTGTGATGGATTTTTCTACACCAGGAGGAATACGCAAGGAGGTTGGACGCCCAGGCGTTCCGGATATCTGTATCGGAAGCGGGCCTACAGGGGTGTAATATATGCTGATCGACGCATCTCGCAGCCACCCGGACTGGCCAGGAACCGCGTCGCGCACCCAGAAATACCACCCGCCTTGGGCAGGTGTCCCATTAAAAATGTCCAACCCGGTTGCTTTCCCAAGTTCAGGACCTTTAACCAGGCTACCGCGCTCCCACAAGTGCTGACGGATGATACCATCTTCGCGCGTTAGCAACACCTCCAACTGATCGGTGTTGGGATGTTCTATGCGGTATTTTACATTCGCTTTTGTAACGGTGGTGCCGTCCGGGGCGGCTGGATCCAGCAGGCAAACCTGGAGCCAACTGCCGTCATCAGGAATTTCTTGTTCGTGGAATTGCGTTGAACAGAGCGGTTTAGTTGCCAGAGCGGTTGAGGCTTCCCCAATCGCTCGAACAGAGCTATCGGTACTAATATACAGACTTAAGCTCAGCAAAGCGCCGATCACCAGACCAAGTGAGTGTTTCATCTGCACCTCCTGGCTGAACCCTCGATTTCGAAAGTTCAGCGTAGATTTTGACCTCTCACTGCTTCACCCTTTATGGCGAGATCCAAACTGATAGCCCAAACATTAATATAGGTCTGGTCGCAGAGTAATTCAAGTGTTGTTTATCACCCCCCCCCATATGATATTAATCACAATCACGCAATTTAAAAGTGATTTATTTAGTTGGCGCGATCTGAGGCGGGTTTACACCATCCCTGGCCGACTCAACCCGCGTATAGACCCCTACTTGCTTGATCATTCCTGATACTGGAATCTACCCCCCGGCCATGGCGCCCACCACCCACAGAGGCTCCGCGCCGGTGACGATCGCCTCTGGCAGCGGGGCCTCCTGTGGCTCGTGGGACCAATCCTCTTGACAGGCAAAAAACCGGATGAAAGGCCGGCGCTCTTGCGTGACGTGGTCACGCAGCGTCCCGCGCAGCATCGGATACTGCGCTTCCAGGGCGTCCAACACCGCGCCGATGGTAACCGGCCCATCCACCCGAACCTCAACTTCGCGGCTAACGACCAGCGTCAGCCGCTGATAGCTCAGCCGTTCGGGCTCGCTCGAAGAGCAGTTCGCGTTCGCGTGTGTTGCAGGTGAGTGTTGCCGCGCGCTCGAACTCTGCGCGGGCTTCGTCGAAACGGCCTAGCCTGGCGAGCAGGTCGCCGCGCACGCTTGGCAGGAGGTGATAATCCTCCAGTGATGGCTCGGAGGTGAGCAAATCAACGATCTCAAGCCCTGCTGCCGGACCATACGCCATCGATAACGCGACTGCGCGGTTCAGCTCCACAACGGGTGATGGCATGAGTTGGGCAAGGGCATCGTAGAGCGCCGCGATGCGCGCCCAGTCCGTCTCGGCGGGGATGCGTGCGCGTGCGTGACAGGCGGCAATTGCGGCCTGCAATGCGTATGGCCCGAGCGCGGCGCCGAGTTTCTCGGCGCGCTCAAGCGCCACGAGGCCGCGCCGGATGAGGAGCTGGTCCCAGCGGAGGCGGTTTTGATCCAAGAGCAGAATGGGCTCCCCCGACGGGCCAACCCGCGCCCGAATACGTGAGGCCTGAATCTCCATCAGCGCAACAAGACCGTGAACTTCGGGCTCGTGCGGAACGAGCTCAGCCAGGATCCGGCCAAGACGGAGCGCATCCTCGCACAGCGCCGGTCGCACCCAGTCGTCGCCGGCGGTCGTTGAGTAGCCTTCGTTGAAGATGAGATAGATAACCTCCAACACGGATGACAGTCGGGCGGCGCGGACGGATTCGCTCGGGTTCTCGAAAGGAACATGCGCTTCGGCCAGGGTGCGCTTTGCCCGCACGATGCGTTGAGCGATGGTCGCCTCCGTTACCAGGAAGGCACGCGCGATCTCCCAGGTTGTCAGGCCTCCGATCAGCCGCAAGGTGAGCGCAACGCGCGCCTCAGTCGAGAGCAACGGATGGCACGCTGTGAAGATGAGGCGCAAGAGGTCGTCACCGATGTCATCGTCGAGGGCGGTATCGAAATCCGCCTCGCTCACCGCTTGTTGGATCTCGAGCTCGCGACCCAGCTGCTCATGCTTACGCTCCAGCGTAGTTCTTCGCCGCAACTGGTCAACCGCACGATGCTTAGCGGTGGCCATGAGCCAGGCGCCCGGATTGTTCGGGATGCCCGACTCCGGCCACCGCTCCAACGCGATCACGAGCGCGTCCTGCGCCAGGTCTTCAGCCAGGCCAACCTCACCCACCATGCGAGTGAGACTGGCGATGATCTTCGCCGATTCAATCCGCCAGACTGCATCGATTGCGCGATGGGTATCGGAGGTCGCCATAACCTAGCTCCACTCGATATAGGATTTGCTTTATGCTAGGATCGCTTCGCACTCCCCTCGACCTGGGCGCGCAGGCGCGCCTCTTGCTCTCTGAGTTCAGGCGTGAACTCGGAGCCAAAGTCGTCCATCTCGAACACCGGGCGAATCTCGATCTCCGTCTCAGGAGAATTGACCGGATAGGGCATACGCTTGACCCATTCGACCGCCTCGTCCATCGACCTGACCTGCCAGAGCCAGAAACCGGCGATCAGCTCTTTCGTCTCGGTGAAGGGGCCGTCGATTACGTTTTTCTTCCCTCCCGAGAACCTAACGCGCTTGCCCTTCGAGCTTGGGTGCAGTCCTTCGCCCGCGAGCATGACGCCGGCTTTCACCAGCTCTTCGTTGTACTGCCCCATTTCGGTAAGCAACTGCTCGCTCGGCATAACGCCTGCCTCGCTGTCCTGGTCAGCTTTGATCAAAACTATTACTCGCATTGTCGTACTCCTTTTGGTTGTGGGATTGGAGCCAGGTTGCCGGGTAAATCTGTACCAAGGCGAAACCTCGCTCTCTATATATACGTCGAACGAGGCTTCACAAAATCGACATTAATTGTCAGGATCCCGGAGAAGGTTGCTGGCTGGCATCCTTTTAATGCTGCCTAGCCGCCAGCCATGGCGCCCACCACCCACAGAGGCTCCGCGCCGGTGGCGATCGCCTCCGGCAGCGGGGCCTCCTGCGGCTCGTGGGACCAATCCTCTTGACAGGCAAAAAACCGGATGAAAGGCCGGCGCTCTTTCGTGACGTGGTCGCGCAGCGTCCCACGCAGCATCGGATACTGCGCTTCCAGGGCGTCCAACACCGCGCCGATGGTGGCAGGTCCATCGACCTGAAGCTCAATCTCTCGGCCGACGTTGGCCAACCGGCGCAAGTGCGTGGGGAGCACAACCCGGATCATAGCAAGGTCTGGACTTCGACCGACAGCACGGCAGGGAGATCCCGGACGATGGCGGCCCAACGATCGCCGGAATCGGCCGAGGCGTACACCTGCCCGCCGGTGGTGCCGAAATAAACGCCGCCGGGATCGAGCGAGTCGACTGCCAGGGCACTGCGCAGAACATTCACGTAGCAGTCCTTCTGCGGCAGCCCTTTGGTCAGCGCCTGCCACTCCTTACCGCCTGTGCGGCTGCGGTAGACGCGCAGCTTGCCCTCGGGAGGATAATGTTCCGAATCGCTCTTGATCGGGACTACGTAAACGGTGTCCGGCTCGTGGGCGTGGACGGCGATCGGGAAGCCAAAGTCGGTCGGCAGGTCCCCGCTGATCTCGTACCATTGCTCGCCAGCGTTATCGCTGCGCATCACGTCCCAGTGCTTCTGCATGAACAGAACATCCGGGCGCGAGCGGTGCATGGCAATGCTGTGGACGCAATGGCCCACCTCGGCCTGCGGGTCAGGGAGCTCATAAGCAGATACCAGGCCGCTGGTGACCGGCCGCCAGGTCTGGCCACCGTCATCGGTACGGAAGGCGCCGGCTGCCGAGATGG
>MGNS01000072.1:37556-43168 GCA_001795165.1 Chloroflexi bacterium RBG_16_57_11
CCGGCGACCACAGGTGTCCTTTAGCCTCCCGCAGACCGGAAAGCTCCTGCCAGGTCGTCCCGCCGTCAGTGGAGCGGAACATAGCAGCGTCTTCCACCCCGGCGTAGACCATGTCAGGATCGGTCAGGGAGGGCTCGAGGCGCCAGACGCGCTTGAACTCCCAGGGGTGCTGCGTGCCGTCGTACCATTGGTGCGTACCGACCTCACCCTCGTAAACAAATTTGTTGCTTTCACCCCGCGGCATGCCATCGGGCGTTTTTCCCAGTCCGCCGCCAGGCGTTTCCCAGGTCACCCCGCCGTCATTCGAGCGCTGGATCACCTGCCCGAACCAGCCGTTGGACTGGGAGGCGTAAATCCGGTCCGGGTTAACGGGCGATCCTTTGAGGTGGTAGATTTCCCAGCCGGCGAAATGCGGCCCACTGACGTCCCACTTTTCGCGCTTGCCATCCGAAGTCAGGATAAAAGCCCCCTTGCGCGTGCCAACCAAAACTCGAACTCCGCTCATTGAATTGTTCCTTTCTGCGTCTCTTTCTGATGTCTGATAAAATAACTGCAAGCGTGGTGATTGCGTATCCGGAGGTGCTCGGACCTAGGTGTGAAGCCTTATATAAAAGTTCATCGCTTCTTCGGCCCTGCCATCGAACATTAGAAAGGTGGTCAGTTTTTGCATTCTGTGATTTCCTTATCGGTTCGGACTATTATACCTAAAAAGATAAATATTGTCAAAACATTTGTTCTAATTCACCAAACATGCATTTAAATAGTATCATCGCCACTGTAAGCGCGCCCAGTCAATTAAAATCAAGCGATCAAGTCCGTAAACATGCCGGCGAAGGCCAGGTCACTTGCTGGCCCTGAACGCCGTGGCGCAATTCGGTTATCTGATCACGGGATACGGCATGGAGGCGCTGATTGCTTACGGAATCTTGTACACCTCTAAAGGACAAGGAGCATTGAGATGAATATCGGCATTATCGGAGCAGGCCAAATTGGCGGTACACTAGGCCGCAAGTGGGCTTCGGTGGGACACATAATCCGGTTTGGAGTGCGGAATCCCGGTGACGCCAGATACGAAGCGTTGCGCACCACCGGCGAGGTGAGAGAGGCCGGACAGGCAGCCGCCCTCGGTGAGGTGGTGCTTCTGGCGCTGCCTGGTGCGGCAGCGGCAGATTTTGTTTCAGGACACGCACATGCCCTGGCTGGAAAAATCGTTATTGACGCCACGAACAACGTGCGCGGCGCCGAGATGAACGTCCTAACCATGCTGGCAGAGGTGGCGCCCAGCGCCCGCCCTGTGCGCGCCTTCAGCACACTAGGTTGGGAGAACTTCGCCGACCCACAGATCGGCGGCCAGCAGATCGATCTGTTTTTCTGCGGCGACCCGGCGGTTCGCTCGACCGCAGAACAACTGATTGCCGAGGTTGGGCTGCGGCCAGTCTACATCGGGAATTTGGATACTGCCGCGGCGCTGGATGGGTTTACGCGCGTCTGGTTTGCGCTGGTCTTCGGCCAGGGCTATGGACGGCGGACCGCATTCAAGCTGCTTTCCGAATGATAATCTATGCTAAGAAAGCGTTGGACATACGATAGAATTGCGGATATAATGAATTCTATCCGCAAGGTTATTATTATCCGCCAAAGGAGATTTGTCCGATGATTACAATAAAGGTAGGCCGGCGCGGCCAAATCACCCTCCCCAGCACGATCCGGCGAAAGATAGGCCTGCAAGAAGGCGACCATATCGCAGTTTTGACCCAGGGCGATCAGCTGATCCTGCAGCCGATTACCCGGACGTTACTGGACTTGCGCGGTAGTGTGCCCGTCCCCGCGCCGCAAGATTTTGACGCCATTCGCCAAAAGGTGATCGAAGCACAGGTCAAAAAGGTCGCTCCCCATGGAACCTGAGCGCACCTTTGCCGACACCAACCTGTTTTTACGATACCTGACCAACGACGTATCTGAACAGGCAGATGCCTTCGAGAAAATCCTCCACCGGGCTAAAAGAGGTGAGATTTTGCTGGTGACAAACAGCATGGTGATCGCCGAGATCGTCTGGACGTTGGAGTCATATTATCGCTTGCCACCCAGTGCAGTTCAAGACAACGTCCTGGCGATTTTAAATACACCTGGCCTTGAAGTGGCAGCCAGCGACCGGGTACTACAGGCGACCCTATGGCATGTGGAAAAATCGGTCGATTTCATTGACGCATATAACGCCGCCTGGATGGCCGAGGATAGCATCAAAACGGTTATTACCTTCGACCAGAAACATTTCAAGCGATTTGAGGGGATTCGAGTCGAGATCCCAGGTATAACAGCATAGACAAAGATTAAATTGAAGGGTCAAGCATGAAGAACCCATTTTCATCCTCTGCCGAACCTAAAGTGCCGCTGTCCTGGATCGCACTGCTGCGCATCCTGATAGGGGTGCTCTTTTTGACCACCTGGGCCAGCAACCTGTACAAAGGCTTCTACACGCCGGATGGCCTGGAAGTCTTCTTCACAGACATCTTTCCGCAATCCGAGAACCCGCTGGGGCTGTACGCGACCTTCATCAATGGGGTCATTTTGCCCATCCGGGAGGTTTTTGCGCCCTTCCAACTGGTCACAGAGTTTCTGCTTGGGCTCTGCCTCTTGATCGGGTTATTGACACCCTGGACCAGCGTGGCGGCGGCCTTCTTTATCCTCAACACCTTCCTGGCGACCCTCGGCCACGATTGGCCGTGGAGCTATGTCACGATTCTGGGCATTCTTTTTGTAGTGTTCTGGACGCGCGCCGGGCGCAGCCTGGGGGTGGATGCCCGGCTGGCGGCGAGACGCAATCAGCCCCCGTTGCCTTACCTGTGGTAATCTATTCACGAATACAAAGACGGCGCTTCCGGGTCGTGGCGCAGATAATTGGCCCGGGCGCGCGCAAAGCTGGTGGTGGCGTAACAATACCGGCAGCCGAACAGGCACGAGTCGTACATGCCGATATCCTTACTGACCACGCAACCACAAGCGCTGCGCTGGCCCGGGTCTTTGGTGTGAGAGACCTGGATGCCGAAAAGGCGCTCAATGAGTTGGTCATCGACGCACTTGCCCGGTAAGATTCCATAAGGCTGCAGGTCTGAATCCTCCGCACAGCTGACCATCTCCATGTGGTGCGAACGGGCGATGGCGGCCAGTTCTTTCAGCAAATCGTCCAGCCGCACGGGCATCTCCCCTTCAATTACCGCCCCGTCCATCGAAAAAGGCAGCAGTTGCGCCCCCTGGCGGGCCATTTCCTGCAAGCGGCCGCGGATTTTTGGATAATCATCCATCAAGCTGATCACCGAGCGCCGGGTAAAGCCTGCCAGCTCAACTGCCAGGCGGGCAAAAGCCAGGCGGTGATAAGCCGGCGGCGTGATCTGGCTGAGCACAATCGGGTCGTAACGCCAGATCACCCGATCAGGGCCTACGCGCTGCGCCAGCTCCCGGAATGTCACGAGCGAGGCCTGAGCGGCGGGGCCATTGGCGTCGATTTCAGGCGGGTAACCCAACAAGGTGTATTGAAAATAGTATCGATATCCACGCGCCTCCAGCTCGCCGAGATATGGAAAAAGCGGGCGCGGGTTGCGCGTCCAGAAGACGATCACATCCACATCTTCAGGGAGCAGGGAGATATGGGTTATCTGCCCCCGGTTGAAAGGGTTTGGCACCTCACAGAACCCCGCCCGAATGCGGTTAATGAACCATGGGGCGTAAAAAGCCGGGATGTCTGTGCGGCGGCTGGCGCTGATGATCATACGGTCGATCACCTCTTGACAAAAAACACGATTTGCATACAATTATACAATAATACAATAAGACAATCATACAAAGATACAATACAAGATTAAATGAGCCATCCATGACGCATGATGCACATCCAGCTTGATTTTCGCTCGGGCCAGCCGATCTACCTGCAGATCGTGGAGCAAATCCGCCAGATGGTGGTGAGCGGTGAGCTGCGGCCGGGCGATCAATTGCCGACCATCCGCCAGCTTGCCACCGACCTGCGTGTCAATTTTAACACCGTTGCGCGGGCCTATCGATTATTGGACGAGGCGGGGCTGATCTCCACCCAACACGGCCGCGGCACCTACGTCTGGGAAGCGCCATCGACGGAATCCCCACAACAATTGCGCTGGCAAGGACTGGAAGGCCTGATGAATTATTGCATCCAAGAAGCTCTGCGCCTGGGATATGCCACAGGAGAGATCCGGCAGGCGTTCGAGGGACAACTTAAAACAACGGAAGAGCGTGATTACGATGAAGAAGAGCGAGGCTGATCAAACCACCGCAAAAACCCGCGCCCCCAGACATAGGTGGGACGCCGAGAAAGCTGCGCTGTAGGTGGCGGATTACCGCGCCGCGATCGTGTGGGCGGCGCAAACGGCGCTGCGTGAGATCATCGGTCAGATGCCGCTGGCAGACATCCAGCAGCGCGGTTGACACAATGAACCTGGGCGCACTGACAGGCATGCTGGCCCTGGCCCATAATACACCGGTGACAGATGCCAAGAACCAGGCCTGATCCGTCACCTTAAAATTATCAAGGACACGAAAATGTTACAACGAAAAAGCATCGCTGTATTTCTCATCATCGCCTTTTCCCTGGCCTGGGTATTGTTCGTAATACCCCTGGCATTCCGCTCAGTGGAGCCGCTCACCCGGCAGTACATTACGCTTGTGTGCTGGTCTGCGGCGATGTGGGCTCCCGGCCTGGCAGCCATCCTGACGAACCGAATGGTCGATCGAGAGCCAACCAGCAAGCTGCATTTGAACCGCCTGGGCGACCGATGGACCTATCTTCTGGCCTGGCTGGTGCCGCCGCTGCTGGTGATTGCCGCGGGCCTGTTAACCGCGCTGCTGGGTGTCGGCCAGCCGGATCTGGAATTCAAGGCTATCCGGGGAGCGATGGCGCAGACCTCCGGTGCGGCACTGCCGCCTGGTTTGATCGTTGGCATCCAGATCCTGTTCTCGATCACCCTTGCCCCCTTGTTCAATACGCTGTTTGCGCTGGGCGAGGAGCTGGGCTGGCGCGGCTACCTGTTGCCCAAGCTTTTCCCGCTGGGCCAGGGGCGCGCGATTCTGCTCAGCGGGGTGATTTGGGGTGTCTGGCACTGGCCGGCCATTCTCCAGGGACATAATTACCCAAACCAGCCCATCCTGGGGATGTTCTTGATGATTGGCTTTTGCGTATTGTTTGGAGCGATACTGAGCTGGCTCTACCTGCGAACCGGAAGCCCCTGGGCGCCGGCGCTGGGGCATGCCTCGCTGAATGCATTCGCGGGGTTTCCGTTGGTCTTTATGCCCGGGGTCAATATGGCGCTGGGCGGGACATTGACCAGTCTGGTCGGCTGGATACCGATGATCTTGTTTGTAGGCTGGCTGATCTGGAAGCGTGACCTGCTGGGAAAAGCATTGGTCCAGGTTTCACGTGAAACAAATTAACTCAGGGAACAGAAGCTGCAAGGCTCGCTCCCAGGTTTCACGTGAAACTTGTACCCTCAGGCATCCCAGGCGCCATTGGCCCGCACCCAGGTCTCCAGGCCCTCTTCGATCGAGTCAAGATAGGCATCCAGCGCCTGGATGCGTTCCGCAAATGC
>MGNS01000072.1:43174-47743 GCA_001795165.1 Chloroflexi bacterium RBG_16_57_11
AACCAGATCGAGCTGGTCAGGCCTGGTGCCCCGCCCGCCGCTCGCGGGAATCCGGGGGATGATAACCGGCCGCCATCGTCCAGGTGCGCAACAGCGGCCACAGAGCGGTCTCCGGCTGGGGCCCAGCACCAAGGCTGGTAAATGCGCTCAAGTAGTAGGCCAATCGAGCGGGATGCAGACGCGGGCTGGCCTGTGCCGCCGGGATTGCCTGGTAGGCAGACCGCCATTGTGGCAGCCATTCACTCCATGTACCCTCCGGCAGATTGGGGTATCCAAGCAACCCCAGCAAGCCGGCGTGTAGGCCGGGCTTTCCAAAAGCCTCGGCCCGGCCGGGGAATTGGAGCAAGAAACGGCGATCTGTCAGTGGTTTTCCGCTGATGCTGGCGACGGCGTTGGCCGCGTAGCCCAATGCCTGGAGGTAAGCAAGCACATCCTCCGGTCCTGGATGCACCCGGGAGGTCTGGTAGTGCAGCCAGATGCTGCGAGCCTGGTCCAATTGCTGGCTGGCGCGTTTGTAGATGTGGTCGGAGCGGTCAAATTGCCCACGCACGCTGGCCTGGGTGAAATCCATGAAGTGCTGTGGGTCGTAAAGGATCCGACAAGTAATAAGCGCCGGGCCAAGCCAAGCATGCTCCCGCAAGCTGCGTGTATCGCGAAAATCCCCCTGGTAATAATGAGCGATATCCAGATGCACCTCGTCGGTTAAGCTGATGATCTCGCGTGGGGCTTCAACCGGCGCGGTATAGATATACACGAGATCGATATCCCCCGTGCCGCCCAACAGATAATCCTCTTCGAGCAAAGAGCCACACAGATAAGCCGCCAGCAGCCCGCGCGAAGCGCGTGATTGGCGGGCAACCGTGTCGCTGGCGACTTTGAGCATCATTTCCCGTGTGATCCGCATGCTGGTCTCTACATTCACAAATCCCCGGCTCCCAAAATCAAACACGTTGACCGAAAATCAGTCTCCCTCGACAGGCGATCAGCCAGGCAAATTCAGCGGTAGTTCCGGCTGGTAAGGCGCGACCTTAAGCACCTGGCGAATGCGGTTTTCTACCCATTCGAGGTCCGCTTTACGGTGTATATAGTCTAGCTGATCGGTGTCGATCACTAAGACCGGCGAACGCCGCCCCTGGTGATCAGCAAAGAAGCTTTCATAACCCTGGTTAAGCTCCTCGATGTAGCCTCGCTCCATATTGCGCTCGTAAGGCCGGTCACGCAAGGTAATCCGCTGCATCAAGACATCGGTGTCCGCACGCAGGTACACAACTAAATCAGGGAAGACAATTTTTTCTGCCAGGGCCTCGTGAACGCGGTAATACATCTCTAGCTCATCGCCCATCAGATTGATGTGCGCAAACAAGGCATCCTTCTCGAAGGTATAATCGGCAATCAGGCTATCAAACTGTCCAATGAGCTCAGCCACAGTGCGCCGCTGCTGGTGATACCGGCTGAGCAGGAAGAATATCTGCGTTTGAAATGCATAACGCTGCCGGTCGGCATAAAAATCTGATAGGAAGGGGTTTTCTTCGAAGACCTCGAGCATCAGCCCAGCCTGAAACGCTGGCTGTAGCAGCCGCGCCAGGGTTGTTTTCCCAACTCCGATGACTCCCTCGATGGCTATATACATGCAATATCTCGTAATTTAATTGCTTATTATTGTATTAACGCAATATTTATTGCGTAATCTTTATGTTCCAGTAATCGACCCAAGGATACCAGTGATTGACCGAGAATGCAACGGTTTTGACCGTCTAAACCGGCTCGTTCACGAAAAAAATGGACGCAAATCTTGACAATAGTGCAGTAATTTAAGGTATCATGCTATCCTCAAGGCTCATCCATTTCAGGATCGATCCGGTGTAGTCATGGACTTGACATTACCTCTGACAGAAGAAACGGTGCGCCAATACGCGGCACAGCTTGGCCGCCACGAGAGGCATTTCCAGGACATCCTGGAGCGGCTGGGGCCACCGCCGCTTTGGGGACGCGAGCCAGGTTTCCCCACCCTGGTGCTGATCGTCCTGGAGCAGCAGGTGTCTCTCGCTTCGGCGCGCGCGGCCTATAACCGCCTGCTGGAGATCTGCCCCAGTCTGACACCCGTTGCATTTCTCGGGCTGGGAGATCAGGCTTTGCGGCAAGCCGGCTTCAGCCGGCAAAAGACTGGCTACTGCCGTGGGCTGGCGCAGGCGATCATCGATGGCCAGCTTGACCTGCAAAGCATGATCGGCAAAGACGATGAGACTGTGCGGCGTGAGTTGATCTCCGTAAAAGGCATCGGCGGCTGGACTGCGGATATCTACCTGTTGATGGTGCTGCGCCGGCCCGATATCTGGCCAGTTCAGGATCGCGCCCTGGCGGTGGCTGTGCAACGCTTGTGGGCGATGGCGGAAGCGCCGTCGCCAGCGGAGCTGGCTCAGATCGGGGAAGCTTGGCGGCCTTATCGTGCCGTCGCGGCGCGCTTGCTGTGGCATCATTATCTCAACAACGGTCGTTCTTTGAGCGGCCGGACCTAGCCAGGTTTTCCCACCTTGACAAGATTAAAACTCGCGCTAAACTGTACCTATATGGTGAGGTTTGATAAAAACCAGCAATGTTCTGAGTGAAGGAGCAAACCATGGCAAACCTGAATCGCGTACAGCTGATCGGACGGCTCGGCAGGGATCCCGAGACGCGCTTCACCCCCAAGGGCAGCAAAGTCTGCCAGTTCAGTCTGGCCGTAGACGACCGCTGGCGCGGCGCAGATGGCGAGACGAAGGAAAGAACCAACTGGTTCAACGTAGAGGCCTGGGGCCGGCTGGGTGAGATCTGCCAGGAATACCTTGGCAAGGGCCGCCTGGTATTTATCGAGGGCCGGCTGAAGACTGACACGTACGAAAAAGACGGCGAAAAGCGTTACATCACCAAGGTCGTCGCCTCGACGATGCAAATGCTGGACCGTAAGCCTGAGGAAGAAGAGCCGGTGCCGCCACAGCCCGAAGAGGACGAGTTCCCTTTTGATTGACCGGTCTGCTTTAAGCGAGCAGGCCGGTGGACGTGCCTTGCATGGCGGTCAGCAGCGCCTGGATGGCCAGCTTACCGGAGAGATAGCGGTGCGGCGTCTTGCTTAATGGGCTGACCGAAGCCGCGGCGTCCGCCAGGATTTCGATCCGGCTGCCGCCGCGCTGCTTGGCCTGGATATAGGCCATGCCAAATTCGAATAACGCACCCATATCGAGCGGGTTGTCCGTGGGGACCTGCCCGCTTTCGATTTGCCCCCAGCCAGCCAGACCGTTCATCAGCGCTTTCAATACATCCCCGGAGCTTGCACCCGGCTCAAGCGGCCTGCCAGAGGCAGGTTGATTAAGTACAGAGAGGTCACCTGCGCCCGAATCTTTATCCTTGGATAAAGCGCCCTGGACATACAGCAGTAAATCATCCAGGGTGAGGTCGTAGCGGCGGAGCTGCCGCGCCAATTGCCCCAGGCCATGGGCGTACATCTGGGCCGAGCCGTTGTCCGCCTGCATATCCAGCAGATGGGCGCCATATTCCATGGCCTCAGCGACGCTCGCATCACGCTTTTCATCGGCGGCGCGAGCGGCAAGCTCAAACACCTGCACCATGTGATCGCCGTGGTTCCGGTTGACCGGGTCGGCCTGGTTGAAGAGGTCGCGATTCTGGCGCAAGGCTTCACCCACCGCGTTGAATATCGAAGATAGATCGCGCTGCACTGTATGCTCCAGCGAACCCAACTCGCCTAAGGCACCGGCAGCGTCTCAAGCTGCTCGACCATGCGCAGGATGACATCGAAGCCGCCCTGCCAGAAAGCCGCGCTGTGGACATCGATCCCGGCGTCGGCCAGGATCTTGACCGGGGCTTCGGAGCCGCCGGCCGCAAGGATCTTGAGATAGCGCGGCTTGAAGGCCTGGCCCTCCGCCTTGTACTGCTGGTAGAGCGAAAGCACCAGGAGCTGCCCGAAGGTGTAGGCGTAAACGTAAAACGGCACCTGGTAAATATGCGGGATGGAGACCCACTCCCAGCGGAACTCGTCGCTGAGCTCCACCGCATCGCCAAACTGGTTTATTAAATTTTGCATGTAGGCATCTGAAAGCTGATCCACCGAAGCGCCCTGCTGGATCATCTCGTGTGCCTGGCGCTCGAACAGGGCGAAGAAAGCCTGGCGCAGGATGGTGGCATAGGCGTCATCCACCTGGCGGAAGAGCAGATCGCGGCGCACGGTCTGGTCGGTCTCCTGCTGGAGCAGGCGGTCGATCAGCATCATCTCCCCAAATGTGGAGGCCGTTTCGGCCAGCGGCAGGCTGGCATGCTGGGTGAACAGGCTGTGATGAGCGGCGAGCATGGAGTGGATGGCGTGTCCCAGCTCGTGGGCCATGGTTGCCACGTCGTCCGGGCGGCCCTGGTAGTTGAGCAACACCCAGGGCGTGAGATCGGGCGTCACCGTGGCGCAAAAAGCCCCGCCTTTCTTGCCCTTGCGCACCTCGCTATCCAGATGGTCCTGGTCAAAGACCCGGCGCGCCAGGTCGGAGAGCTGCGGGTCAAAGTGGCGGAAGGAATCGAAAACGGTCTCGG
>MGNS01000072.1:47758-48928 GCA_001795165.1 Chloroflexi bacterium RBG_16_57_11
CGTAGCGCTTCTCAGATTTGGCAATCGGAGCGTATACATCGTAGCGGCGCAAACGATCCATGCCCAGCAGGCGGGCTTTCAACCGGAAATAACGCTGGAAGATCGAGGCGTTGCGCTCGCACACCTGCAAGAGCGCATCCACAACATCGTCGGGTATATCGTTGACCAGGTTGCGGGCAGCGATCGGGCTGGCGAAATGGCGCAGGTCCACCTGCTCGTTGCGCCAGTCGCGCACCAGGGTCTGGTAAATCAGCCCCAACACCGGGCCGTCTTGCCCATAGAGGCGGTAGATCTCCTGGTAGGCCGCGAGGCGCAGCTCGGGATCGTGACCGCGGGCGTGGACCATGATCTCGCCACGGGTCAGCTCTTTCTCCTCACCATCCACCGTCAGGCGGAAGACATAGCGGTTGGTGATGGCGTCGTACAGGTTGTGCAGGGCGCTGAGGCCGGTGGTGTTCTTGATATTGACGACCTTTTCTTCCGGCTCCGAAAGGGTGTGCGGCTTAAAATGGCGCATTTCTTCCAGATAGTAGCGGTAATCGCCGGAGGCCGCCATCAAGCGGGCGGCGTTTTCGCCGTCGAGGTCTTTCCACCACAGGCTGAAGAACAGGGTGCGGTTTTCCATCAGGGCCATCTGCTGCTGCACCTGGGCCAGGAAAGCCTGGGCGCTTTGATCCTGGGTATCGGCGGAGAAGCTGAGGGCGGCGAAGTTATAGATGCGGTAGGCGAGGCGGCTGATGGCTTCGAGCTGGCGGACCAGGTCCAGGAAGCGCACCTCGGGGATATGCGGAACCAGCTCGAGGCGCCTGGCCTCGAAGGCCGCCACACCGGCTTCCAGGTCCGCAAAGGCGGCGGACATCTCGGGGCTATCCTGGGCGGTGAACAGATCGGCCAGGCTCCAACGGGACTGGGCGTAGGTCTCGGTCATCATAAATCCCTTTCGTTATAAGGTGCGACGCACTTTAGAAGTGCGTTGCACCTTGTCAACTGCTCACAGACTAAATCGCACGTGCACGATCTCGCCGTCCTGGACGGGATATTCCTTGCCCTCCAGGCGCAGGCGGCCGCGCGAGCGCGCCTCGCTCAGGCCGCCGAGGGCCACCAGCTCTTCGTAGCCGATCACTTCGGCGCGGATAAAGCCCTTTTGCAGGTCGGAATGGATCGTCCCGG
>MGNS01000072.1:48965-49992 GCA_001795165.1 Chloroflexi bacterium RBG_16_57_11
GGCGCGCACTTCGTCTTCGCCGACGGTGAAGAAAGACTGCAAGCCGAGCAGGTCATACGAGGCGCTGATGGCCCGCTGCAGGCCCAGCTCCTGGATGCCGAACTCTTCCATGAACATGTGCGCTTCATCGGCGGGCAACTGGGCCAGCTCCATCTCCAGCTTACCCTGGAGCGGGACGACGGTGCTGCAGTCGGAAGGGTACTCGACCGAGGGCGGAACCTGCCCATCGGAGAGGTTGAGCACCACCAAGGCCGGCTTGCGGGTGAGCAGGCCAAAACCGGATAGTCCCTTCTCCTCGTCAGCGGAGATATCCAGGTCGCGCAGCAGGGCCCCCGAGGAGAGGGCGGCATGCAGGCGCTCGAATAAGACGATCTCACGCTCGACCTGGGCCTTATCCCGCCCGGCGCCCTTCTTACGCTCATCGGCCAGGCGCTCCAGCTTGCGCTCGACGGCGATCAGGTCGTTCAGCGCCAGCTCGCCATCCAGGGCAGCCAGGTCGCGCCCCGGGTCGAGGCTCCCCGCGGGGTGCGGGAGGCTGAGGTTCTCGAAGCAGCGCACCACGTGGACGAAACCGTCCATCTGGCTGAGCTGGTTGAGCAGCGGGCCGGACAGGCCGTTCTTGCTATGGCTAGTGGCCCCGCCGTTGCCGTTCCCGTTCTTACCATTGGTACCTTCCAGCCCGGCGATGTCTGCGTAGGTGACCTTGGCAAAGGTGGTCTTTTGCGGGCGGAACATCCCAACCAGGCGCTCCACGCGCTGATCGGGCACGTCCACCACACCGGTGCGCACTTCAAAGCGCCCGCCGCTCACCGTGGTGGGCTGGTCGCCGCGCGTCAGGGCGTTGAAGACGGTGGTCTTTCCAGATTGGGGTAAGCCGATAATTCCCAGTCGCATCTTTCCTTACTTTCTATCAAAAAATTCAACCTATTCAAAATCAGAGGCTTCCCGGTGGTGGGAAGCCCAAGGGGATGATTATACCCGAATTTAGCCGGATGGGAGGTTGGGATAAGATTAATTCGTTTGGGTA
>MGNS01000072.1:50018-52382 GCA_001795165.1 Chloroflexi bacterium RBG_16_57_11
TCTCCGGACGCCACCCTATTTGAAGCACAAAGATGGGGTGGGGAAGGCGTAGGTGGGGAGAAGAAATGGCGATGCGTTTTAACCATCGGGAGGCGGCGAGGCGGGGTTGGTTTCATCGACGATTTTATTGGCAGCGACGAGCTCGTCGTAGACCTGCTGGATAGCCAGGGTGATTTCATCCGGGCCGGTGGCGAGGAAGGCATGGGCTTTTATCAGACGGGTGAGGCTGACGACGGCGAAGCAGAGGGCGCGGAGCAGGTCAATGGATTGGTCAAGCTGGTTTACGTTGGCCCCTAGCTCGACGACGCGGCGGATGTGGACACGGAGGAGGTTAATTTCATCGGCGAGACCGGTCGACCGGCAGGCTTCGAGGGCGTTGAGGTCAGCCTTACGGAACCGGGAAGCGTAGAAGCCGTGCTTGAGGGCGTTGCGGTTGCCGGGCTGGCCGCCGCGACGGCGCCTGGGAGGGGCGGGCGGTCCCTCAGAGCCGGGAGAGGGAAGGGGTGAGGTGGGTGTAGTAGCCATATGTTATTACTAGCACATTTGTTCTGTTTTAGCAAGTGGGTGCACCCGGGTGAATTTCGGGTTACTGTAGATTGTACGGTAAGAGGGAGGAGGCGACCAAAGGGTACACGGAAAACACGAAAGAAGAGACCCGGATCGATCATCCGGGATACAGGCGAGGTGGCGATGTGAGAAGATGCGGAAGGAGGAAACCATTTTGAGGGGGAGGAACCAACGGTTCTGAATGACTGGCTTCCTGGCGGGTTCAAGTGTGCTAAAATCGAGATGCAGGAAGGCCGGAATTATGCCCCGGGTTGAAACCCGGGGCTGAGAGGCGAAGCCCGCTCGAAGCGGGCTGGGGAAGCAATGACCAACGAAGCTGATACCTGCCGAACAACCATCGTACCCAGGCTGCACGAGGCAGGATGGGAAGATGATTTCATAGCCGAGCAGCTTGTGCTCACGCCGGGGCGGATCGTGCCGCTGGGCGAACGCCAGCACCTGCGCAAGGAAGGATTACGCGCGGATTATGTGCTGTTCGTGCGCAAGAACATCCCTATCGCGGTAATTGAGGCCAAGGCGGAATATAAAAAGCCAGGCGATGGCTTGCAGCAAGCAATGCAGTACGCCGAGATACTGGGAGTGAGCTTTGCCTATGCCAGCAACGGTAAAGGGATCGTCGAGCACGATTACACCAGCGGCCAGGAGCGCGACCTGGCGCAATTCCCCTCCCCGGAGGAACTGTGGGGGCGACAGCGCGGGGAGTGGTGCTTGCAGCAGGAGCGAGATGCAACCGACGCCCTGACGGCGTATTTCGAAGAAGTGGGCAGCAAGACGCCGCGCTATTACCAACAGATTGCGATCAATCGGGCGACGGCAGCGGTGCTGTGCGGAAAGCCGCGCATCCTGATCACCATGGCCACCGGCACCGGCAAGACTTTCGTAGCCTTCCAGATCGTCTGGCGGCTGTGGAAGGCGGGGCGCAAGAAGCGCATCCTATACCTGGCAGACCGAAACATCTTGATCGACCAGGCCAAAGACTTGACCTTCGCGCCGATGGGCGAGGCGGTGCACAAGATCAAAGGGCGGGCAGTGAAAAGCCGCGAAGTGTATTTTGCCATCTACCAGGCGCTCGACAACCCTGGACAGAACGTGCAGCTATACAAACTGTACCCGCCGGATTTCTTCGACCTGATCATCGTCGACGAGTGCCACCGCGGCAGCGCGCGCGACGAGAGCTCCTGGCGCGGCATCCTGGAATATTTTGCTCCGGCGCAGCAGATCGGGATGACGGCGACGCCCAAACGGGCCGACAACGCCGACACCTACGAATACTTCGGTGAACCGATCTACACCTACAGCCTGAAACAAGGCATCGATGACGGTTTCCTGGCCCCATACCGGGTGCTGCGGGTGATCCCGGACGTGGACGCGCAGGGCCTGCAGATCGACCCCGGCGTGCTGGACCGCTTCGGGCGCGAGATCCCGGAGGGGATGTACGGCACCAAAGAGTTCGAGCGGCTGGTCTCTTTGCTCAGCCGTACCGAAGCCGTGGCCCGCCACCTGAGCGAGCATCTCAAGCGCACCGGTCGTTATAACAAGACGATCGTTTTCTGCGTGGACCAGGAGCACGCCCTGGATATGCGCCAGGCACTGAAGAACCTGAACAGCGACCTGGTCAAAATCCACCCTCACTATGTCGAGCGGGTGGTATCCGACGAAGGCAAGTTCGGGCGGCGACACCTGGACGATTTTCAGGATCCCGAAAACGAGACGCCAGTGATCCTGACCACATCTCAAATGCTGACCACCGGGGTGGACGCGCCGACCTGCCGCAACATCGTGCTGTTCAAGCCGATC
>MGNS01000072.1:52410-54973 GCA_001795165.1 Chloroflexi bacterium RBG_16_57_11
CACGCGGGTATTGGAAGAGCACGACAAGTACTGGTTCACTATCCTGGATTACGTGGGGGCGACGCGCCTGTTCTACGACCCCGGCTTCGACGGCGAGCCGGTGCGGGTGACCAAGACACGCATCGACGGCGAAGGTCAGGAGATCGAGAGCCAGGACAGCGAAGAGGGCACGCTACCGCCCGAGGAAGAAGAACAGGACGAGCAGACCGGTATCCCACCGGAGATCAACCAACGGACCGGAGAGCTGCCGCGCAAGTATTACCTGGACGGGGTGGCGGTGTACATCATCGGGGAGCAGGCCTTCGAACTGGACCCGGAGGAGCACGTGCTGCGCACGGTGCAGTTCACCGATTACGTGGCCGAAAACGTGCGGCGGCTAAACCTGAGCGCCGAGCACCTGCGCGAGGCCTGGCCTGCGGCGGAGCAGCGGCGGGAAATCCTTGAGCAACTGCGCGCCCGCGGGGTGGACCCGGCGCATCTGGCGCAAGTGACCCACCACCCGGAGGCCGACGCACTGGATTTACTGCTGCATGTGGCTTACAACTCCCCGCTGGTGAGCCGCAAGGAGCGCGCTGCCAAGTTGCGGCAAAGGAAGCAGAACTTCTTTAACATCTTTACCCCCGCGGCGCGGGAGATCCTGGACATGCTGCTGGAAAAATACGCCGATTTTGGAATCGGCGAGTGGGATAATCTCACCTTGGTCTTGAACGTGCCGCCGTTTAGCGAGCTGGGCACGCCGCTGGAGATCACCGAGCGCTTTGGCGGGCCGGTGCAGATGAAGCAGGCGGTGGACCAAATGCAACGGTTGCTTTACGAGGAGTAAGATTCATGCCGAAATATACGGACGCCTTACGTGGTTATGCACACCCAATTTTGAAACGAGATGGTTACAAATGCCGCTACTGCGGCCTGGACGGCACGCTGTGGCCAAACTGGCTGTTCCTTTCCTGGGATCACCTGCTGCCGGTGGGCCATCCGCAACGGGAGAACCCGGACTTCATCGTGGCGGCGTGCCGCTTTTGTAACGAAGCGCACAACCGCAAGGTCTATGAGGTCGAAGGAATGACACCCGAGCAACTGGTGGAGCAGAAAAAGCCGTTTGTGCTGGCAAAACGAGCTGAATACAGACAGTTCTATGATAGGGAAGTTAACCCGGAACAAGTTTCCAAAGAGAAGTGATTGTTTGAGTTATCAAGGTGCAACGCACTTTGAAAGTGCGTCGCACCAGACATGCAGATCAATCAAGGAGAATTATCTTTGCCTGCAAAAACCAAAACCGTCACGCCGCAAAACACACGCGCCCAACTTTCCTCACTGATCAAATCCGCCCGCGACATTATGCGCAAGGACGCCGGGCTGAACGGCGACCTGGACCGCCTGCCGCAGCTTTCGTGGATCCTATTCCTGAAGTGCTACGACGACCTGGAGAAGCGGCGGGAGGGGCTGGCGGTGCTGGACGGCAAGCCGTACCGGGCGGTGATCCCGGCGCCGTATCGCTGGCGGGATTGGGCCTCCGACCCGAACCGGGGGCTGACCGGACCGGAGCTGCTGGATTTTGCCAACAACGAGCTATTGCCGGTGCTGCGCAGTCTATCGGGTAGCGATGAGAAGCTGACCATTGCTTCGCTTTTCGCCGAGACCTTTAACCGGATGCTTTCCGGCTACCTGCTGCGGGACGTGGTCAACCTAGTGGACGGGATCCACTTTGAGTCAAAAGACGAGATCTTCACCCTGTCGCATTTGTACGAGAGCATGCTGAAAGAGATGCGGGACGCGGCGGGCGACTCGGGCGAGTTCTACACGCCGCGCCCCGTGGTCAAGCTGATCGTGGACCGGGTGGCCCCGAAGCTGGGCGAGCGATTGCTGGACCCAGCCTGCGGGACGGGCGGCTTTCTGGTGGAAGCGTACGACTACCTGCAGCCGCAGCAGAAGAGCGCGGCCGACCAGCGCAAGCTGCAGGACGAGACATTGTTCGGGGTGGAGAAGAAGCCGCTGCCCTACCTGCTGGGGACGATGAACCTGCTGCTGCACGGGATCGACAACCCGAACATCCGACGCAGCAATGCGCTGAAGACGCCGCTCAAAGAGATCGGGGAGAAGGACCGCTTCGAGGTGATTGTGACCAACCCACCCTTCGGCGGGGAGGAGGAAGCGGGGATCCAGCTCAACTTCCCAGAATCGACGCGGACTGGCGAGACAACGCTGCTGTTCCTGCAGTTCATCATGCGCTCGCTAAAGCCGGGCGGGCGGTGCGGGATGGTGGCGCCCAACGGGCTGCTATTCGGCGACGGGGTGGCGGCGCGGGTGAAGGAGCAACTGCTGAAGAACTTCAACCTGCACACCATCGTGCGGCTGCCCAACGGGGTGTTCACCCCATACACGCCCATCCCGACCAACCTGCTGTTCTTCGACCGCAGCGGGCCGACGACGGAGATCTGGGTCTACGAGCACCCGCTGCCGGAGGGGTATAAGAATTACACCAAGACGCGCCCGATGCAATTCGAGGAGTTTGGAGGGCTGATCGAGTGGTGGAACAACCGCCAGGAAAGCGAGCGGGCGTGGA
>MGNS01000072.1:54988-58234 GCA_001795165.1 Chloroflexi bacterium RBG_16_57_11
GCGACGGAGGTGTTGAAGTACAACGGGGAAGGGGCGATCGCTTCGGTGAACCTGGATTTGAAGAACCCCAACCGGCAGGACGACCTTGAGCACATGCCGCCGGAAATGCTGGTGGAGAGTATAACGGAAAAAGAGCGGCAAATTCTAGAACTTATGGGTGAAATCCGGGCTTTGCTGGCTAAGGAGGCGTAATGGCGAACGGCTGGCATCCAACACCATTCGGCGAACTATTAACTGGTATTTCTCGTCCAGAACCCATTAAGCGAGATCAAATATACCGAATTCTAGGTATGCGCTGGTATGCAAAGGGGTTATTCGCTAAGGAAGATAAACCAGGCCACATTATTCAAGCAAATGAATTATTTCGCGTAGATAAAGGAGATTTTGTTTATAACCGTCTATTTGCCTGGAAGGGTTCTTTTGGCATTGTTGACGAAACATCTGATGGCGGGTACGTCTCTGGAGAATTTCCGTGTTTTCGCATCATCACGGAACTACTTGAACCAAAATATCTTCTGTTCTATCTTTCGCAAGAACCAGTTTGGAATGAGATTTCTCGACGGAGTTCAGGCCAAACGAACATCAGCCGTCTAAGACTTAAAGTACCGGATTTTCTAGCAATGGAAATCCCTCTCCCACCACTGGACGTACAGCGGCGCATCGTGGAGCGCATCGACGGACTGGCGAGACGGGTGGAGGAGGCGAGGCGGCTACGTATAGATGTCGATCACAGTTTATCTAGTTTGATAGTAAGTCTTCATCTAGCTGCCTCAAAAGATAAACTTGTTAAATTAGGTGAAATTCTTGATCTCTATGAGGAAAAAGTAGATATACGGCCAGATGAAACCTATCCTCAGGTCGGTATTAAAGCCTATGGGCTTGGGATATTTTTTAGGGAAATCCTAACCGGTTCTCAGACCACTTACAGAAACTTCAATCAACTGTATGAAGGTGCAATTGTTCTCAGTCAAGTTAAGGGCTGGGAAGGTGCTATAGCTGTATGCCCAGAAAGACTAATAGGTTATTACGCATCTCCCGAATATCGTACTTTCCGATGCAAACCTGAATTATGCTCGCCAAGTTATCTATCAGTGCTTATTTCTACTTCCTGGTTCTACTCAAAATTATCTACTATGTCGAGGGGCGTAGGAGGTCGGAGGGAACGCTTACGCCCAGAGTATTTTTTGGATTTGAGTTTACCGATGCCGGATCTTAATGAGCAAGTGAAGCTTCATAAAACTTTTAGGAAGGTTAAACAGGCTTCTGATTTCCATTCAGAAACTCAAGGCAGACTCGATGCGCTGATGCCGAGCGTTTTGGATCGGGCGTTCAAGGGGGAGTTGTAAACCCTAAGTGGAAATTTTTTGCTGATTTTTTGAATACATCCACATGTTATCGTGAAGAGTCTGTAAATAATTTCCGGGTGAAAAACCTATGGACGGTCAGCCAGAAAAATCCACAAATACAAACCATCAGAATGAGATGAATGACTACGATGAGTATCGAGCAAGAATGGATCGGATGGTGGAAGAATTCTCCATCTGGAAGCAATTCCCTAAGTTCATCTGGCAGGTTTTTCGGAACATTATAAACTTTGTCACGACTGGCGAATCGAATTCGATCAACTGGTATCGATTGATCAGTGTTTTGGCCGCATTGATTATAGGTGTGTATGGTTTTATACGCATGTTATTGGCTCCAAGTGAAAATACAAATGATTTATGCCTTCGATTTGGCGCGGCTGTATTCGCTGGCATCATATTTTCGTACGGCGCTTTCGCATTTTCTCTTGTGTTACCATACTTTTTAAGATTTTTAATCACACCCTATCCATGGATTGTTTCAGGAGTCTACTTTCTGTTTCTTAGCGTTCCATCAACAATATTGATTACCATTCCTGCAATTCAAAAGGGTGTTAATTTATCCGGAATAATCGAAGGGGTTAAATTTATTCTCAGGTTTGACTTCATCGGTGCGGTTTTAATGGGTTTCTCCTCCGCCAGTATAGGCGTTCGTTTAAACAAACGTAGATTCGCACAATTAATAGTTGCTGGTTTTATCGTTGGTAGTTCCTTTGTTCTTTTAGTAGCATTACTGGCCTTGATCGTCTCCAATCAACTGGGATATCCCATCACTTTTGATTGGAATAGTCTGCTTGAATTTATATATTTGCTTTACTATTCTGTAATCATATGTTTTTGGCTCCTATGGTTCCTATGGAGTTTCTGGAAATTTATTCTCAGGGATGATGTGCTAGCTGCGTGGTCTAACCGCCATGTCAAGATCCATAACTTGGTCACAAAGATCCCTGGATTAATAAACAATATCACAATTATTCTCAACATTAATCGGCTCTATACTCTGTCCTGGGTGTTCTTAAGCCTGTTTGGCCTAGTACTTCATCAAAAAAGTTTTGATAGTTAAAATTCGCTAAAAGCCAGAAAGGAGTTGGCAATGGCGAAGAAATACATCGTAGACTTGAGCAAAGACGAAAAGGCAGAATTAGTTTCACTAACCCAAAAGGGTCGCCCAGGTGCCAGAAAAATCAAGCGAGCAAACATTCTGCTTTTGGTTGACTCTGGGAAACCTGATTTTGAAGTTGCTGAACTTTTACATACAAGTTGGTTGACGGTTCTGCGCACGCGGCAAAGATATGTAGAAGGCGGTCTGGATTTTGCGCTGAATGAGTTGCCACGGGCAGGGCGACTG
Organism: Chloroflexi bacterium RBG_16_57_11; assembly: GCA_001795165.1. GTDB lineage: Bacteria > Chloroflexota > Anaerolineae > Anaerolineales > UBA4823 > RBG-16-57-11. The sequence goes on from MGNS01000072.1 coordinate 57,698, forward strand.
CCTAAAATCGACGACAAGATCGAGACGATCCTAACCACTTTAGCCCAAAGTCACCCCCCAAATGGGCGTGTGCGTTGGACGCTGCAATTACTCGCCGATCGTTTGGTTGCGCTCACCCGGCTGGAGAGCCTTTCGTATGAGGCGGTGCGCTTGGTGCTAAAAAAAACGATCTCAAACCCTGGCAGCGCCAGAAATGGTGTATCCCTACTGTCATTGGCGCTCGATTCGTGTGGCGCATGGAAGATATCCTGGATTTGTACGCTGAGCCTTATCAACTTGCCTTTCCAGTGATTTGTTTTGACGAGGTGCCCTATCAGATGGTGAGCGAAACCCAGTTGCCTTTGCCAATGCGAAATGGAAAACCAGGGCGTTATGACTACGAGTATCGCCGGGAAGGTACTTGCAACCTGTTCATGTTTCTGCAGCCCTTGGCAGGTTGGCGGCACATCAAAGTCACTGACCAACGCACCAAACAGGATTTCGCTTGGTGCATGAAGGATCTGGTTGAAATTCATTTTCCAGCGGCTGAAAGGATCC
>MGNS01000073.1:0-610 GCA_001795165.1 Chloroflexi bacterium RBG_16_57_11
GCCGGATTGGTTCCATGCCCTGATTGTGCCTGGCTTTTGCGATTTTGACAATGTTAAAGTTCGACAGACTTTATGCCTGAGCAGTTACGTTTTAGATTAGTATTAACCGATAAAAAAGGATGAAATCGAATGCTCTCAACTGGTCACTCACTACCCGTCGTGCCCCAGACGGCCTCATCGGCCGGGATAGCTTGCTGCCAATAATACTCGAACATCTCCTGGTAACTCTGGATAGCCTCAGGCGACTCGGTAGCAGCCACGAACTCGAGCAAACCGCCCGGTCCAAAAGAGCTGTAGTGAAAATTCTGGCTGCCGACGAAGAGCAGCTGCTCATCGATCAGAGCGGATTTGGTGTGCACCCTCCCGTCGAAGAAGCGCAACTCGACAAATTCGCTCAGGCCAAGCCGGGAAAGCTCTTCATTCAGGAGCTCCAGGCCGATGCGGTTCTCTATGCCATTGGAGTTTGCGTTCTCGACAATTACCCGCACCTGAGTGTGGTTCTGTTCGACTGTATCCACCAGCGCTTTCATCCATGGCAGTGCATTTTCTTCGAAAGTGCAAATTCCTGGCACGACGACCTCCAACCAGCAGACCAGTTGCGCAGAGAAGT
>MGNS01000073.1:618-1105 GCA_001795165.1 Chloroflexi bacterium RBG_16_57_11
ATGGCGTCGAGAGACTGCTTGGCAGATCCAATGGCAGCCACATAAGCCTGATCTGCTTCTTTATACACATCCGTGCGATACAGGGCAAAAGCGGTCTGGTCCTGACCGGCCAGGTAATACTTCAGTACTTCCGGCACGTGACTGGCGCTGGCCGTCTGCCACTGGCAGGATTTCTGCCAGCGATCCGTTTCTTCCCCAATCCCAAGGTCAGAACAGACCAGTTGGTTGGCGCCGTTCCACTGGTCATCGAAGGCAGCCAGGGCTGGCTGGGCGACCGGTCCGGTCAGAAGCAAACCCAGGTCGGTAAGGTTGTCACCCTTCCCGGAGGGGTGGCTTCCAGGTAAATGGTACCAGGAAATATTGAAGCCGGACGAAAGCAGGCTCTCTCCATCGATGATCTCGAATTTTGTGTGGGCATGCGGGTAGCTGCCGCTGAAATTGGCCACTTCCACCTTCCATCCGATGTCAGGGTCTTCCATCTCTACGC
>MGNS01000073.1:1115-7369 GCA_001795165.1 Chloroflexi bacterium RBG_16_57_11
CAGGTCATTGATGACGTTCCAGATCTGGTCCCCGTAAGTGAAAGTCGCCAGGTTGGGGTAGTTGCCCAACAAGATGCGCACGGTCATGCCGCGTGGATAGCGTTCAGGCTCGGCTTTGACCTTCTGGTAAAGGCGCTTGAGACCCTCAACGAGCTGGTAACCTGGAGAGAGACCGTCCTGGTCTTGATCCCACTGCATGTTTGAGAAAAGCACCTCGTACTGGGCCTCATGAACCAGCGCGGCCAGTCGGTCGAAGCCGCCGTTGGGGGTGGGTGGTGCGCTGCTGAATTCCGGGTTGGGGTTGGGCATGTAGATAAAGGTTTCATACTGGTTGCCGCAGAAAGGCGCCTGGTAACTTTCAGGGTGAAATTGACCGCCCTCGACCACCTCTAACACCTTCATGGCAGCCTCCGACAGGCCAATCGACGCGCACTGGTAAGGATCCTGGCGCGAAGAGAGCAAAGCCGGGCTGCCAGCGGATACGTCTCCCCAGGCCAGGAAAAGACTCCCGTCGGGCAGGCCGGTTGATGCCGGCCAGGTTGCCTGGGACGGGCGGGCGACGATCGCCGGTTCACTCCAACCGCTCTCTAGGAGGATGCTTTCGTAGATTAATTGCTCCGGCAGTTGCTCCCCGAAATTATTCCGCACCTGGTCGGAGTACCAGGTCAGGTGGAGACGCTCCTGGTTATCTTGCAAAATTCCTGGCCGGCTCCGGCAGGGTGGGAAAGCGATTTGCCCACTGATCCCGTAGGGACCGAAATAGATAACCAGGCCATCAGGGCTGCACCACACCAGGTGGACCTGGGTGTCGTGATCCCGAAAGACCTCCGCCAGGCTGCCTTCGCCAATTTCCTGCGACGCTCCCACCGCTCCATTGTTGATTTCGATCAAGCCGACTGGCGCCGAACTGCCGGCTTTACCAGAGCTATAAACCAGCGTGAAGGCATCGCCTCCCGCTGCCAGACGGGGCTGCCAGGCGGGATCGGAACCGGCTGCGGGTTGAACGCAGGCTGGAGGCTGCGAAGTGGGCTGCTCACCAGCCTCCCAGAGGCGCAGGCCTAAAAATCCCCCCGCATTCCAAGCGACCTGGATACTACCCTGGTCTGATATTGCGATTGCCGGCCAATCATTGTCGCCGGAAGCAGCTTGCTCGCTGCAGGCTCCTTCAGAAATGACCTCTGGCACCAGGCAGGTTTCGCCCTGGCAGCGGTTGTAAAGAATTTGTCGGGTCCCATCGATCTCCTCGCTCCACACGATATGGGCGCTTCCAAAAGAGTCGAGGGCTAACTGGGGATTTTCAGGAATACCATCCAAACTGTTAGAGATATTCTTCGGATCAGACCAGACGAGCTCGCCGGTTGTCTCAAGGCGCTGGTACGCGTAAACCACCGCTCGCTGCCCATCGATAGTGGTTGTCCAAGAAGCCGCCAGGGCGCCATCCGAACCAGCATCAAGCCCGGGCGGGTACGTACCAGGATCAATAATATTCGCCGTTACCGGTGAAGGGGGGTACCATTGCACACCCTGGGTTTCCAATTCCAGGCTGGTGGTGGTCGAACCGGTATGGATCGTGACGAATTCTAAAAGGGTGTTGGTCAGAGAGACAGCAGCCAGGAACAGTATAAACCCGCCAGCGATTATGCTGATATCTTGCCAGCGCGCCGGCTCCAGCTTCCGCTCAGGATAGCTCAGGCGTTTGCCCTCAACCCAACGGTAGGCAAGTCCCAACGCGCTGCCAGCCAGACCGAAAGCCAGCACGAGAAATAGAAAGAGGACCAGCGACTGCAGCAGCGGCGTGGACTGCCCCAGAAAATACTGCTGCTGCCAGATTACCAGGCCAAACATCACTCCACCCAGCGCGGTGCCAACAATCGACGCCAGCCAGGGAAGCCAGATATAACGCAAGCGCAAGGTGATCAGGGCCAGGAACAGGCCTGAAATCAGCCCATAGATGCCACCTAACAGGGTGAAGAGAATTAAGAAAGAAGCCGGATCTTTAGAAGAGCCCGGGTTATACTTTCCAATCATAGCGATCAGCAGCAACATGGGGATCAGCAACACCCCCTGGCTGATAGCATAAGCAAATGCACCCCCCAGCAAGTAACGCCTGCGGCTGCCACCCCGGTCGATCCAGTGCAGGGTATAGCCGCGCAGGGCGCCATTCACCGCCCCTCCCAAGCCTATCCCTATAAAGACCAGTAACAGCCTCAGCAGCAGCCGGACAAGCGGCTGGTCCTCCGGCACCAGGTTCAGCAGCGGCTGCAACAGCCCGGTCTTAAACAACAGGTAAGAAGTCAGGAAACCGAATGCCGTCGCCAGGAAAAAACCTACCAGGCCAGTCAGGAGTGGATGAAGGTGAACCGATGGGGTTGCTGTTGATGCTGGCGTCCTTTGGCTCGCTGATCTTGCTCGTCCAGCATATCAGCACCATGTTGCAGGCCCCGAATATCGCCGCCGCAGCGGGTGTAGAGTTGCTGGATGTGGTGCAGGCGGAGGCCCCGGATACCCTGTCGGTACAGAACTCAGAGGCGGTGAACAACACCGTGATCGAGACAGACGGCTATCCTATCCGTGTGAGGGAGGCCGGTTACATCCAATACATCGATCCGAAGACCATGCTGACCCTGGCAAGGGAAAGAAACCTGATCATCCGCCTGTTGCGCAAGCCGGGTCACTTCGTCGGGGGTGACGCGCTGGTCGCCCTGGTTTGGCCCGCCACTCGAGTCGACGAGCAACTGGAGGGGCAGATTCGCCACGCCTTCCAGATTGGAAACGTGCGCACACCCACCCAGGATGTCGCCTATGCGGTCAACCAGCTGGTCGAGATGGCGGTGCGCGCCATGTCTCCGGCGATCAATGACCCCTTCACCGCCATAACCTGCCTGGATTATATCGGAGATGGCCTGGCGCTGTTCATCCAACACGGTGAGAAAGGCTCCCATTACTACGACCGGGATGGCCAGCTACGCCTGGTCTTGGAGCCGGTTACCTTTGGCGAGCTGCTCGACGGCGCCTTCGCTATGCTCCGCCATTGCAGTTGTGACAATGCCACGGTCCTGCTGCACATGTTAGACGTGATCGATGCCATTGGCCAGGAGGCGAGTTCGCCCGAGGTGCGCCAGGAACTGCTACGTCACGTAGACTTGATCCAGGCCGAAAGCCAGGCCGGCGGCTTGATCGAGCAGGACCGCCAGCTCATCCAGCGGAGCAGAGAAGCCTTGCGAACAAAATGGAAGGAGGCGCTACACGCATAAATGATAGGTCATCCTGGACAATGATTTTGAAGACATCATAATCAGATTGAAAGGAGTTTTAAAATGTCAGACAACCAGAACGACTGGGTCATTGTAGCCACATTCGAAAACGAAAGCGCGGCTGATCAAGCGGTGGCGGCGCTGAAGAGCTGGGACAAGGCCAGCGACGAGATCAAGCTCGGCGCAATCGGCCCTATCTACAAGAAGGGTGATAAAATCAAAACCCAGGTCGGACGCCAGGCGGGCAAGGGCGCCAAAGTCGGCGTGGTCGTGGGCGTCATCGCCGCGGTGCTATCTGGCGGCGTCACCCTGGTCGGCGGCGTAGTCTCGGGCGGCGTTTTGGGTGGCATCGCCGGCGCGTTCTTCAAGAAGTCCCTCCACCTGACCACCAACGAAATCCAGTCGATTGGCGCCGAGCTCGACGCCGGCAGGGTTGCCGTCGTGGTGGCATGCAACGAGGCTGAAGCCGGGCCAACCAGCGACCAGTTAACTGCCGCCGGAGGCTCAGTAAAGAGGTTCATGGTGCCGGAGGAGCTGCTGAGCGAAACGGCCGAAGCAATGGAAACAGCCGCCCCGGAAGAGGCGGCTGAAGAGGGCGCCACTACCGGGACCGAGCAGGACAAAGCCAGCTGAAATTCTTCCCTTAAGACCGGCTTCCCGAGGCGATACCTTCCGCCGGTGACTATCTGATCAGCCCGGCGGAATGGCTCCGGTTGGCGATAGCGCGGCAGTAAATGCATCCAGGACTGGCAGCCCAAACCGGGCTGCCGGTCACTGGTCATCGAAGGATGAAAAGTTAGGTTCAAATCAGTCTGGAGGAATGTACCATGTCAAAGTCGAAACGTGTATCGATGAGCAAGACAAAGTTGGCCGCAATGGGCGAAGCGCTGGAAGCTGAAGGCGCCATGGCCGTAGTAGCCGGCGCGATGCAAGGGGCTGCAGGCCTGGAGGATCTGGAAGTGGCGAGAGCAGCCGGCGAGATCAGCCTGGCCGCGGTCGCCGCCGGCGCCAGCGACCTGACACGCGCCGCCGATGCCGCGGTCGTCGCCGAGAAAGTGCAGCAGCTCAGTGATCTGGTCGGCGCGGCCGGTATCGCCGACGTAGCCGAAGGCGCAGACATGCTGATGAAGGGCGGCGATGTGCGGGCGATGGGCGCCATCGTCAGCCTGATGAGCCAGGAGGAGCTGGAGCGCGGCCTGGAGCTGGCGCGGCTGGCGGGCGAGCTGTGGACGGTCAGCGAGGTCATCAGCATGCTCGATATGCCGGTGTTGGCCGATTTCCTTGGAGAGCGTGGTGAGCGCTTGCAGGAGATAGCAGTGGATCAATTGCTGCGCTACACCGGCACGCGCGCCCTGGCCGGGGCGATGAAGGAAACTGCCAAAGACATTGAAGCCCTGGGCGAGAATGAAGTAGTGGAAGGGTTGGTCCGTGTGGCTGCCTCCGAGGCAGCCGCCGAGCGCAGCCAGGAGCTATCCATGGCCAGCGATGCCCTGGCGGCGAGGGGGGTGGATGAGCTGGTGACGGCGGAAATGGCGGGAGAGCTGGCCCGCGAAGCCGCAGCAGCCGGTGTGGCCGAAATCGCTGAAGGCGCTGCGGCGATAGGTGCTGGTGAAGCGTTAGAGGAAGTCGGCGGAGCGTTTCAAGAGCGCGCCGATCGCTAACGGATGGAGAGTTCGCCGCAGCCAGGCAGAAGATCCTGGCAGGCTTAATCCACTTCGACCCTCCAGACGTTGCCTACCGGTGGCCCACCCGTCTTCCATTTTTTGGCGATGCGAGCGGGCCACCTGTAGTATGCCTGCGACAGAGCCAGATGGCGAGGCTCAAATACCAGCCGCCGTTCAGGCTAATAAACCGAACAGGTATCCGATCTGAGAAAGGTAAACTACATCCACCCATCCGTTACCATCCTGGAGCGATAACCTGATGAAACAACTCTCCTGGCCTTTGTCCAGGCTGTGACCTATCCCAGCAGCTCTGACTTTGTGCCGCCCGCTGAGCGCGAGTACGCCTACGGCGGCTGCGCGGAAAATGCGCTGCAATTGGCATCCCAAGAGGCATGGATCGTCGTCAGCCTCAAGAATGATTGAAAGACGGATTTTCCATAAAACCTTGTGAAAGGAATGCACGATGACCTCTTCTGCAAAGAAGATCACAAAAACCCAGCCAAACCTCCTGGTACGCCTCCTGCCCATTCTTGGATGGCTGCCGCGGTACAATAAAGCCTGGCTGATGGGGGATATCATCGCCGGACTGTCGGTCTGGGCATTGATGGTGCCGCAGTCGCTCGGCTATGCTGGCATCAGCAACGTGCCGGTACAGTATGGATTATATGCAGCAGCCATCGCCTTGTTGGTCTACCCGATCTTTACCACCTCGCGGCATGTGGTGACTGGCCCCAGCTCTACCATCTCTGCGGTTACCGGGTCTGCGGTGCTCCTGGCTACCACGAGCGAATCTCCCGAGGCGGTCCAACTCGTGGCGGCCATCACTGTCCTGGCCGGGCTGCTCTATATCATCCTGGCGGTATTGAAGATGGGCTGGATCTCGAATTTCCTCTCGGAGAGCGTCCTGACCGGGTTTATCTTCGGCATCGGCATCGATGTCGTGATCGGCCAGTTGAAAAAGATTACCGGTACAACCGGAAGCGGCGAAAGCGCCTGGCAAGAATTGTACACCTGGATTCAAGGGCTTCCCGAGACCAACATACCCACGCTGATCCTGGGCCTCGGATTAATCCTCCTATTGGTGCTTTTACACTTCTATGCTCCGAGAGTACCAGGCGCCTTAATGGCGGTCGTGATCGGCATCGGTGCGGCGATGATATTTCCACTGGCCGAGATGGGGGTCGCACTGACCGGGCCGGTGCCCCGCGGATTGCCCTCCTTTGCGCTTCCCTCGCTCAGCCTGATCGGGCAAAATCTGGGGGTGGTGATCCCGGCTGCCATCGGTGTGATGCTGGTTGGTTTCTCGGAATCGTTGGCCGGAGCCCGCCAATATGCC
>MGNS01000073.1:7412-11190 GCA_001795165.1 Chloroflexi bacterium RBG_16_57_11
AACACCGCTTCCGGGTTCTTCCAGGGTATCAATGTGGACGGCAGCCTCTCGAAAAGCGCGCTGAACGATTCAGCGGGGGCGAAAACGCAGGTTTCCTCGCTCGCCCAAGCCGTGTTTGTCATCCTGACCCTGATCTTCCTGGCGCCGCTGTTCGCCAACTTGCCCCAGGCTGCCCTGGGTGCGATCGTCATCACCGCCGTCGTGTTCGGCCTGTTCAAGGTCGCGGCGATGCGCCGCCTGGCGCGCCTTTCACGCACCGAGTTCTGGCTGGCGATGGCGGCCTTGTTGGGTGTGCTCACTTTCGGAACGCTGCCAGGCGTTTTCATTGGCGTCTTCCTGTCGTTGCTGTGGTTGATCTGGCGCACATCGCACCCGGCGATCCCGGTGCTGGGTAAGACGCCCGACGAGACCGCCTATTATAGCGTCGAAAGTCACCCGGATGCAACCACCTACCCCGGGATCGTGATCATCCGCTTCGATGGACCTTTGTTTTTCGCCACGGCCAGCAGCCTGCGCACTCGCGTGCGTGAGCTGACCATCGATGTGGTTCCGCCAGTGAATGCGCTGGTTATGGATTTGGAGAGCACCAACCTGATCGATCTGGAAGGTGCAGATGAGCTCCAGGAAGTGGCCAAGGAGCTGAAAGAGCTACACATCGGGTTGTATCTCGCCCGGACGAAAGTTAGGATTAAAGAAATCCTGGTCCAGGATGGCGTTCTCGAAACCATCCCCGAGGGTTATTTTTATCCTTCGGTTGACGGGGCGGTCAAGGCCGCGTTGCAGGTTACTTCGCAGCCCCAGCCTGAAAGATAGGTTCACTTCCAGTTTTGTTTTGGGTGGCTGCCCAGATATAGATGAACGGAGTTTTTAACATGGGAAGCGTCATTGGAGACATTCTACCTCTGGCGATCGGCGTGGCAATCAGCCCAGTGCCGATCATCGCCGTGATTTTGATGCTGTTCAGCAAGCGCGCCCGCAGCAACAGCCTGGCTTTTATGCTCGGCTGGATCATCGCCCTGGCGGTGGTGGGCAGCCTGGTACTGGTGTTGGCCAACGCCGGCAAGATTTCAGCCGGTAGCGCGCCCTCGACCTTTGCCTATGCGCTCAAGCTGCTGTTTGGCCTGCTCTTCCTTTTCCTGGCTTACCGCAACTGGCAAAAACGCCCCCACACGGGCGAAGAGGCGCAGATGCCGCCCTGGATGGCCAGCATCGATTCATTCACCTCTGGAAAATCCTTTGGGATCGCGGCCCTGCTGGCTGGCGTGAACCCCAAAAATCTGGGGCTTACCCTGGCCGCCGCGCTGACCATCGCCCAGGGTGGGTTGAGCGGCGCCCAACCCTGGATCGCCCTGGCCGTTTTCGTGGTCCTGGCGAGCGTAACGGTTGCTGCGCCGGTGCTGTATTATCTGGCTGCGGGCGCTTCGGCCGAGAAGACGCTCACCAGTTGGAAGGCCTGGCTGACCGCCAATAACGCCACGGTGATGATTGTGCTGTTCCTCATTTTGGGCGTCAAGCTGATTGGCGACGGCCTTGCCGGGCTGCTGGTGACCACCAGCGAGTCTCCCGAGGCGGTCCAACTCGTGGCGGCCATCACTATCCTGGCCGGGCCGCTCTATATCATCCTGGCAGTATTGAAGCCGTGTTTGTTATCCTGACTTTGCTCTTCCTTACGCCATTGTTCGCCTACCTGCCGCAGGCTGCCCTGGGCGCGATCGTCATCACCGCCGTCGTGTTTGGCCTGTTCAAGGTCGCGGCGATGCGCCGCCTGGCACGCCTTTCTCGCACCGAGTTCTGGCTGGCGATGGCGGCTTTGTTAGGTGTGCTTACTTAAAGAAATCCTGGTCCAGGATGGGGTTCTCGAAATAATCCCTGACTGAGTTTCGCAATGAACCCGCGAACCATTCACAATCACTTGCGAAAAGGAGAAACTTATAGGATACTTGTTTGAGAAACGCCTGCGCGTCGCCATGGCGCGGCAGGAATATAAAACCTGATCGAGATAAGCTTTGAAGGAGGCTCAGCATGTTCAAGTACCCGTTAGAGTACGCCCTGGTCGCATTCGAGGGCAATAAGTTCTCAGGTCAAATCGTCCCCGAGCTCTTGGATCTGGCGCAGCGAGGTATCGTTCGCTTTGTGGATATCGTCTTTATCCAGAGAGATGCAGACGACAGTATACGAACGGTCGAGTTGAACGATCTCGACGACGAGTCGTACAAGCTGTTCGTCCCACTCGGCGAACCTGTGGACAGTCTCTTCACCGAAGAGGACCTGGACCACGCAGCCAGCGTGCTCCACAGTAACAGTTCCGCGGCTCTTTTCTTGTGGGAGAACCTGTGGGCGGACAACCTCCGCAATGCCATCGTCGCTTCGGGGGGCGTGATGGTTGAACGCGGGCAGATTCCTGCCGAAATGGTCGAGCAGGTCAAGCAGGATCTCGCCGCGGAAGATTAAAAGTTACGCGGCGAAGAACAGATAATCGGGCTGAATAGATATCTAGAAAAACCAACGGAGGATAGGATCATGTCACCACGTATGATGAGAAGGATGCGCGGGCCGAGCCTTATCGGCGCGGCAGCCACCACCGCTGTCGTTGTAGGCACGGCAGGCGCGGTCAGTGGGCATCAACAGCAAAAAGCGGCGCAGCAGCAAGCCGCCGCACAACAACAAGCCGCCCAGCAGCAGCAAATGGCTGAATTACAAGCCAATCAAGAAATGCTGGCACAGCAGCAGGCTGTGCAGGCGCAACCGCCGGCTGCCGCCGCAGGCGTGTCGATGGATGAAAAGATCGCCCAATTGCAAAAACTCGGCGAGCTCAATCAGGCGGGCATTCTGACGGATGAGGAATTCGCCGCGGAAAAAGCCAAGCTCCTGGCCAGCTAGCGCAGACTCACAGTAGTGACCTCACTGCCCTGGATACCCCCTTCCCGGATGGGAATGGGGGAATTTAGGGGAGCGAGGCAGTTACCATGTCGAGAGCAGAAGCCGGTGACTGAAATGTGGAAACTAACCCAAAGGATATGCGATGATACCCAACAATACAACTGCACCGACGACGATTCCACCGCGCGCTCCCCTGGCATTCCATTTACTGGCCAAGCCTACCGGGTCAACAAGGGCGGCTCCGGCACCTTCGAGCAGGTAATGCGCGGCCGGCATTTCCTGCAGAAGCACGAGGTCGACGTGAACATCCTGTGCACCGTCCATGCCGCGAACGCCGACCACCCGCTGGAGATCTACCACTTCTTCCGCGACGAGCTAAGAACACAGTACATGCAGTTCATCCCGATCATCGAACGGGCCACGCCCGAGACGCTGCCCCTGGCCAACCAGGGCTGGAGCGAAAGAGCGGGTGGGGATCGCCCGCTGTACAAACAGATCGGCGAGCTGGTCACAGAGCGCTCGGTTCGCCCGGAACAATATGGGCGGTTCCTGATCGCCATCTTCGACGAGTGGGTCAAGCGCGATGTGGGCAAGGTCTTCGTGCAATCTTTCGACGCCGCTCTGGCCAATTGGGTGGGCCAACCCAGCCTGTGCATCTTCCAGCCCACCTGTGGGAATGCCCTGGCCCTGGAGCACAATGGCGACCTGTATTCCTGCGATCACTTCGTCGAGCCGGCATTTCTGCTGGGCAATATCCAGGAGACCCACATGATCGAGCTGGTCGCCTCGGATCAGCAGCGGAAATTCGGCCAGGACAAATTCGACACATTGCCCCAATACTGCCGCCAGTGCGAGGTGTTGTTCGCTTGTTACGGCGAGTGCCCGCGCAACCGCTTCA
>MGNS01000073.1:11207-11682 GCA_001795165.1 Chloroflexi bacterium RBG_16_57_11
GGGGCTGAACTACCTGTGCGCTGGATATAAGCTGTTCTTCAATCACATCGACCACCCGATGCGCCTGATGGCTGAATTGCTGCGCCGAGGTCGTTACGCCGACGAGGTGATGAACATCCTGGCGATGGAGGAAATGCAGAAGATCAAGCATGCTATGGCGACAGCGAAACACAACGACCTGTGTCCTTGCGGCAGTGGCAAGAAATTTCGCTTATGTCATGGCCGGAAGAAGGAAGAGTGAGCATGCAAACCAGCTTTTTTGACAGCCTCAAAGAACGTTGGACCATTAAAAGTTCGGAGATGATGCACATCTCCACCACCAGCGCCATTTCCCTGGCGGTGGGCAGCTCCTTGATCGGGATGCCCGGCGAGGCAAAACTGCACATCGTCCAGATCAACCTGCAAACCACGATCATCGGTTTCCTTACCGCCAGGTCAGCCAGTTGCTCATAGCTGCCCGAGGCAGTCGAATGGA
>MGNS01000073.1:11728-11870 GCA_001795165.1 Chloroflexi bacterium RBG_16_57_11
ATCCTGGGTTTGAAATGGAGCGATCTCGATTGGATCAAGAGGACCCTTAAGGTTGATCGACAGATCCTGAGAGGCGAGGGAGTCCAGTTCGCTCAACCAAAGACAAGGACTGACCGGCGTACGGTGATGCTCGGAGACCGAA
>MGNS01000074.1:0-9016 GCA_001795165.1 Chloroflexi bacterium RBG_16_57_11
TGCTGAAAAGTTTAGCAATGGGCTCGTGTCCCCTGTCTTATTGACTGCATTAATAGCTGCTGGTTATACGACCAGCTTCGAAAAGCTCGGTGTTGAAATCAGCAATCTCGGTAGGATGGGATCGACATGGTTGGCTTTCTCCTTGGAGGATGTCCTTTTTCAACCGGCGGATCGTACAATTTGTATACCTGAGGGACTGCGCCTCGACTTGGGTGGCATAGCTAAAGGCTGGGCGGCGGACCAGGCCATGCGCCTGTTGAAAAATTATGGCCCAACTTTGATAGATGCCGGTGGAGATATTGCCATCAGCGGGCTGAAATCGGATGGTCAGCCATGGCATGTAGGTATCGACGATCCGTTCCATGGTGTGGAAAGCCTGGCTACACTACGCCTGGGCCGCTGTGGCGTAGCCACTTCAGGCAGGGACCATCGCCGATGGAAGGTGGATGGGCGCTGGCATCATCATATCATCGACCCGCGCACTGGCGAGCCGGCTTTGACGGATGTGCTGACTTCCACTGTCATCGCTTCGAATGTGATGAAAGCAGAGATGGCGGCAAAAGTCGTGTTGATCCTGGGCAGTCAGGAGGGGTTGGCGTGGTTGAACACCCATACAGGATATGCTGGAATGATCGTCACCGAATATGGGGACGTAATGACCAGTGAATTGTTTGACGAGCTTTATCGAGGTGATTATGAATCCCGGACAATCCGAAATCAGTGACAACTTGACCCCTGTCGCAGGGGTTACGACCCTGCTTCTTGGCGTTTTGGCAATTATTGCCGGAGTGCTGCTCGCTACCTATGTTTTACCGCTGTGGCTGCCTGGATTCGCCTCCTCCATAACAGGCGAGTCGCCGAAGGTGTACTGGTATCTCTCACGTGGTTCTGCTATTGTTGCCTTCATTTTACTTTGGGCGTCGATGGCAATGGGATTGATCATCACCAACAAACTGGCGCGACTTTGGCCCGGAGGACCGGTGGCATTCGAGCTGCACCAATCCACGAGCTTGCTGGGCTTAGGCCTTGCCCTGTTTCATGCCACAATTTTAATCGGCGATGATTATATCCACCTCGCTCTCTGGCGAGTGTTTACGCCTTTCGCCAGCCAGAGTTATTTACCGTTTTGGGTTGGGCTGGGCCAAATTGGCGTCTACCTTTGGGGATTGTTGGTGGGAAGTTTCTATGTCCGCAAGCGAATTGGCACAAGAACCTGGCGGTGGATACATTTCTCCAGTTTTATGATGTTTGCCCTGGTTATGGCGCACGGGATCGTCAGCGGAACGGATACCAAATCTCTATGGGCAAGCCTGATGTACTGGCTTGCGGGTGGCTCGTTGCTCTTTTTACTGTATTACCGCATCCTGGTCACGGTCGGAATGGGGCGGGCCAAGCAAAAGGCTACGAAGCAAGCTACATCGGCAAAACCTGCGACGGTGACCGGATCAAGCGGCAGCCCTGTGGCGCAAACCGGGGATTAATCAACAACCGTGTGTAAAAAAATGGCAGCCAGAGACCGACCTTGGTCTTGGCTGCCATCTGGTTTTGTTTGTGCCCTCCACTAGTCCGCAGGCGATGCCTGACTTATTCGAAGGTAACTACGACGGTCATACCCCAGCGCAGCCGCGGATCAGGATCGTCGAGGATGATGCGTACCGTATAGGTGATATCACCACGTTTCTCTTCGAAAACCTGGCTGATCGATTCGACTGTGCCAGTCATTTCCACCTCGGGTAGAGCATCTGCAACGACGCTCACCTTTTGGCCAACTTGTACGTCCACGACTTCGATCTCTGTCAGATCGTCTGTTTCCACGTATAACTCCGAGAGATCGGCGACGCGCATCACCGGCTGCCCGGGGCTGACATCCTGACCAACGACCAGATCCATATCGACCACCGTGCCGTTAATGGTAGCCTTTAGATCCAGGTTATCCAGATTTGCCTTAGCAGCGGTGAGGTTTTCATCCGCAGCCTTGATGCGCGCCTCGGCAGCGGCGATCGCGTCTGCATCTGGTCCTTGTTGTAAGTCCTGATAATCTTTCAACGCCTCTTCCAGCCGTGTTTCCGCCTCGGTCAGGTTTGTTTCGAGCTGGAGCCAGCGCACTGCAGTGTTGTAGTCGCTTTGGGCGGTATCAAGATCTTCCTTGCGATCCTCACGGGTATCGTTCGAGGAAGGGTAGTATTTATACGGCTCGAACCTATCACGCGCAACATCTAACAGCTCTTTCTGCTTTGCTATGGCTTCCAGCGGGGTCATTCCAAGCATATTCTGAGGCACGGTGAAATTATCGATCTGGTATTGAGAGTCCTTCAGGGTTTTGTTTGCTGCAGACATCGCCGCGGCAGCCTGGACCTGGGCCAGGGCCAAATCATCATCCAGCTTTTTCCGCGCCTGTTGAGCCGCCAGCAGCTCGGCTTCGGCTCCCGCAATTGCTGCCGAGATCTGCTCGCGGTTGCTCAGGCGAGCGAGCACATCACCCGTCTTGACTAAATCACCCTTCTCTGCCAGCACCTCCTCCACCTGACCAGAGGTGGCGAATGATAATTCCACATCGTCGCGAGGCACAACGCGTCCTTCGGAGACTATATTCGTCTGCGAGATCACGGTGGGCAGGGGAGTGGGAGTGCCGGCGCCTGGGCCGCCTGGCAACGCGCTGCACGCTGCCAGTAAGAAGCTGGCGATGAGCAAGATTGTAAGTATGGGTAAGGCTTTGGATTTCATGATCAATTTCTCCCTTCGGAGTCTCCTTGTCTATCTATTGTCTAGCTAATGCACAATTTTATCTTGTTTCACTCGCCCGTCAAGGGTCACTAACCAGGTGATTATCAGAGTGAGTTTCACCGTTATGAGTAAGCCAGGCTCTCCCGCACGCTGACCTTGGTGGCGCCTCTGGCAGGAAGAACGCTTGCCAGAATTGACAGGATGGTGATGATCACCAGCCAGGCGATCGCGCCGGTAGGTTGGTATTTATAGATCATCTCGAACTGGAATGCGTTTCCCACGGCTGTCGTCATCATCTTCGAGAACGGGATGGAGGTAAAAGCCGCGATCAGCCAGCTCAGCCAACCCAGGATCAAGGCTTCACCGATGAACAAACGGAAAATCGTAAAAGACGAAGCGCCTGTGGCGCGCATCACGCCAATCTCGCGCCGGCGCTCCAGGACGCTTAGGGCGAGAGCGCCACTCAAGGCGATGCTGCCAACAATACCGATCACCACGGCCATAACACCCAGCAGGACGAGCAGGAAGTTGAATTGTTGGACGAAGGCGTTGCCGGTCTCGGTGGTGCTTTCACCGCCAAAACCGAAGATGCCGCGTTGCGAGCTCACCTGAACGTTGTTGGCCTCATAGAATTGGCGCAATCCTTTCGCAATAGCCTGCTCGGCTGCCAGACCTTTCTGCTCTGTCTGGATCCAGACAACCCCGGTCCGTCCGACTTCCCCAAGGTCTCGCAATAAATGGTCTCGCTCCACCAGTGCTACGGTGGTGAGCAGTGGATCAAACACCAACCCAACGACCTGGTAATTCCTTTCTTTCTTTTCGCTAAACTTGACCGTCACACAATCACCCACCTGGACGCCGTTCTCGCCGATGTCATCGATTTGCTTGGCGTTGAGGACGATAGCATAATCATCCTCGGGGGTCAGCCAGCGCCCGCCACGCAGCTGATATCCATAGGCCTGTGTGGGTAAGGGCACGCCCCAGAGATCGATGGATTCATCATCATCGGTTGCAGGTTGCCCACACGGGCGGATATTACCGCTCCCGAAGCCCCACATCTCGACTGCTTTTATGCCAGGATATTGGAGGGTTAATTCTTTTACGTGCTCAATTCGTTCCGGATTATTAAAGACCATGGTGATATTAGCGTTCAAGATCGTAAAAAGTAAATCCTTGAACATATAATTGGCAGAATCGCGAATTCCAACCACCGTCATGAAGACAAGGCCACTCAGCACAAGAGCAATTTCAAGCAGAAAAACACGCCCCTTGTGTCGGAAAGTATTACTGATGGTGACGATTGTCAGCCGCGAGAACAAGCGGAGGCGGTTAAGGATCTTTTCCAATGTGCCAACACGGGTGGAAAGGCCATAGGTGCTTACGGCTTCGCGCACGGTGATGCGCGCCGCCTGGAAAATTGGCACCAGCGAAGCCAGGAGTGGAGCCATCAAGCAGATGACCACCTGAACGGTGATCGCACTATAATCGAGCTCGAAAGCTCCCAGGTCGGCGCCGAAACTACCCACCAGCCAGGCGGACAAAGCCCAGGCGCCCAGGATCCCCAGCGGAAGCGATATACATAATGAAAGTAGGCCGTATATGATCACCATGCGAAAGTAAAAGCCCACAACCTGGCGTGTGCGCCCGCCGACGGCTTTCATGATACCAATCTGGTCGGTCTGGCTGGAAATAATCGAGTTGATCGTGTTATACACCAGTAACAAACCCAGGATCAGCGCTAGGACACCTAGAACGCCCATGAGGAAGAAGATGCCATCCATCGAATCCTGGAAGAAGTGTTTGTTCGGATCGGTGATCAGGCGGAAAGTTTCTTTATCCATCGTCTTGGCTTTTGCATCCAGACGGTCACCGATTTCGGTGACATGATCCTCATCCCAGTAATCGGCATTGACCAGCGCGCGGCCGTAATCTTTATTCCCAACCAGATACTCATAGAACTCCTGGTCGACGTAGAACTGGGCGGTACCGCCGAAGGTTGCAGGCTGGGTGAGCTGGTCGTAGATCTTGCTATTTCCAATTCGGACGGCTCCTTCACGCTCATCCGTGCGAATGTAAACCACGCCGCTGGCGGGGATGCCGTATGCCAGGGAGTCTTGCCCATTGGCCACCTCTCGTCCGTGTGGCCATTCGCCCGAAAGGAGCTCCAGGCGGTTCATTATTTGGTTCTCGTAATCATTACGGGCGTTTAAGCCACCCTGGCGCCATTCCTCATCTGGAGAAAGGCGCCAGTCAATCGTGGCGGTGTTAAAGCCTTCGATCTCCTCGACTCCGTCGACTTGGCCTAGTTCGATCAATTCTGCTTCGTCAACCGGTGAGGTGATAAACAGGTTGATCATCGCCGGGTCCGCCCGCCGCCAGATATCCTGCATCCCGGTAATGACCAGGTTGCGCGTACCGATAATCATGCCGATAGCCGCCGATCCGATACCAATAATCAGCATCACCTGTAACGTGCGGCTTTTATTGTTCCAGATATCGCGTATGAGTTTAAAACGCAGAACACCCATAATCTGTACTGCTTTCTCGTTGATCCAGTTGTCGAGCTGGTCTATGGACTAGTAGCCTGTCCAGACTGCTCCGCCAACGTATTCGTCGCGTGTGATTCGGCCGTCGATAATTTCTACCACGCGTGGCACGCGCCGAGCCAGTTCCTTGTCGTGCGTGACCATCACCAAAGTTTTGCCCTGTTGAACCAAAGTGGTGAAGAGATCGAAAATATCCTGGGCTGTCCGGGTGTCCAGGTTGCCGGTAGGCTCGTCGGCCACGATAATATCGGGGTCGTTCGCCAGGGCGCGAGCGATAGCACTGCGTTGCTGTTGGCCGCCGGAGACCATGCTGGGCAGCTTGTTTGCCTGGTCGGCGATACCCACGGTCTCCAGCAGTTGCATGGCACGCTCGCGCCGTTCGCGCGCCGGGATTTTCTTGGCGAAGTCCATGGGGAGCATCACATTTTGCAGTAAGCTGAGCGCCGGCAGCATTTGGAAGAATTGAAAGATAATCCCGACGTGTTGCCCTCGCCATGCTGCCAGCTTGTTCTCGCTCATCCGATGCACTTCTCGACCTGTTACGATCACTTCGCCTTTGGTAGGACGATCGATGCCTGTGATCATGTTCAAGAGGGTGGATTTTCCATTGCCGGATGGTCCAACGATCGATACGAACTCGCCGTTTTTAACGGCAAACGAAATGCCCTTCAACACAGTGATCTCGCCGCCACCTACTGGAAAGCTCTTAACAACTTCCCTTACCTGAACTAGGGGGCCCGTTCCATTCGGACCATTCTTGCCATCGTTCTCGCTCATAGTTCCTCACTTGGCGGTTAGCTCTTGACCGTTGGTTTTTAGCTCCTGACCGGGTATTTTATACCCACGGTGGAAATGCTGCCCAATTACATTTCGGTCACAACTAATCGCAAACTGCTATTCGACAACTGCAAACATCTAATTTCCATTCTCAGCCGACCAGATCAACTCCAATCGGGGCTTGTAATCTTCTTTGTCATACCAGGCGTCGATATTGGCCATCTTCCTACCTTCCATTGCAAAATCCAGGTCAACATCGGTCCACATCCTGTTTTGCACGAAGGCGGTCATCCGTCCAAATTTCCGTTCGTGGAGCAGACGAGCAGCTGTGAGAGCAAAATTTGCAGCACCCAACAGGTCCTGCCCATCCGGCGAGCCCGTTCGAAGCAGGTAAGTCAACGGTTGCAGGAATACCTCCTCGCCTGTAATGTGGGCCAGCAGCTGGGCGGCGATCATCCCGCTGCCGACCAGTCGCTCCCCGCTAAGCACGCTGGTCAAGGCAGCACGAGGCGTTCGTTTTGGCCGATCCGTTTCTTGCGAGAGCTGCCTGGCGCTATCCAAGGCGAGCAATGAGGCGTATTTATCGGTCTTCTCTTTGGTAGGGGTCGCTCCGTCGCATGCCATCAGCACTGCATAATTTGCAGGGGTTTGGCGCTTATCCAGGGTCAACACATAAGCCAGTAAATCAGGGTCGTACTCCACTTCTGGGATGATTACACGGTCCACGCCAGCGAGCAAAGCCATCAAGAGCGTGGAATATCCGGATTTAGCGGCGAAGGTCTCGACGACAACTGTTTGTTCGCGTGAGCCGGCCAGGGCGCGAAGCTCATGGATGAAAGCGACGCCACGTGACATGCCTGTGCTAAAGCCCAGTGTGTAATCTGTACCTGGGATGTTGTTATGGATGGTCTTAGGAATGGCAATAATAGGAACACCTTGCTTGTGTACGTGACCGGCGTAATGCAGGGTGTCATCGTCGCCGATCACGATCAATCCAATATATCCAAGACGATTGACGACGTCCGTCAGGTGATCCGTCAGATCCTGGGTCTCCTGTGTTTTATCGCGCATAAATTCAGGCACCTGTTGAACCGGGACAAAGCGCGGATCGACGCGTGAGGAATGTAAAAAAGAGCCGGGAGTTCGGTCGATGGGCCGGACCATGTTTTTGGTCAGCTCAATAAAATGATCGGTGTATGTGGTTGGGTCGGAAGGGTGGTATTGGATGAGTCCATCCCAGCCTTTGCGAACGCCGATCGGCTCGTAGCCGAGATCGATCAGGCGATAGACCAGGCTCTTCAAGCACATGTTCAAGCCGGGGACATCTCCGCCGCCGGTCAGGATGCCAACGCGTTTGGTGGTTGCCATGGGAGCTCCTTCTGGAATCTCAATAGGTTCTACGTATGAGCGTGATAAAAGTTTAACACAAAATTAGGACAATTGGCAGCAATTTGCCCAAGCAGTTCGGTTGGTAAGGTAAAATTGCCCTGGTTTAACATGGACCGCCTCCGGCGCGGGAATGCGTGGCGCAATGCTCGAGATGGCGGCTGAAATGTAGGCTGTCAGGCACCTATTGAGTATGGAGAGTATATCGATGGCTAACTGGAAAGAATTTGCCCAAGCAGAACCTTCCCTGGCACAAACCGGCGCCAACCAGTTATTTCAATATGAAGTCGGTCTTGCCTTTCTTGCCTCAATTCGGAAGAACGGTGCTCCTCGTTTGCATCCGGTGTGCCCGGTCCTATCCAAAGCTCGTCTTTACGTTCTTATCATGCCGAACTCGCCCAAGCGGCTGGACCTTGAGCGCGATGGCCGTTATGCGCTGCAAGCCTTTCCACAGGATAAACCTGATTCTGATGAGTTCTATCTGAGCGGGACAGCCCGCCTGATCGACGATCCAGCGATCTATGCGGACGTATTAGCAGATGCAAAGCACCATGCAAATCCTGATGAAATCCTCTTTGAGCTCGAGATTGATCGTGCGATGCACACTCGATGGGAAGGGTTTGGAACGCCTGACTATCGCTCGGTTCATTCGACCTGGATTGCAACATGAGACAACAGAATGACGCTTGCGATCCATGGACGACTAACCACTCGCCAGCAAGCTTCAGCTTCGATCCGATCGACCCGCTGGCGCAATGGCAGGTGAGCTCGCCTTCCATTGGAACCGGTGGTGAATGCTGGCTAGATAATCCTTGGCGGTTGACAGGCCAGGAAAGGAGGAAATGATGCGTATTAGCGAATGTGTTGGTTGTAAAACCTTCCCGTGTAGTGATGTGCGTCACGAAGGTTATATCGTACCTGGGATCGAAATCGATCCGCAAAAAATTTCGATTTTGCTGATCTCTGAATCGGCGCCGACCGATCTGGGAGATGATTATTACGCCACGGGAGATCCGCAATTCGCCCGGACTACCCTGATGGCTTTTGGCGATGCCGGAGTGCCGGCCAGTTCTATTCAGGATCTGGTCGAGCGCGGTGTGTATTTCACCACCGCAGTGAAGTGCGGTAAAACCGGCTACGGGGTCCAAAAAACCACCATTAAAGAGTGCTCGAAGATCCTGGAGCAAGAGCTGGATCTGTTTCCTAACGTGCGTGCTTATCTGCTGATGGGCGACGTGGCTATTCAAGCAGCCAATGAGATCAGCCGAAGGTCGGGCGCGGGACGCGCCATCCCGTCAGGCAGCACCTACAAGATCCGTGGCCTGGAGCACTTCTTCCGCGGGAAGCGAGCCTTCCCATCCTACCTGCAGGCGGGACCGAGCTTTGGGATCGAGAAGAGCAAGCGCAAGATGATCGCCGAGGATATCGCCGCTGCATTAACGGTGGTAGGCGCATAAAAAAACCTGACTTTTAGTTGCGTATAGGCGTTGTACGATTGGAGGGCTTACTCTCGACAGGCCAGGTGACAACCCAGTCGCCGGGCAGCAAGAAGTCAGCTGTTGCATGGAGCATAACGAAACCGG
>MGNS01000074.1:9025-14555 GCA_001795165.1 Chloroflexi bacterium RBG_16_57_11
GAAGTGGGGCGTTGCGGTCGACCACCTGCCCCAGGCTGACCGTTGCGTTAATGCCGCCCGGCTCCTGACAGCAGCTCATACTCCCCTCGGCTTGAGGCGGAAGCGGGGAGAGCGCAAGGCAGATCAATTGTGACCCATCAACAACGGCGTTTTCACCGCGGAGCTCCAGGTTGACCTGCTGTTTGGCATCTGTTGAAGCGCCTATTTCCTGCCGCGACAGGCGAGCAGTGTGCAGCTGAACGATGGTATCCCCGAAGCGGGCCTGGGTCTGGATAGGCCAGGCTTGATCCAATGGATGACCGCTGGGAGAATGCTACCAGCTGTCGCCAGGGGTTTTAGGAAATTGGATGTAATTGCCTTGATTCCTCATTCCTGAATGTACTCACATCATCTTCCCTGATTTGCCTGAGGATTGGCCGGCTTTTCCATCCTAACCAGGCGGTCTGCGTGGCTACGCTGGCTGTCAGAGCGAACAGCGCAACGTATAAGCCGGTTGTGCCTCCCCACGCCACCCCGATGCCGAGGATAATCGCACTGGTGACTAGATAAATAACCACTGACTCGGAAATACCCCGTGTGCGTTTTCCGTGGAGTAAAGCCCCCTGATACCAGCTCTGCAACACACTCAGCGCCGGCAATGGTAACGCCAACCAAAGGCCAAGCTGCGCCATCTGTGCCAGGTCCGCCGGTAGCGCCGAGATTTTGGCGAACCAAAAGGAGGATAGTGGTGTCGCAGCTACCAGTAGCAGCAGGCCAGTTGTAGCCAATGAAAGCGTTGTAGCAAAGCGTTTCAGACTGGCATAAGCGCCACGCTCATCCAGCAGAGCCACCACCACTTCGTTATAAGCAACCCCCAGGCTGCGGAGCATGAACACAATCCCTGTGACTACCGGCCAGACAGCCAGCGAATCCAGGTTGCGTGGCATGCGGCTGAGGGCTGCACTGCCGATCGGGTTTGCCAACAGAGTAAGCAGAGAAGTCATCACCAGCGGGATATAGAATGCATAAAAGGCTGCCCAGCTCAGCGGGGGCACGACCGGTGGAGCATGCTGCACCTGGTTCTTCAGCACTGGGCGGACCATCATCCCAACATATAATGCCTCGCTCATCACCCCACACGCCACGGCTCCGGAAGCAACGACGATACCTGGTAATCTGCCGCCCATATAGCCCACGGTTAACACAAGCAGGTTCGTACCCAGGCGAACCACTGTGCCGATACCAACGGTTTGAGAATGACCGAAGCGGATCAGCGCACCTTGGTTGAACCGACGATAGGCAATCGACCAGGTCCACGGGAGCATAATCATCAGTCCCAACCGAGCTGGCTGGACGATTTCCTGAGGCACCCCGAGGATCCCCTCCACCACGACATAGTAGAGTGGTGTGAAAGCAAGCAAAGCATGAAATGCAGTGAGCAGTCCACCTGATACCATCATAAACCGCCTTAGCTTGAGATAGGAGGCCATGTCTTTGCTCAGCGCGGTGGAAGCTGCCAACAACATGATAATGGGCGATTCGATGATAAGGGCCAATGGGAAGACCACCCCACCATAAGCCGCCAGGTTGATTTTGGGATCTGGCATACGCGCAACGACCGCGCTCAAAGCCGGCATCTCTAACGACATAAGCAGCCAGCTCGCCGCTAATGGCCACCAGGTGGCAACCACCTTGCGCATCGGGACTGCGGTAGAAGTGGGAACAGTAGCTTCTAACAAGATAAGATGTACTCTACACGGTGTAAGGAATTTGTTCGTACACCTCGGCGGTAACCTCATCGCCAACTCGGATCATCCCGGGGCGCTCGACGGCAGCGGTCAGGCCGCGGCGGTGTAAGGCGGCTTTGGGGAACTTATCCGCCAGGCCTGGCTGTCCCACCTGTTGCTCAATGGCTTTTCCGGCCACGGTACATGGCTTGTTCTCGCCAGTTACGAGTAGGGCTGCCCCGCTGGCAAAGAACAACCGTGCCCGCGGTGGAAGGCGCGTTAGGTTGGGGATGCCATCGATGAGCAGATTGGTGCCGATCCACTCCGGGCGAATTTCGGTGATGCCCATCTCTGCTGCAATCAGTGCAAGCTCGACATTCGAGACAATTGTTACCTGGCGTTCGTTGCGGATCAGCGTGCCGCGCCGGTAGATAGACGTGCGACCGTCCGATTTACGCGGCAGCCCAGCGTGCAGGTCGCCATCGAAGCCGGCGAAGGTGGCCCGCACCTGCGCCAGCGGCGTGGTGATGTGCATGCCCGCCTGCAGGCCGAGGTAGAGACCGGATACAGTTCCATTCAGTTGGTATTGGATGGCCATGTGGGCTATTATATCGATATTGTGGCTAAGAATCTGGAAGTCTACAAAATTTCGAGGTTCTAATGTGGGCAGCCTGGAAGCCGGCTATTGAAACGCCACTCATAGCCGCAGCCCATGACTCTCAAGGGTAATCAAGTGCCGGGTGCGGGACAGGTGGCATTGGTTTACAGCGATGATGACAAATGCCGCTCATAGATTTGCTATGAGCGGCATTCGCGAACTTCGCTAGCCTAGGTTACTCGGTAAAAACCGGGAGCTAAGAATCCTTTCTTAGGGGAATTCGATCACAGCCAAGGCATTGCCGATGCCCGTCTCCCGCTCTGTCCCCGCGGCCCCAACAACCAAAGCTCCAAAGCCTTCGAGAAAGTCGCCTGATGCAGCGAAGGCGGCTGGAACAGTGTAAGAAAATGACTGCGCTGGATTTGCAAGGGGCCATGCAGCCGTTGCCATATTTGCGATAACACCAGAAGCAGGTGCTGGCGGTACAGGGGCGGGGGTGAGGTATGTGTTCTGAGTGACGTTTTTAACTCCAACTATCACCGCAAAAGCTGTACCGGCGGCGCGCTCTGCTAGTGATGATTCACCATCTAAAGACAATTGGAAGGCAGTGCCAGCGGGAATAGATTGATCTTCAGTAGGGGACCCTGTTTGGTTAAATCGGACTCTCTCCAAAGTTGCCATTTCATATCTCCTTTCGATCTCCTAAATTCGAGGGTTAATGTTATAAAAGAACTATAAATCAAAGCACTTAATTAACATTTAAGTTTCGATTAATTTCAAAAACCTGGAAATTAAGCCCAATTGTGTATTATTTGTCCAGAAGCAGTCTATTAAGTGAAATCTAAGCTTAAATTAAGTCCAATTTTGTACTCTATCAATTACATCTAAAATGTTAGATTTTATATAATTTCTTGCCCGATATAAGTGAATACTGGTAAGGGGCTGGGAATTGTTGAAAGGAGCCTATCATGGCGAATTTGGTGAGACTGTGGACCACGGTACCACTTGGCACATTTACAAACCTGAGCATTGCTCCCGGTACGCCAATCGAGGTGGCGATCGACGTTGAGGCCGAATCGGCGGAGTTTGCTTCTGGAGCGGCTTTTGCCGTGGGCGCTATTGCGATAAACAAATCAACCGGCGAAACATCAGGTCCACTATTACCAGCGGGAGCGCCACCCTCGCCCCCCTATGGAGTAATAACCCACATGGCTGGCGCTGAGTGGGATACTGTGGCGGATCAATTCCGCTACACGGTCCCAGGGGGATTTGGCGCCTCAAACGATATTATCGAGGTCTGCGCCTTTTTAAGAGTAGGCGTTGGAGCGTCGGTCGAGGCGCATTTTTCATTTGCACACGTCATTCGAATTTAACCTAGACTGCCTCCTGGCGGCGGATCCGTTCAGCAAGGATGGTTGTGGTTGATTCAGGAACGGCATCCAGCTCGGCGCGCAGGGCATCGACGCAGACTTGATACTGGCGCAGCGCCAGATGGCGTTGTCCCTGGCGGCTATAGCAACGCATCAAGCGGCAGTGAGCGTCTTCCTGGCAGTTGTCACAGGCCAAAATCAACTGGCACAGGGTAGCCGAAGCGGAATAATCCTCCTGGCTGAAATAAAACTGACTGAGATGGTCCAAAGCGTCAATATAGGCCAGGCGTAAGCGATCTCGCGTAGAGATCGTCCATTCCTCGTAAGGATCATCGGCGAGAAAATCTCCCTGATACAGGCTGATCGCCGCCTCGTATTCCCGGATCGCTTCAGTGATTTGGCCAGCACCTTGGATGATCTGGCCGGCCTTGATATGGCGCTCGAACTCTTCCACATCGATCCACAATTGCAGGTTGGGGTTCAGGCAATAATTCCCGTTTTCAAACTGGATAACTGGAAGCGATGTAACGGAGCGCAGAGCCTGGCGCAGGCTGTGCATGGCGACGTTCAAGCTGTTGCGCGCTGATTCGGGATCGGCGTTTGGCCAGAACGCGTCCATCAGAACGTCGCGAGCAATAAACCGAGACCGGTGGTGGAGTACGTATTTAAGGACTGCCAGGCCACGGTTGCTCGGAAGCTTGACCAGTGGTGTGGCGTTGATAGAGAGGCGAAAAGGGCCTAGCAAATACGCCGAAAGGACCTCAGAGGCTGGCTGGTCTAGCTGGGCTGGGAAATCCGAGACTATAACCGGTCCAGAAGCTGCGGGCTCCAAGGTCGAGTGGGGAAAAACTGTATCGATTTGCTGAGAAATGAAACCTTCTGTGGAGGAATAATACTCTCTGATTGGGACGTAAAATCCGTCGGCGTTGGAAGAGACGTCTACTGGCTGGCTGATCGAAAGCGCCTGTATGAGTCGTTTTAGAAAATTGGGCCTCATCTCAGTTTCTGTGTATACCACAGGCTGAACGGGCGCGGGCATCTTCAATATCAAAGGCGTTTTGGACCAGCCGCGCCGGGCAAATACTTCAGGGAGGTTCGGGGTGGGTGAGTTCATCAGCTGCTGCAATGATTCTAAATTGCGCTGCTCGGCCTGCAGGGTCTTGTGATAGGCCTGGTATTGCGACTTGCATTGTCCTTGCAAGTCGAGCTGGTTTTGGAGCAATTCTGCCGTCCTATAGAACAGCTCTGTCAGTGACGGATCGGTGAGGGTTTCGATTCCTTGGGCGACATGGGTCAACGCCTCTTCCAGTGTGCCTGAGGCGGCAGACAGGCCGGCCAGTTGCCAGCTGGCGTAGCCCAACGGATCGGCGAGACCAGCCTGCTGGGCCAGGGCGCTGGCGCTTTGAGCATAGCCACGGGCGCGGCTCTTCTCGCCCTGCCAGGCGGCGAGGGTGCTTTCTGCCAGCAAGCTCTGGCACGCCCTTTCGGAATCGCCCCGGGCGGAGAACAGGCCGGACGAAATGGCGAAAATCCGGCGGGCTTCATCGATATGGCCACGGGCGGCGGCGATCTCTCCCTGAGTATACAAGAGCCTGGGCCATGCCTTGAGCTCGCTATCCGGAAGCTGTTTGATCCAACCCTCCAGCGTGGCCCATTGCCCAAGATCCATCCACTCGTCCGCATGCTCGGCGATCACACGTGCCGCAGTATGATAATCACTGAGCTCACAAGACAGACGAATGGATTGTTCCACCGCGCCGATCTCCTCCAAACGGTGCGCCAGTTGTTGGGCCACGCGATAATCGACATAGGAGTGGTTGCGCAAAGCAGACCTAAGAGGGGGCTCCCAAAGGCAG
>MGNS01000074.1:14575-17420 GCA_001795165.1 Chloroflexi bacterium RBG_16_57_11
ACTCAGGGGCTGAAACCAAGGGCATTCCGCCAGGCTTTCTGGGTCAGATCCGGCTGTGAACAAGTCAGGATGACTGTATTCGATCTTGCTGCACAAAACCAGATTTTGGATATCTTCATCACCGAACGTTGCTAACCAGCGACTCAGTATGATGCTCAGTATGTAGTTCGCATTGTGTCCCTGTTGGATGATGTTTTGCAGAAAGTCCTGCCCAAACAATTCGCACGCGGCAAAAAGGGCCTTCAACGCCCCAATGCGCCCGTCCAACAGGTGGATGGCTTGCTTGATGACCTTGTCCGGCAAGCATAGCTCGAGTTCTCGAGCGAGGTGGATGCCGATTTTGGTTGTGAGCCGTAAATCTTTTTCGGTGATCGGATGGGCATGGCCTGGAAACGCGGCGGATGGCACGCGCTCATGCGAAATCATTATACAAGCGTAATGTTCTGGTAGATTCGGCACCAAATGAGCGCTAACCAGGCCAAGCGTGGGTTGAACCGGGGAGAGTTTATGGATGTGTTCGAAGATGAGCGCGCCGTTTTCACCCAGAGCTTCTGTTAGGATGTGTGCCAGATGGTGGAAAAGAGGTGTCCAGCCGGTTACGGGTCCAGGGCCGCGGCGCATCTTTTTGATTAGATCGGCCCCCAGGTCGGGGTTTTCAACCTGGACAGCCTGGAGAAGAGAAAGGATGAACGTGGCAGGGTCACCGTCTTCCGGCTCCAGGCGCAGCCATAGTACCTGCCGGTCCTGTTCAAGCAATTCGGCCAGCAGGCATTCGGTGTCCAGATAACCCGGCATGCATGTGTAGATTGTGCAGCGATTGTGGGTTGCTTGGCTGAGTGTCGGATGCCGATAAGCGCAATATGCCGGGTTTGGAGGGGAGGACTTTGCAACAAATGGCATCGTCTTCTCCAAAGCTCCACTTACCTGTAAATCTATCCAGAACAAAAATTATCTAACTGCCGCCTGGGTGAAACGTTAAACAAAGAAACAACGACAGTCAACAACGTGCCAGTCCGCCTGAAAGATAAATAGAACGGAAGTATCTATTCTGTTATAGTAGACCAGAATAAACCCGCCTGCGTGGTCGGCAAAAGCCTTGATGGAGAGCAAAACAGGATGTGGATCGTCCTAGCCACACATTTGTGTCATCGCAAACTATGCGGCTAGCAATTTCTATTATATAAAAAATACGTAAAAAATGCAAGAATTTCGTAAAAATTGGTCAAAGCTATCAGTTTATGCCGGTTTTACGCCGGTATGTTAAGGCAGCACGGTTTAAATCATTCAGGGCAGTCCTGCATTTCCCCGGCAGAACTGCCCCGCAAACAAACCCGCACCACGACCAGGGCGGATGTGTATTTACAGACAGTTAGTGAATAGGTCCTCGAATCTCACCACCGGGATAATCGCCCGGGCCTGTGTTCGTAGGGGCGATGCCATCGTTGGTGTGGACATTTACGTAGGCAGTACCACTCTCCATCGCGGTCATCAGCTCCTGAAGAGTTGTGATCCCGGTCGCCGCCTGGTTCACTAAATTTGCTTCTGTGATGGTTCCTTCTACCAATACGCCGTCCACTCTTCCCTGCCCTGTTGGCCCCGCGCCTGGTGTTGTGCTGGGATAGAGCCAAACAGCAACTGGGCCATTCACACTGGGTTCTCCCCGATGGATATGAGCCTGGAAGACGTTTTCGATATTCGCAACGAGAAGTTTATAATGTATCTCGCTTTCGTCTGCGTTGAAATTGAATATCGCCTGACCTTGGGCAAGCGACAGGTTGACCACACCGGGCGGCGGGACTTCGTTCGCACCAGACAGGTGAGCGCGGAAATTGCTGAGTGCGGCGGCGGCTATGCCGGAGGTGATCAGAAGTGCCACAGTTACCAAAATGAGAATAGGTGGAATTCGCTTCATGGTTCATTACTCCTTTGATCTAACAAGAAATGGCTTGAGTTGAATCTATATATCCATACGCTCGATCGATATAATTGGATGTATCAGGTTGGCTTTGTTATCTTAAAGCTGGGTGAGAAATTCGGTTTTTAATTGACTTGGGGGTTCCATGTCAAGGCAAATCCGGCAATACACAGGGTATAATTTCAGGCAGATATAGCGATTACTTGATACCGGGGCGGTGGTGTGGACTATAGTAAACTGGACGATAACACCCTCATGCGCTTAATGACCAGCGGACGGCAAGAAGCACTGAGTGAGCTCTATGACCGATATAACCGACTGGTTTATAGCCTGACATTGAATATCCTGGTCGATGATGCTTTGGCCGAGGAAGTCACCCAAGATGTTTTTTTACGGGTGTGGAACAAGGCCGACACTTTCGATGCGAGCCTGGGCAAGGTTTCATCCTGGCTGGCAAGCGTAACCCGTAATCGAGCCATCGATGTGTATCGCGGCAGGCTTAAGCGTCCGGAGGGCAACCTGGCGGGCTTTTCGATCGATAACGCACCGGGCTTGCCTGCTCCACACAATGTCGAGGGGGAGGTAGAAATCCTCCATCGGAATGAGATTGTCCGCCAGGCCATGACGCAACTCCCCGAGGTACAACGTCAGGCGCTGGCTTACGCTTATTTTCTAGGTTATTCTCATAGCCAGATCGCAGAACAACTCGAAGAGCCATTGGGTACCGTGAAGACGCGTATCCGTCTGGCCATGCAATCATTACGTAAGATGCTTATCGAGGACCCGGTTGCTGATGATTGAAGGGAAAAGCCGTGAGATAGCGGATTTTCCCTCGGCTTAATCCGATATCGATTTATTAGCGTATTGATAATTACAATACCTTCGCCAATTAAGGCGATGGAACCTGCACATTAACAGCATGAATACAGC
>MGNS01000075.1 GCA_001795165.1 Chloroflexi bacterium RBG_16_57_11
CGACTCTGGGCAAACAGGCGCCTAACTTTGTACAGATGATGCTGCGCATGGCGCAGATGACCGACGACACCGAGCTTTCGTGCGACGAGGTATTGGCGCTGCTCGACCAGTTTGCCGAGGCGTCGGCGCGCGGCGAAGACGTGGCACGGCTGATGCCGCTTGTGCAGCGCCATCTGGAGCGCTGCATGGACTGCACGGAAGAATACCAGGCGCTGATGCGCATCCTGCGCGCTGCCCCAGCCCTATAAACAAAGCAAACACAACTGCGGGCAGCAATCCTGCCCGCAGTTGTGTTTAAGGAGAGAAGAGGAGATTTATGCGCGGCGCGCCAGTGCGGTAAAGACCAGCGCCGTGATCAGGCCGTACAGGATATGCCCCACCAGGCTCAGCCACTGCGGATTGCCGATGACGAAGACCATCTCGTTCATGCCCAACAGGAGTGGCATCAAGATCAACGCGCCGAGTACCCACCAAGCCACGCCATTGATCAGACCGCCTACCAGCACTGCGCTCCAGCTTAGCGAGAAGCGACCGGCGACCAACCCGTAGACAGCGCCGATAAAGGCGCTGATAAATAGATGCACCACGATACCGACCCCGGCACTCTCCTGGCGAACCAGCATACCTACCATGGGCAGCATGCCCATCATACCCATCAGCATGCCAAACACCACGCCGCCGGCAAGCCCGCCGAGAGCGCCCAGCCCGGCAAGTCGCGCCGGGGCAATGCTTCTTGATTGGTTGGTTGAAATCGCAGACATGGTTCCTCCTGGTGAAAAATTGATTGGTGATGTATATTGTTATAAATTAGACAACTGATCCGGCTTTCTTCTTACCTTTTGCCGCGTGATCATGTCTTTAACTTGCGCACTCGCCGCGGCCTGGGCAACGCTTGGACCAACACCGGAGGTGTTGCGCTTTTAATCGGAAAATCACGTTATAATGGGGGAGTATATTAAAATCAAGTGAGTAAAACGCAAGTGAGTGTTACGCTTACAGCGGCTTCACCTGGAAGGAGTACCTCATGCCCAATGTACGACTGTTCCCCCTCAATTCTCCAATGATGATGTTTGCCCGGATATTGCTGGTCCTGGCGGTTCTAATGAGCAGCTTGGTCTGGCTTACCCTTACCGCTCAGGCCGCACCACAGACCGAGACCAGTGATACCCCGAGAGTGGAAGCCTGGATGATTGGCAACCGGCTGTATGTCGAATCCAACGATTTGCCGCGTAACCAGGTCTTCACCTTGCGCGCCCGCCGCGCCTCGGAAGAAAGATGGACAAAACTTACCCGCGTCCAAGCTAATCGTTGGGGCGTTTTAAACAAGAGTGTGCGGTTGTCGGGCACCCTGGCGAAGGCCAACCGCTTGCAGGTTTGCCTGAAGGACAAGCGGGCCGGCCGCCAGTACTGCACCTGGGCGTGGCAGCTGGAATGAGCTGAGGACCGCACGAAGCTTCGCGCTTACAGGAAGTGGACGCCTTGACTGGCGTGGCACAGGTAGACTTGCGACTGCCGGCCGGTGACTTGCTGGTAGCCGTCTCGCAAACCGATAATAAAATCTTGGGCGTGGTCGAGTTCAACCAGGTTGATGGTGCAGCCGCCGAAACCGGCGCCGGTAAGCCGGGCTCCAATACAACCGGGAAGATGGCGTGTGAGCTCCACCAGCGTATCCAGTTCGGGAGTGGATACTTCGTATAGATTTCTCAGACTGTTATGACCGGCGTACATCAGCGCCCCCAAAGCCTGCCGGTCGCCACGCTGTAGCGCGCTCAGCGTCGAGCCCACCCGGGCGATCTCCTTGACCACGTGCTCGGCGCGCTTGCGTGGGATCTCTGACAGGTAGGGGGAATAGGCCGCCAGCTCGGTAGCAGCGACATCGCGTAGCGAAGTGACGCCTGGCAGGTAGGCTTGCAGTTCGCGTACGGCCTGCCAGCAGGCTGCCCGGCGCTCGTTATAGCCGGAATGGGTCAGGCTGCGACGCACGCCGGAATCGGCGATCACCAGGGCGATGCCCGGTGGGATCGGTGCCGGCTCCCACTCCAAGCTACGAGTATCGAAATACAGGGCGTGATCTTCGACTCCGCAGGCGCTGGCGAACTGGTCCATCAGACCGCAGGAGACGCCGACATATTGGTTCTCGGCGCGCTGGCAGAGCTGCGCCAGCGCAAGGCGTTCTAACGACCAGCCTCCCAGGGCTTGCCACAAGGCAGCAAAGCCTACTTCTACCGCTGCAGAGGAGCTGAGACCGGAGCCGATAGGCACATCGGAGGTGTAGGCTGCAAACACACCAGGAGTGGAAAACTCTTCTTGCTGCAGGACCCAGGCCACCCCGGCTGGATAACATGCCCAGCCGGGCAGGGGATTCCCCGCGGCATCCAGGCGTGCATCCAGCCTCTCCGGGCGCAGGTCTACCTGCTGGCTCAGATCCAAGGCATGCAAGCGGGTGCAACCGTCTGTGTTGGGTGCGGCGGCGATGTACACGGCGCGGTCGATAGCCACCGGCAGCACCGGGCCAGCGTTATAATCTACGTGCTCGCCGAGCAAGTTCACGCGTCCGGGCGCTCGAACGATCAGCTCCGGTGCCCGCCCGAAATTTTCGGTGAAGGAACGATGCAATTCGGTCAGGTTCATGGTATGAATAGCTCCAGCAGGTTGGCGAAGATGAACAACGCCAGTGGAGGGTAGATCCAGGAGGTGGTGCCACGCTGTGCCGCCAGGACCATTATCGTCGGTGAGGTCAGCATGAGCAAAAAGGCGGTCACATGAAAGGGGAAAGCGTACCTCCGCAGCCATGTTTGGGCATGCTTCATAGGCATTATTTTAACATCGAAGCACTGGATAAACGGGAGATTCTTTAAGGAGGTCATCATGTTCCCCGAATTTGACACCGACTTCATCGAACCGGAGTACGAATCGCTTTCCTGGTGGCAATCCTGGCTCTCCGCGGTCACGAAGCCATCCGTGGCGACTTTCGATAAGATTGCCAATGACCCGCAAGCCTCGACCATTCGCGCGGCGTTGTGGATCTTTTTCAGCTCTCTGGTGGGTATGTTCATTTCCGTGCCGTTGGCACTAATTATTTATCCCCAGCTGCTAACCATCCTCCAGGATGCGGTAGGCGAGTTCGGCTCGGCGATGGCGGCAGCGGTGAGCCTGATGTTATGCCTGGTACCGCTCAGCGCGGCGCTCTCGGTGGTGGGGATGATGATCTCCAGCGCGCTGATCCAGCTCACTGCCAGGCTGCTTGGCGGACAAGGCACTTTCGAAGGCACCTTCAACTGTCTGGCGGCGATCGCTTCGCCAATCACGCCGGTCACCTCTGTCCTCAGCGTCATCCCGTTTGTGGGCAGCTGCCTGTCCGCACCGTTGAGTATGTATGCCTTAGTTTTGTACGTGGTCGGGGTGAAGGCTTCCAACCGCTTTGGCTGGGGTGCAGCGATCGGAGCGGTGCTGTTACCAGGGCTGGTGGTCGGCGGGTTGTGTTGTTGCCTCGTCTTCGCAATCAGCGCGGTCTTCGGCGCGGCCGTCCAGGATCTGGTGAACCAGGGCGCGATCCCGGTTCGGTAGACGTGGACTTTACTGGTTGGGTTTAAAGATTTTATCGCGAAGGGAGCAAAGACAGCAAAGGTTTATATAGCGGAATAAGGCGCCGGATGTGAGGTCTGACCGCGATTCAGGTGCGTCGATCCTTTATGAACAGGTAATTGACACGCGAACAATTTGGGTGTATCACGTATATATAGTCTAAGGAGAATAAAAATATGGATCACACCCTAATTCTTAAACGGGCCTGGAACATCTTGTGGAGCTACAAGATGCTGTGGGCTTTTGGCTTTCTGCTGGCGATAGCTTCGGCAGGAGGCGCCAGGAGTTATAACCCCTCTACACCGGACTTCAATCGGAGAAGTAACGACTTCTCGTTCGATAATTGGAGATACACACTCACACCAGAAGTGGAACGTGCGGTGCGTAGCCTGGAGCGTCTGTTCTCGCCGGATATGATCAGCTTCTGGATCGGGTTGGGGATCGCCGTGCTGTGCCTGATCCTGCTGGTGGCGGTCGTTTTTGCCATCATTAAATATGTCAGCCTTGTGTCGTTGATCCGCATGGTAGATGGGCATGAGACGACAGGCGAGAAGGCTGGCTTCCGGCAGGGTTGGCGGCTGGGCTGGAGCCGCTCCGCCTGGCGCCTGTTCCTGATCGATCTGGTGATCGGCCTGCCACTGGCAGTGATTGGGATGGTCCTGTTTGGTTGTGCTTTGCTGCCGATCATCCTCTCGGCAACCTCAGGGAACGAAGGGCCAATCATCGCCGCTATGGTGATCACCACCGGGTTAATTTGTGTAATGTCGATATTGTTCTCCCTGGTGGCGCTGGCGCTGGGGCTCGTGATCAATCTGATCCGGCGCTCTTGCGTGCTTGGGGGCAGCGGGGTGATCGACTCGATCAAATTGGGGGTGAAGCTGTTCAGAAGCCACCTCAAGGACGTGTCTGTGATGTGGCTGATCCTGGCAGGCATCCATATTGGATACGCGATTGTGATCATCCCGGTGGTCCTATTGCTGCTTGGGATTGGTCTGGCGGCCGGCGTGGGAGTCGGCTTGGCGACCTATTTTGGTCTGCAGGCCATCACAAGCCAGGTGGCAGCGATCGCGACCGCTGTCATCCTGGGGATGATCTTGCTCTTTACGATTATGGGGCTCCCGTTGAATTTCGTGGAAGGGCTGCGGCTGACGTATTTCTCTACCACCTGGACGCTGACGTATCGTGAGCTGATCCAGGTCAGGTTGGTAGAAGCCGGA
Organism: Chloroflexi bacterium RBG_16_57_11; assembly: GCA_001795165.1. Classification (GTDB taxonomy): domain Bacteria; phylum Chloroflexota; class Anaerolineae; order Anaerolineales; family UBA4823; genus RBG-16-57-11. The sequence goes on from MGNS01000075.1 coordinate 4,803, forward strand.
CCGGAGCCGGAGATAGGGCCGTCTTCAACTGAGCCGCCGCCAGCTGAAATGCTGCCCGCTTAATGGATTTTCGCGAAGCAAAAGCGGCGCCTGGATACAAGGCGCCGCTTTATGTTATATATTAATCAAGGATCTTAGGATCAGGCGGAGATATGCCCCAGGATCTGCTCCGCCAGGACATCGAATTGCCTGGAGAGGATGCTTTCGGGTTGGAGCAGGTACATCGGGGCCGCACGGTTTACCGCCAGGTAGGCTAGTTCAGGGGCAGGTGGAACACCCAAAGTGACAGTTTGACTCAGCGCCTCTTCTATCTGGCTCTTCGACAAGGTCATTTCGGCGCGCGTCCGGTTCACCGTCACCAATGTGAGGGCTTTAGCGCTGCCGTAGGTGTGGGTTTTTAGCTCATTGATCAGGTCGTGAGTGCGCTTGACGGTTAACAGCAGAGGCTCGACAACAATGAGCATCTCATCGCACTGGCGGGTGAAGGTATCCATGGCCGGGTGGAAGCTCGTTCCGATGTCCAGCACGATGAGTTCGGCCAGTTGGCCAAGCTCGTCGACCAGCGCTTCGTACTGGGCCAGGGCTGTCATGCAATCCGCGTCGCAGGTCTGGGTGGAAGCCAGCAGCAACGGCACACCGAAGGCGGTCTGTGAGATCTGACCGCCAACCGTTCCGGAATCGATCTCGGAGCGGTTCATGCGCAGCATGTTACCCAGGCCGAGGTCGGTAATAATGCTTAGCTCTTGTCCCCAGGTGCCTTGGCCTGGCCGCATCTCGGCTGCCAGCACGCGCTTGTTCCCTTTTTGTTTTGCCGCGACCGCCAGATTGAGGGCGATCGTGGAGACCCCCAGGCCGCCTTTGGCAGCCATCACACCCACTATGTAACCTTTCTTCGCCCGTGCTTCCGTGCGAGCTTGCTTCTGCGCCAGTAGGGTCCTGATATTCGCTTGCAGCTCGACAGGATGGGCGGGCTTGGTCAAGTAAATATCGACGCCGGCCTCGTAGCCAGCCACTTTGTCCTCTGTCTGGGTCTTGGCGGTGAACATCAGGATGGGGATCAGGGCGGTCTCCGGATGGCGGCGCAAGCTGCGAGCCACCTCGAAGCCGTCCATATTGGGCATCATCACATCCAGGACGATCAGATCCGGACGCTGTTCGTGGGCTAGCTTGAGCGCATGCAAGCCCTCGAGCGCCTCCAGAGTTTCGTATCCGAGGCGCTTGAGGAAGATGCTGAGATATTTCACGGTTTGTGGGTCATCATCGACGATCAGGATTTTCTCAGCCATGCGGAACTCCTAATTATGAATGCACACAGATGAACAGGGTATTCAGGATAGGGATTTATTGAACATAGATGATCATAGAAAGCGCGATTGACAGGATATTCAGGTTAAGATTTTAATTGCACATGGATGGTCAGGATACTCAGGGTATTGATTTATTAATTTGGGCTGCACCCAACAGTCTAGCACAAGCATGTAAACAAATCAAGTAAAACCAAGTAAATTCCGTCCAGGTAATCCGCTCTCGCGTGCGGCAACCGCGACCCTGCCATAGGGATCATTTTCTTTTCATCCTTCCCGGGATAGATTTCGGGTAAAATGTGACTGTGAGCACAAAGAAGCATCGCATGCAGAGGGTCATTCAATCACGCTGGTTACCTTGGACGATCGTCGGGCTGGTTCTCCTGGCGACCCTGCTGTTCGAGATCGTGCGCCCCACCTGGATCGCCGCGCTGTCAACGCCCGGACAGGCGGCGGTGTGGGCTGCAGCGCTGGCCGGGCTGGGATTAGCTTTCCTGTCGCTGAACCGACTCAACGCGCTGATCGAGCGAAGCGACCGTAACGAGAAGCAATTGGAGCAGGCACAGCGCCAGGTGGACGAAGCCTACAGGCGCATGGAAACGCTGTTCCACGTCAGCCAGAAATTCGTCGAAGCCAGCGATGAAAACCAGGTGATCGAGCCTGTGCTGCGCCTGATGGTCGAGCTGACCGGGGCGCAGGGTGCGGCGTTTGTCCCGCTGGACGAGCACGGCCAGCCGCAAACTGCCCTCAGCTTTGGCGAGCTGCCATACCCGGTGAACGAAGCCTGGCTGGAGTACCTGTCCAGCGCAGAAGTACGCGAGCGCTGCCGCGACTGCGAAGTGCGCGAGCCGCTGGAGCGCCCGGCGGATTGCCCGGTGTTGAAGGGGCCGTTCGAAAATGGCGCCGGTCTGGCTTGCCTGCCGGTGAGACGGGGTGAGCGCGAGTTCGGTGTGGTGAACCTAGTACTGCCGTGGCCGGGTGGCCTGGACGAGCGAACGCGTGCCTTCATCGGCGCGCTGCTAGAAGAAGCAGCGCTGGGGTTGGAGGGGGTTTACTTGCGCCGGAGGGAGCTTTCGGTATTGCGCCAGATGCAAAACTTGCGGCATAAGACCGACTTGACCGCGCTGCTGAACAACCTGTTGGAAAATGTGTACAACATCCTGGAAGCCGATTTTGCAGTGATGCTGGTACCTGGCAATGGAGGCCACCTGGCCAGGGTGGACCTGTCAATGGGGAAATTCCCGCCTCAAGCCCAGCCGTTTGTGGATGGTCTGCTCCAGGGTGTGATGATCTCCGGTGAGCCAGTGCTGCTGGGCGACCTGGCTGGCGACCCCGCTGGCGACCCGCGGTCGCGCCCAGAGCTGAAATCCCTGCTCGCCGCGCCCTTGCTATCTCCCGAGCGGGCAGTGTTGGGCGCGATTCTTGTTGGCCACCAGCAAGCGCGGGGTTTCCAACGGGGTTTCCAGCCACGCCACCTGCCGCTGTTACAGACCATCGCCGGGCAAGTAGCGCTGGTGATTCAAAACGCCAGCTTGATGGCCGAGCTGGAGTACCAGACCATGCTCCGGGAGCGAGCCCGGCTGGCGCGGGAGATACACGACGGCCTGGCCCAGACGATCGGCTTTCTCAAGCTACAGGCAGCCCAACTGCGCACCCAGCTGGATAAAGGTGATGCAGTGCGCGCCCGCCAGAGCGCTGACCTATTTTACGCTACGCTGAGTGAAGCCTATCAGGACGCACGCCAGGCGATCGATGGTCTGCGCGTCTCGCCGGATGAATGCGGCCTGTCCGGCTGGCTGCACCAAATCGCCGACGAGTTCCAGGACTTGAGCGGGCTTCCGATACATTTGGAGGAGTCGCCGGTCGAGGCGAGCATCTCGCCTGAAGTGCAAGCGCAGCTGATCCGCATCATACAGGAGGCGCTGAGCAACGTGCGCAAGCACGCCCATGCCGGGGAGGTGTGGCTGGTGCTTGGACAAACAAACGACGATCTGGTGCTGGAAGTGCGTGATGACGGTCAGGGCTTTTCACAGCAGGACATCACCACCGCTTCGCGCCACGGCCTGCGCAGCATGCGCGAGCGCTCCGAGCTGATCGGCGCCGATTTACAGGTGATCAGCTTACCGGGTCGAGGCGCGACCGTGCGGGTGCGCCTGCCGGTGCAACTCTCCATCGAGGTTTCGGAATGACCCGCATCCGCCTGGCAGTGGTGGACGACCACGCCCTGTTTCGCGCCGGGCTGATCAGCCTGTTGAATGAGATCCCCGAGTTTCAGGTGGTGGGTGAGGCGGGCGATGGGCGGTCAGCCCTGGAGATGGTGCAGGTAAAACAGCCTGAGGTGTTGCTGCTGGACGTGAACATGCCCGGGATGAGCGGGTTGGAGGTTGTGCGTGAGCTGCGCAGCCTTCCGGGGGCAGGTAAGCCGCGCATAGTAATGCTGACCATTTCCAAGAGCGAGGAAGATTTGATGGGGGCGATCGCCGCCGGGGCGGATGGTTATTTGTTGAAGAGCGCCGAGCCGGACGAGCTGCGCCGGGCGATCCAATTGGTGCACGAGGGGCTATCGGTGCTCTCGCCGCAGGTGACGCGCCAGGTGATGCGCGCCGTGGCCTACGGCGACCGGGAGCGCGGGGCGGAAAGCGGGCTAAGTCGCCGGGAGATGGAGGTGCTGGCCTGCCTGTCGCAGGGCAAGACCACCGCCCAGATCGCCGCTGAGCTGTTTATCTCCGAGAACACGGTCAAGACCCACGTACGCCACATCCTGGAGAAACTGGAGGCGTCGAACCGTGCCGAGGCGGTGAGCAAGGCGACGCAGATGGGGTTGATTGGAGGTGGAGAATAACTTACAACCTCCGGGCAGTGGAATGAATCCAGCCCTGATCACTCTACGGCTTTGTCCAGGCTCAAAGTTACATTTGAAAACAGGCGCTACTCAGCCTGCAAAAAATTACAGTGTTCCGTCCAACATATTTTTACATTACAGAATCACATTGGACGGAACACTCATTTCTGTATAGCATTTCTCTAGGAGGTGATGGCTCAGCTCTATTGTGGATTGACCAGCACCCAAATTAATTCATTATCACCCGGTTCTTCCAGGGCAATCCCAATCGTAGAAGCGCTCTCGCCAATTTGTACACCATTTACTTCTGTTGTTTTTAGCGTTCGCACGCCTCCGTCATCCCCGAGCGTCAATCGTGTCCCCGCTGAGAGCGGTCCACTCAAGGCGCTGGCTTTTACCTGCGCAGGACCATAGATGATTATCGTAACATATTGGCCTGGTTCAACCATTCCCTGGCGCGGCACCAGGCGTTCCTCGGATTTTCCCTGCTGAGAGTCTGCTCCACTGCTCACTTCAGCCCATCCCTGGACCACACCGATGACCGTCTCTCCGTTTTCAGCGGCTTTGACCTGCATGAGGGTGGCAACTCCAGCAAATTGGCTGGGTAGCAGACCCTGGATGGAGACGATATCGCCGGGTTGAAGGGCAGTGTTCCCTGCATTAACCCCAAACACCGTGATTGTGCAACCGACGCAACCATCCCTGGCATATATGGAGCCGCCGAACCAGCCGGCGTACCCACCAGCGGAATCAACATGTACGCCATCTGCGCCAGCACTGGCTACATGTAAACCGCTACCGCCGGCGAACCCAACCCATAAACCCGCATTGTTAGCGGAAACCACCGCTACGCCATTGTTCCCACTGTTGGCTACATACAAACCGTTGTCGCCGGCTGATCCAACATATAAACCCTGGTAGGTAGCGGAATCCACTGCTACGCCATTGCCCCCAGCGTTGCCTACATACAAACCGTTGTCGCCAGCGTAATCCACTGCTACGCCATCTATCCCAGCGTTTTGCACATGCAAGCCGTGGTCGCCAGCAGACACAACTAACAAACCGCTTTGGCCGGCAGACCCCACTCCTATGGCTTGGCCCCCAGCATCGTCCACCCATAAAGCACTACCGTCGACTTTATGGACCCAATAAGCCACCTCTTTAGCGTAGTCCACTCCTACGCCAAGGACCCCAGCATTGCCAACCCATAAACCGTTGGTGGCGGAATCAACTCTTAAACCGTTTGTGCCGGCGGAAACAACTCTAAAACCGTTAAACGTGGCCGAATCCACAATCACGCCGGCTGCGCCTGCATTGAGTATCCGCAAACCATGTCCACTGTCATTGCTTAATACCAAGGGGGCATTCCAAGGCTCTCCATAGGCGCCATTGATGACTAATGGTTCAGAGCCCGTCCATGTTTGCCCCAGGTGGTTATGGTCCGAGCGGCCTCCACCGGGAAATTCTGACAAGGGAATGCTTCCCTCTGAAGTCGCAGGTAAGTCTTTGGGGTTTGGGGTCGGCTCCTGGCTCGCGAGGCGTAGGGTGTATTGGCCTGCGCTGTTCTCTGGATTGCCGTTTTCGGCTAAGCGGCCTTCGTAAGTGAAAACTGAATTTCCTGCTGATACATCGGCTGCCGGATTGCCGCCAACCATCAAGACGATCAATGTGCAGAATAGAATCAGGGACATTTTGCGTTTCATTTTATCCTCCTATCGGATCATATGAATGGGAATCTAGTAGGTCGGCTGATCTCGGTATCTTTGCCATGTTTCCTCCATTTTTGATAATCCTAATAATTGACTCTACAATCTCCCCTATAATTGCAGAAAAAAACTACCAATAACAGGTAAAAGACTGTCAAAAACTGTTAATTTCCATTACCCTTAAAAACAGTAGTGTGTGGGAGGCGTCAGCCTCCCACACACCACAAAGCCACATAAAAAGTCGGTTTACTACAGTGCTGGTTCAGTGGGGGGATTGACAAATGCGATCAACGCCTCGATCTCTGCCTCACTCAGCTCGAGGTTGGGCATCTCCGTCTTCGGCTTGACCGCCTTGGGGTCTTTGAGCCACAGGCGCAGGAACTCCGGGGCAGCGACATAGTTGTTCAGGTCTTTGCCCACATCCACACGAAAGGCTGTGAAGGCCGGCTCGATCCGTGGATTGTTATGGCAGGTCACGCAGCCTTTGGCGATGAACAGGATTTTGCCATACTCCTCCTGGGTGACCGGCTTGCCGGTGGCAGGCTGCCCACTGGCAGGCTTGCTTGCCGGAGGAGCAAGGCTCGACGGTGTGTTGGCTGCCGAGGCAAGCCCAACGCCAAAAGCCAGCAACCCTACGAATACCAGGGCAAGCGCCCAGCGAGCCTTCTTGCGCCAGGCTAGCCCGACCGCTAGGCACACCAAAGCCAATCCTAGAAAGCCCGCCAGGATCGCCGGGGTGAAGGAAAACTCCTTGCTCGTGGGGGGTTTTACCACAGGCTCGCTTGCCATAGGTCCGCTAACGATCAGGCTGGGCATAGGCTGGTCCATGGAAAATGCCTGGATCGACCAGGACCAGGAGCCCGCCTCTGGGAAGGTTATCGATGCCACATAATGACCTGCCGCCCCCTCGGCATTGGCCCCCACAATAATCGTCTCGCCTGTGGCAGGGTTCTTGGCAGTTAGTGTTGGGTAGAGTCCAGTCATCCGCGAGGCATCGCGGCCGTGTTGCCGCACGGTAAAGCCGATCAAGACCGGCTGATTGGCGTTAATCTG
>MGNS01000076.1:0-2048 GCA_001795165.1 Chloroflexi bacterium RBG_16_57_11
CAAGAGTATATAATAAAAACATGAAGGGTGCAACACATTGCATTTCACCCAGAGCCAAGTTGATTGTCTAGAATAAAAACTGAAGGACTGAGAACGAATAATTTCTCACCAAAATAGGAATTCGGTTCCAGTATATATCATCATTCATTTTTTCTTCCACCGATTCAAGAACAAAAACGTGGCTGTATAAAAAAACAAAACAATTGGTTGCCATTTGCGACGAACCTGAATCAGGATTGATGACAGCGCAGCAGGAACATGAGGTATTAGTGTCTACAGTTTTAGCCAGAGGATAACAATGCTTGATACATTTGAAATTTCCGGTCATTGGTGGTTGCCAGAACTGCCCGAAAAAAAGTATTGCGGTAGATTATCTTTTTCCCAGGTGGAGGGTGGGAACTTAGATTTGCTCGGTTTACCAGGTGGATTTGAAAACATCAATGATCCACAAAACCCCGAGATTATTTTGGGTTTGTCGACAAAAGGTAAACCAGTCACTCTTTATCGGTGCCATTTGCGTCACTTCAACATATCAATACCAGGCATGCAAACATCAACCTATCTTATCAGGTTTATTTTTATTGGTGTCCACTTTAATTCAGATGATGACATAACCTTCAAAGGGCTTTCCGTCAACTACACAGATCTGGATGAATGGGTGGGAATCAGTGGTTTCAGGGTTGATAATAATGCCAAGGACTTAAACATCACGTATTCTTACCCGGACCCAATTACCGCGAACATCAACGACAACCTACAATTGGGCATAACCTATGTCAGGGCTGGCCCGTGGTCGGCTCTAATGACAAAAGAAGTTACAATCTCCCAACGGACAATTATTGAGTTAAAAACTTATACAAATGAACTAAATTTCTTTACTTTCCTTGAATACTTGCATCATTTGAGCCGCTTACTTATTCTTGCTGTCTGTCGTCTGGTTTACCCAGTACAATTGCTGGGCAAGACTATAAAGAACAGACAACCGATGGATCATGAAGTTGATTTTTATCCACCTGTGGAAATCTATTATCAATTAATAGAAAACCCAGACAAACAAAAACCGTTATTATCAAATGACATGCTTTTCACCTTCGGTGATATCCAGCCCAGGTTTCAAGATTTCGTCCAGCGATGGTACTCAAAAGCTGAAAGACTTAAGACTGTGCATGACCTTTACTTTGGCTCCTTGTATAGCCAAAGATTATTCATAAACCATAGATTTCTGAATATAATTCAGGGTTTAGAGACCTATTATCGTATCCAGGTAAACAACCGTGTGCTAGCCAAAGAAGAACATAAAGAGCGAGTCAAAGAAATATTGGACGTTGTTCCTGAAAAATACAAAAATTGGGTTGAGGGTTTATTGACCCCAGCCAACCAACCATCGTTGAAAATGATGTTATGGGCTCTAATCACAAAATATGATCAAATTATCACACCGCTTATTGGTGATGGTGAGAAGTTTATATCAACGATTGTCGCCACCCGAAATCATTTGACACACCATTCGGAGAATCAGAAAGCAATTACAGATGGAACGGATCTTTATAACGCGACGCGATCACTCACTATTTTGTTAGAATCCGCCCTTCTAGAAGAATTGGGATTTACTATAGATGAGATTACCCAAATGCAGGTAGATCGTCAAAAATTTCCAATGTAGAATTGATTTGTGTGCTATCCCGAAAAAATATATTATTACATGATAGGCGAGAGCAGTCAGACATGCTGGTCTCGCTTTTGTTATCTCTCGAATGGTAGCACACCACCACCTTGAGAAGTCAGATTGTCGGATCTATATGCGGTCTTCTTCTTCCCGTTGAACATCAGTGTCGATGCCGATCAGCGAGCCGCGTGCTTGTCTGATTGGATACTTCCCCAGCATCTTGTTGGTATCACGGATCGCCACCAGGTTTTCGGGGGGGGCGTCGCTTTGGACGTTGTGCGCCGGGGCCAGGATGTAACCCCCGCCAGGCGCCAGGGCGTGGAGGTAATCGGCTACGTGCCGGCGGACGTCGTCTACACTGCCGAACGGCAGGATGTTCTGC
>MGNS01000076.1:2094-8573 GCA_001795165.1 Chloroflexi bacterium RBG_16_57_11
CGGCTTTCAGCCCTGCCGGGTCCATCCCGGCGGCCTTGGGTTGGATCGGGTCCAGGATGTCCAGACCCATCTCGATCCAGCGCGAGATAAACGGGCGCACATCTCCGCAAGAATGCAGCATGAGCTTGACCCCCGGATTGATATCTGCCAGCCGCTGCTTAATGTAGGACCATAAACGGGCGTGGCGCGGCCGGACAACCCGATCGTACATGCGCGGTGAGATCAGCGCGTTGGTCTGCATGCCCAGGTCTTCACCGCTCAGGCGGAAGATGTCGATCAAGTCGCCCGTCTCGCTCAGGCCCACGTCGGCCAGCCCCAGGGCCACTTCGCAGGTCTTGTCCAGGATGGCGCCGGCCAGGTCGGGATCGTCGGCCATCAGCTCCAGCCAGGTCTGCAGGCCTACCAGGTAGGTAGCTTGCTCCCAGATGGAGGTGGTGAACTTACTGGCGATGGCCTTATCGGTGAGGCTGCGGAAGTGCAGGAATTTTTCCCGCACCCCGGATGTGCGCGCCGGGTCATACGGGTCGGGCCAGGGGAAGTTTTTCACCGCCTGCCAGGTGGGATTTCCTAGGGGGTGCTTGACCATTTCGAAATAGTAGCTGCCATCCGGGCGCACCACCTTGCGCCGACCGACGCCCCACTGATCATAATGCAGGCCATCATCGAGCTTCAGCGGAGAGTCGTGCGAGGCCGGGTTCAACCCCAGGTAAAGGATATCCACCTGCATGGCGTCCAACAAATCCAGGCTGGGGGAGATGTCCGACCAGATGCCCACCGGCTTGCCGGTTTCGGCGGGCAGGTCCAGGTGTTGGCGCAGGCGGTAATACACCTCCACGGTCAGGGTCATATCGAACGGCACCCGGTCCGGCTCCTGGTGGTTGATAGCCAGGTTCACTCGTTCGCGCGAGGTCAGCTCTGTCTTCATGGTCTTGACCTTATCCTGGGTTTTTCGACCGGATAACCGGCCAGGGTGATGTAGTCCGGCAGGTCTTGCCCGATCAGGGGACGGGCGAAAGCCAGAAAATCGTCGGTGACAAAGGTCCCGTCAGGATGGATATAGGCCTCGGGCATCCCTTTCTCGACGTTGGCGACCTGCTCGAGCGGCGCCATCCCGGTAGTGCAGCGGTAAGGCGCGTCCGTCTGGCGCTCGAGGGTGACCATGAAGCCATGGTGACCCTGAACCGCCCAGGATACGGCGTCTTTTCCGACCTGGTAAGCCTCCTGGGAATCCACCGGCGAGACATTGCGCCCGGAGCAGCGCTGCATGGTGCCCGGCTTTTCATAACGCGTTTTCAGCCGCAGCTCTTTTATCACCAGGTTGGTGAGGAAATGCCCGATCCCGCCGGGCTCTGGGTGTCCAAAGGCATCCACGTTCAGCGCATCTTCGTTGATGGCCACGTAAGCGCCGTTGGCGTACTTCAAGTTTTCGCAGGCGGCGATCACCACGTTGCCTTTAAGACGGTATACTCGCTCGACGTCTCCGACGAAGCGGTCCAGGTCGAAGGCGCGCTCCGGCAGGTAAATCAGATCGGGAGCGTAATCCCCGGCCAGGGCGGTAGAAGCGGTCAGCCAACCGGTGTTGCGCCCCATGGTTTCCAGGATCTTTACGGTTTCGGTATAGCGCAAGGCCAGGGTGTCGCGCACAATTTCCATGCAAGTGACCACCTCGAAGCGGGCCGCGCTGCCAAACCCTGGGCAATGGTCGGTGACCCCCAGGTCATTGTCGATGGTCTTGGGGACGCCTACGCAGCGAATTTCGTAATTGTGCCCGGCGGCCGCCTGGCTTAGCTGGTGAACGGTGTCCATTGTATCCCCGCCACCGGCGTACAGGAAATACCGGATGTTGTAGGCCTGGCAAAGGTGAAGGATTTTTTCGATATCCCCCTTCTGCAGCTTATAGCGGCATGAGCCCAGTGCGGCTGAGGGGGTGCGGCGCAGGCCTTCGATGATTGCTGGCGTCTCTTTGCGCAAGTCGAACAGGTCATCCTGCAGGAAACCCTGGATGCCATGGTGCATCCCGTAAATTTCATGGATTTCGCCGTAGTGCATGGCCTCCTGGACCACGCCACAAACCGAATGGTTGATCACCGCAGTCGGCCCCCCCGATTGCCCGACCACCAGATTCCCCTTTAACTTTGTCATAAATCGCTCCAAAATGGGGTTATAAATCACAATTGTGATATAATATCACATATGATACATGTGCGATTGTATCGCTAAAACCCACAACTGTCAATTTGATAAAGGAACACTATGTCTGCCTCGTCTTTTGATTATGGCGTTTCAATCCGCTTGAGCCGGATATTCAATGAAAAATCGGGGCGTAGTGTGGTGGTAGCCCTGGATCACGGGATTGCTCTGGGCGTGATCACCGGCCTGGAGAATTTAGGAGAGCGCCTCGAACAGGTAATGAGCGGAAGGCCGGAAGGGGTTCTACTAAACCCGGGAGCCATCCGGCGGTATGGTCACCTGCTGATAGGCCGGAGCTCACCCGCGGCCATCCTGGCGGTGGATTTCCCCATGTTTCATCGTTACCCCGGGGGGGGAACGATGGATGGACAGGTGCCAACCATCTCCGCCGAAGAAGCGGCTCGCCTGGGAGCGGATATGGTCAAAATATGTATGATCTTTGGCCAGGAAAAAACCAGCCGCCAGATCATGAATTTTGAATTTGTGGCCAGGACGATTGAAAAATGCCACCGGATTGGATTACCCGTCATGGTCGAGCCCACCACCTGGGGTCTGGGAATGGCAGGCCAGGAGAACAAGGACGCCTCTCTGCTGGCCGGGATGGCGCGCATGGCTTTTGAAATCGGAGCGGACGTCGTAAAGAGTGATTTCCCGAACGATCCCTGCGAAATGGAAAAAATTGCCGAGGCCTGCCCGGTGCCGATCGTGCTTTTAGGCGGAAGCAAAAGCCCGGATACCGAAACGATGCTGCGCGATGTGTTGGTGTGCATGCAGCGGGGCGCGGTGGGGGTGACCTTCGGGCGCAACGTCTGGCAGCACCCTGAGCCGCAAAAGATGATCCGTGCGATCCAAAGCATCGTCCACGACGAAGATCTGGAAACTGCGCTGCAAATTCTGAAATAACCCAAAGATCGGATTTGAATCCATTTTGGAGGTACCATTGAGCCGGACCATGCGAGCCGTTGTTTATCTCGGACCCGAGCGCCTGGAGATCCATCAGGTTCCTATCCCGACCTTGCGCCCGGACGAGGTCCTGGTGAAGGTGCGCTCAGCCACCACCTGCGGCACGGACGTCAAAACCTACCTGCGCGGGCATCCCAAGTACCCGCCGCCGTTTTTATTTGGCCACGAATTTGCCGGGGATGTGGTCGAGGTGGGTGAGCTGGTAGATAACTTCGTCCCCGGGATGCGGGTGACGGCCAGCTGCTTTGGCCCGTGCGGAGCGTGTTATCCGTGCAAGCATCGACAGGAAAACCTGTGCGTCAACATGATCCATAACTTTGCCGCGTACGCCGAATACGTCCGTCTTCCTGGGACGTTTGTACGCTGGAACACGCTGGTGATCCCCGAGCACATGAGCTATCCGCAGGCGGCGCTGCTGGAGCCGCTGTCTTCCGTCGTGCATTCGCATAAGCTGGTGCAGGTCCAGCCAGGGGAAATCGTCGCCATCCTGGGCGGGGGCGGGGCAGTGGGGCTGATGCACCTGCAGCTGGCGCGCGTGGCCGGCGCGGCTCAGGTGATCGTGGTGGATAAAAATCCGCTGCGGCTGGAATATGCCCGGCAGCTTGGCGCTGTGACGATCGACGCTTCGCTGGGCGACCCTCTACCCGCCATTCAAGATCTCAGTGAGGGGCGTGGCGCTGATGTGGTGATCGAATCCGCTGGAGCTAAACAAACCTGGGAGGCGGCGCCGGTCATAGCTCGCAGGGGCGGTCGCGTTCTGTGGTTTGGTGGGCTAGCCGGAGGTGCTAAGATCGAGCTGGATGCCGCGACTATCCATTATGGGGAGATCATACTGTACAACACGCACGGCAACGCCCCGGCGGATTTTTGGGAGGCCTGTAACCTGGTGAGCAGCGGGCTGATCGATACCCAGCTCCTACTCTCCGGAGAGATGGCTCTGGGGCAGACTGAAGAGGCCCTCAAGCGCATGATTGCGGGTGAGGCGATGAAAGTTTCGATCAACCCTGAGCTAAGCGACGAGTAGACAAGGTCTTTCGCACGATCTGGTTAAACCGGTCGGGGTCCCAGGCGGCGCGGCCGACGAACAGCCCATCAATTTCGGATTGCTTCATCAGACCCTCAATATTCTCCAGGTCCACGCTGCCCCCATACAAGATGGGGACCGTTTGATCTTTGCCGGGGTACAGATCCGCGAGCATCTGGCGCAGAACGCCGTGGATATCATTTGCCAGACCTGGATCGGCAGGCTGGCCTTCTTCGCCGATCGCCCAAAAGGGCTCGTAAGCCAGCCAGAGCTTACAAAGCTGCTCGGGCGTGACGCCGTATAAGGCGGTCTTCAACTGCTGGCGGAGCACGTCGGCCGATATGCCGTAATGCAGCTCATGTTGGGTATCCCCCACGCAAACCAGGGTCTGAAATCCATGCACCAGGCTGGACAGCACCCGGCGGTTGACCATCACGTCGGTCTCGCCAAAGATCTGCCGGCGCTCGGCGTGGCCGATCATCACCAGGTCCACGCCGATCTCGGCCAGCATCAGTGGGGAGATTTCGCCGGTGAACCGGCCTTGCTCCTCCCAGTGCATATTCTGGGCGCCGATCCAGCACAGGTTGTGGTTGGCCGCCAGGCAAACATCGGCCAGGGCGGTGTAGGAGGGCAGGAAAAACAGGCTCAGCTCAGAGCGGGGGATATCGTGGGTCAACTCCTGCAAGCGGCCCAGGAAATCCAACGTTTGCCGGTTGGTTTTGTACATCTTCAGGTTCGAACCGACGAACACCTTCTGAAAGCGAGCGCTCAAGCCTGGGCTCACTTATACATCTTCTCTTCGATCTCTTTAATCGTGTCAACTTTGGGTTGCGAGCGACCGCCTTTGAATTCCAGGTTCAGCCACTCGGCCAGGATTTTCTTGGCCAGCTCGGGGCCGATGACGCGTGCACCCATACAGATCACATTGGCGTCGTTGCTCAGGCGCGAGCGCTCTGCAGAGTAATTATCGTGGCAAACAGCGGCATAGATCCCTGGGAACTTATTGGCCGTGATCGACATGCCGATGCCCGTACCGCAGATCAGCACGCCTTCTTTCTGGTAACCGCTGGCGATGATTTCTTCAGCCACCTTTTGGGCTACCCGTGGATAATAGGTGTCATCTGCTTCATTTTCCACACCGACATAAGTATATGGTATCGACTGCTCATCCAGGTAATTGCGGATTTCCTGCATCAAGCCAACTGCGGCATTATCACATCCCAGGACCAATTCCTTGTGTTGCATTCCTGCTCCTTATATCTATAACTGAATGACAGTGTGTCGAAGGGGTTTCGGCTGGAGCCGGCCAGACCGAGACCGGCCGGCTCCAACCATCTAGAGGAGAGTTATCCAGGAAAATTGCTATCCATCCACTCGCTCATCGCGCCGCTGAGGACGGTCAAGGTCACGCAGCCGGCATCCGGGTAACCGATCGCCCGATCGCCCAGGGTTTTTGCGTTGCCAATGCGAGCGACATAATCCTTACTGTTTTCTTTACCAGCCTCTGCGGCTGCCTGTGCTTTTTTTAGCATCCCTCGATAGCCATCTCCCGCGGCAGTGCTGGCCTGCATGGCTTCTACCATAGGCTGCAGGCCGTCGATCAGGGTTTTATCACCCGGTTTGGCCTGCCCCTTGGCCTGGATTTCTGCCAGAGCCTGGTTAAAGACCTCGGTAAATTCGGCCGTCGTCATTCTGGGTTGGGGAGGCTTGTTTTTAGCGCCGGCATAGAATAGCAGCCCAAAAATAATACCCGAGGCCCCTCCCATCACGCGGATCATCGTGCGGCCGACGGTGCCAAAGACCGCATAGACATCTTCGTAATCGTGCGCTTCGAGCTCTTTGCGGGCCGCTTCGAACCCGAGCGCCATGCCGATGCCATGATCGCCATCACCGATGTTGCGGTCGGCGTCGCACAATTGCTCCTTGGCGGCCACCACCACGTCAGCAACGTGAAGGAACATGTCCTTGACTTGCACAGCGGTCAGGCTTTCCATATTGCTCACCGCGGTTTGTTCTTATACACTGGCGACCAGACTGGCCAATCGAAATACTTCTTCAGCTCTTCATCCAGGCGCAACAGGGTGATCGAGAACCCGGCCATTTCCTGGCAGGTGGCATAAGCCCCGGCGTCCGCCTGGTGGACTTTAAAGCCCATCCGCTCCAAGTTCTGCAGTGTGCGGCGCAGGGTGATCATCTGCTCCATGCGGGTAGTGGAGCCAAAACCGTCGATCAATACGCACACCTCGTCGCCGGGTTTGAAGGGCAGGTCAGGGAGGATCAGCGAGAGCATCTCGTCAACCAG
>MGNS01000076.1:8583-16772 GCA_001795165.1 Chloroflexi bacterium RBG_16_57_11
GGCTGGATTTTGCCACGTCGTACGCCTGGCTCTCCGTGCAGCCCGAGGCCGATCTCGATCTCATCCTCTGCCAGGGTGAAGGCGGGTGTACCTTCGCCGGGGATGGTACCGGGGTAAAGGGCAACACCCATCGTGCGGGTGTTGTCACGCGCCTTGGTGGTGATGAGTTTAACCTCATCCAGATCCAGGCCGGCTTCGCAGCAGGCGCCAGCGATCTTGATCACGTAGAAATCGCCAGCGATGCCGCGCCGGTCGGTGATGCGCTCGGGCGGCGCGGAAGCCACGTCGTCCCAGACGCGCACGGTCTCGGTGCGGATGCCTTCCATATCAGCCAGCTCGGCGGCCATGTCGAAATTCAGGTTATCGCCGGCGTAATTGCCATAGACATACAGCACACCACGACCCCGGTCAGCCGCCTTGGTCGCCGCCAGGACGATATCGGGCGAGGGGGCGGCGAAGATATTCCCCATGGCGACAGCGTCCGGATAGCCCTTCCCGATAAACTCCAGAAAGATGGGCTCGTGCCCGCTGCCGCCGCCAATGACCAGCCCAACTTTGTCGGGGTCCAGTTTTGTCTTGACGATGGCGGTGTAGTCCTCAATCCGCCGGAATTCACCCGGGTGCATCATCAGAAAACCTTCGATGGTTTCGACGACGACATTCTTGGGGTCATTGATTAATTTCTTGGGCATCGGTCAGTCCTCCGCAAAGTTTAGAGATGCGAGACAATATTGAACAGGATCACACCTGAAAGGATCACAGAAAACCCAATAGTGTAAAATATCATGGCAAAGGGCTGGATCATCATCAAAAATCCAACGAGGATCAAAGTAATGGCTACATATTCGCCGTAGATGCCTACCTTGCTTCGTTTTTGCATCATTTCCTCCGACTACTCAAGCGCGGATCAGGGAACCGTCGGTCTTAAAGAAGCGCATCTTGTGCTCGTCAAAATGGATCTTGATCTGATCACCCACCTTGACCTGAACCCGTGGCGATACCCGGGCGCGAATACGGACATTGCCAAGGTTGATCTCGATCAGTTTTTCGTAACCGAAGGCCTCGATCAGGTAAGCCTCAGCATCCAGGGCGTTGGGGGTACTTTCCGGGACGATCTTGACATCCTCAGGTCGCACACCTAACAGGTATTCTCCGGCCGCCAGGACATTTTGGTAACTCTTTGGTAAGACCGCCAGGTGACCGTTGGATTCGATCCGGTAATGGCCATCCTCCACCACCACCGGCGCCAGGTTCATTGGGGGGGTGCCCACGATGCTGGAGACCAGCGTGTTGGCCGGGTAGGAGTAAATATCGGCCGGAGTTCCAATCTGCTGGATCACACCCTGATGGATGACCACCACTTTATCGGACATCGACATGGCTTCGATCTGATCGTGCGTGACAAATAAGGTGGTTGCGCCGGCTTCTTTCTGCAGGCGTTTGAGCTCAAAACGCAGCTCTTCACGCAGCTTGGCGTCCAGGTTTGAAAGCGGCTCGTCGAGCAGGAAGAGCTGGGGGCTGCGCACCATGGCGCGCCCGATGACCACGCGTTGCATCTCGCCACCGCTTAGCTTGCTGGGGTAGCGCTGCATGAGATGCTCGATGTGCAGGATTTTTGCCATCTCATCGATGCGCTGCTTCTTCTGTTGAGCGTTGAGATTGGTCTTATCCAGCGGGAATTGCAGGTTCCGGTACACCGTCATGTGAGGATACAGGGCATAATGCTGGGATACATAGGCCATGTTGCGCTGCCCGGGGGGCAGCTCATTGATGTTGCTGCCATTGACATCCACCTCACCCTTTTCCAGTTTCTCCAAGCCGGCCACGCAGCGCAGGGTAGTGGTTTTTCCTGCTCCAGTGGGTCCCAACATGGTGACGAATTCTTGATCCGCTACATGAAAGGAAACGTTATTCAGGGCGACCACATCCCCAAAGGTTTTTGTAAGACCAACCAGATTGATTTCAGCCATAGAAACCTTCCTAAATTGCGGCTTCGGTCTTGCGATCGAAGAGCCGGATGCCTTCGGTCTCTAAGGTCACCCAAACCGATTGACCTACCGGATAAACGTCGGCCGGCGAGGTGCGGGAGACAAAATGCAGATTACCACGCTGCAAATGGTGGATATTCTCCGAGCCCAATGCTTCCATCAATACCAACTGGCAATCAAAGCCGTCATCAACCGGTTCTGTATGGATGTAAACATCCTCAGGGCGGATACCCAGGATCAACTCCGTCCCATCCTGAATGTCGCTAATCGATTGTTTGACATTCACTGGCAGCCGGTAAAGGATCGTCTCGCCATTGACTGGAATGCGCACACCGTGGGAGGCAGCATCATAGTTACATGGAATGAAGTTCATGCTTGGGCTGCCGATGAAATTGGCTACAAAAAGGTTGGCGGGAGAAACATACACATCGTCAGGTGTGCCGACCTGTTGTAGTACGCCCTTGTCCATGATCGCGATACGGTCCGCCATGGCCATGGCTTCGACCTGGTCATGGGTCACGTACACCGTCGTGATCCGGTTATTGATTTGCAGCCGGCGCAGCTCTGCCCGCATGTCGACGCGCACCTGAGCGTCCAGGTTTGAAAGCGGCTCATCCATCAGGTAAACTTTTGGCTGGCGCACCATCGCCCGGGCCAGCGCCACGCGCTGTTGGTCGCCTGCGCTCAATTTCTTTGGCTTGCGGGGGAAAATATCTTCGATTTTCAGAAGCTTTCCGACTTCGCGTACACGCTGGTTGACTTCGTTGTGGTTCATGTTTTGGGTCCGTAGGGGGAAGGCGATGTTTTCGAAGGCAGTCAGATGGGGGTAAAGCGCGTACTGTTGAAAACAGAAAGCCATATCCCGGTCAGCCGGGCGCTTATTGTTGACAACCTCACCATCGATCAAAATCTGGCCTTCGTCAACGTCTTCCAACCCGGCTATACTGCGCAGGCTGGTAGTTTTCCCACAACCCGAGGGTCCCAATAGAATCAGGAATTCACCATCTTCGATTTTCAGGTTGACGTGGTTGACGGCAACTGTTTGCCCAAATCTTTTTACAACATCATGTAATTCTACACTGGCCATTTTGTGTTTTTCACTCCATGTAATCCAGGTCGGTACCGGCCTACTTTTTGATCGCTCCGAAAGTCAGGCCACGCAGCAGAGATTTCCGCACCAGGAAAGTGAAGATCAATACCGGCACAACGTACATAAACGCCGTCGCGGCGATCTTCCCCCATTCATAGCCTTCGTGGCCTACTCGTACGGAGACCGCCGGGGGTACAGTTCGCGCATAGCGGGTGGTCAGGATCGCCCCATAAACAAATTCGTTCCAGCAAGCGATCAGGCTGAACACTGCCGAAGCGGCCAGGCCGGTCACGGATTGCGGCAGAACGACCTTGATAAACGCCTCCCAACGGCTATATCCGTCCATCAGAGCAGCTTCTTCGTACTCGAAAGGAATTTCGTCGAAGAAGCTCTTCATCATCCAGACGGTGAATCCCAGGTTGAACATCGTATACAACAATACCATACCATGCACCGTATCCGAGAGGCGCAGGGAGCGATACATCAGGAACAACGGCACCAGAGTGGCGACCGCTGGCAGCATGCGGGTGCTGAGGATGAAAAACATCAGATCGTCTTTACCACGGATTTTAAACCGCGATACGCTGTAGGCTGCCAGGGCTCCGAACAATACCGAAAAGAAGGTGCTCAGGGTGCTGATAATGATGCTCATCTTGAAGAAGAACTTGAAATTGGTATCTGTCCCTGAGTCAGTAAAGAACACACCGCGAAAGTTTTCGAGTGTTGGCGTAAAGAAAAACATGGGCGGGATCGAGACAATTTGCGACCTGGTTTTCAAGGCAGTCACGGTCAGCCAGTAAAGTGGAAACAAAAAGATCAGCAGCAGGATGATCAGGCCGGCCCAGGCCAGGATACGGTTTAGCCTACTTTTTTTTCTATGCATGGGATGCTCCAATCTACTGAGTAGCTGCCTTGGCGCGGTTCAACACCCGCACCAGGATGATGCTCAGACCGATCACGGTCACCAGTAAGATCACTGCCAGCGAGGAAGCCTTGCCGGTTTGGAAGAAAGCGAATGCCAGCTTATACAGGGCATAGGCGATAGTTTCTGTAGAAGAGCCTGGTCCTCCAGCAGTCAAAACCCAGACGATATCGACCGTCTTGAAGGCATCGATCGTCCGGAAGACCACCCCCAGCATGATCAGTGGCGCTGCCAGGGGCAAGGTGATACGGGTGAACTTAAACCAGGCAGAAGCGCGGTCGACTTCCGCCGATTCGTACAGGTATTCAGGGACTGCGGACAGACCCGCCAGGCTGAGCAGCATCATAAACGGCGTCCACATCCAGACATCGACCATCACAATAGCCCAGAAGCCGGCCGTATTGGTGCTCAGCCAGTTTACTTCTGTCAAATGTAATACGTTTGCGATAAACCAGTTGATCACCCCCCAGTTGTTCGACAGGATGTACTTCCAAAACAACCCCGAGATAACAGGAGAAATCATCATGGGCAGCAGAAGCAGGGTGACATAGAGCCCGCCGCTTGTAAACTGGGTGTGGATGAAATAGGCGATCAAAAATCCCAGTACGAGCTCGATGGACACTGCTGTAACCACAAACTTCCCGGTGAAGATGTAACGTTCCCAAATGTTCGGGTCGGTCAGGATTTCTTTATAATTCTGGATTCCGACAAAAACAGGCTCGGCCTGCTTGAGGATCGAGTATTCGAAGAAGCTCAAGTAGACCGCCCAGGCAAAGGGATAGATCACCAGCGCTAAAATGATGATGACTGCCGGCGCAAGCATTAATCGCTTTAGCCAATCGTCGCTGATACCACGACGTTTGACGACCTGGATCGTCCCTTCATGAGATGGAGACGTAGCTGCATTCAAGATTTAACCTCCATAATCGGCATTATGGGTTGAGCCTGCGTTTCCGGGATGGCGGTATGGAAAAATTGTAACGATGAACCAGGAAACGCAGGCTCGGCAGAGATCCCATACGCCGTTCGATGATGTGTCAATGTTTGCCGGGCGGCGTTGGGTCATCTCAATTTAATGTCACAGTGCAGCAAGCTCTGCACTGTGACGGGGTAGTGCTCACTTACTTGATCTTGTCCAGGATCACCTGGTGTTCCTTGGCTACAGCATCCAAAGCTTCCTTCGGATCCATTTCATTGGAAATCGCCAGGCTGACGTACTTCTGGTAGATGTCCAGTAGCTGCGGGTATTCGATCAGGTGCCAGTAGTCTTTGACGTACTTCATTGACTCTGGGAAAGTGGCATTCCATGGCTTGGTGGTGGTGTAGCGCGGGTCTTCCAGAACGTCTACACGACCGGTCTGTGCGCCGATCTCGACCCACTTCCATTGGATGTCCTTGGTCATGAACCACTCGAGGAACTTCCAGGCCTCTTCGACGTTCTTGGAGTACTTGGAGATCGAGAGACCCTGGCCGCCCACCGAGATGCCGCGGTTAACATTGCCGCTTGCATCTTTCATTCCGGGCAGGACATCATAGCCCATCTTGTCCGCATAGGGGTTGATGGCCGGATCGGCGTGGACGAAGAAGAAGTAATACCAGTTGATCGCCATAGCGACGATGCCGGTGTGTACTGCGTTGTTCACTTCGTCGTAGAACCAGCCAGTGGCGCCGGGGGGCATGAAGGCGAACAGGTCCTCATAGTACTGGAGCGCTTCAACCGCAACCGGCGAATTGATGATCCCTTCAGCCTGCTTGGTATTAACATCCCACAGCTCGCCGCCGAACGACCATAGGATGCCGTCGAACGGGCTTGTTACAGCATCATAATCGCGGCTGCCGTAGGAAGCCAGGCCGTACAGGTTCTGATCTGGGCGTGTGAAGAACTCGGAGATGTCGCGCAGTTCTGCGTAGGTCTGCGGCACAGCCAGATCGTAACCATACTTAGCCTTGAAAGCCTCTTTCTCCTTCGGATCCTCGAACAGGTCCTTGCGGTATACCAGACCCATGCAGTCCTGGTTGATCGGCAAAGCAAAGATATTGCCGGAGCCCTCGGGATACTCACCATACTGGCGCAGAGCAGCCGGGGTGAAGTCTGAAGCGCGGATCATCGTGCTCTTGGCAAGGTAGTCGTTCAATTGAACGACGTGCCCGCCGGAGGCGAACTCGGACATCGACTGGCTGTCGAACATCGCCAGGTCAAAACCGGAACCCTGGGCGGCGAATTCCGCCGCGATCTTGTCGTGCCACTGTGGGCCGTAGGGGACGAGATCGGCGCGGACTTTTACGCCGGTCAAAGCGGTATATTCCTTGGCCAGCTCTTCGAACTTTTCTCCCAGACCGCCCGAGTGCCAGACGAAGACCAGCTCTACATCAGAGCGAGGAGCTGGAGCCTCAGGGGCTTCGGTTTGTGCGGCTTCGGCCGGTTTTTCTTCTGCAGGTGCAGGGGCTGCCGGCTGTGGCTGGGCGCAAGCGCTGCTGAGCAATCCAACCAGCAATACCACAACCATTACGGTGTAGAACCATCGGTGTTTGTGCATGTTCTCCTCTTTTTAATGTAACATAATGTTTCGGTGTAAGTTTTCGTCCAAGTCACAAAGTGCTTTTGTTCTATACCGGGGACTGTTCACCTCCTTCTATATGAGAAACCGGCGGTCGCCTTCCATTCAACTTTTGCCTCCGAATGGCGAGGGCAGTCCTTCCGCCCAATTTCGTCATGGTAATCAGCATTCCACACCCGTAGGCCGATCTTCAGTCCAGCCTGTCGCGAACAATGTAAAATTTTGACGACCTTTACTTTCACATACGTGAATATAGCATGCAAATGTGCGTTTGTCAATGTCAAAATGGCCTGAAACATCGAAAAACAAGGGTTTTAGATGTCACAAAAGTGATATTTTAATCCAAATGTGATTATTACCACTTGACATAGACCTTTGAACATGATATCTTTAATCTGCAAGAGGGGTATAAAAATCGATCATCCACACCGGCCTGGCGGATTACGCCTCCAATCCCACAGGCTGACACCCGTACCACCCAGTCCTCCTTTGTCGCCTTCAAAGGTTTTTCAATCTGTCGACAAGGAGAGTTTCTATTATGGACTGGGGAAAAGCCAATCGAATGTCAAAAGTCATCAAGCCGGATGGTAAATGTTTCTACCTGGCAATGGATCACGGCTACTTCCAGGGTCCGACCACCCGGTTGGAGCACGTTGGAAATGCGGCGGTACCACTGCTCGAGTTTGTGGATGCCTTGTTCGTCACGCGCGGCGTTTTACGCCCGCAAATCCCGCCGGCCACTAATACCCCGATCATCCTGCGGGTCAGCGGCGGCACCAGCATGGGTGGCGGCGACCTTTCTCATGAGGGTGTGACAACTTCTATCGATGAAATTCTACGCTTGAATGTATCCGCAGTGGGTATCTCTGTCTTCGTAGGCAGTGATTATGAGCACGACTCCATTTTGAACCTGGCCGACCTGGTCAACGAATGCGAGCCTTATGGGGTCCCGGTCATGGCCGTCACTGCCGTTGGCCGCGAGATGGAAAAGCGCGAGGCACGCTACCTGGCGATGGCCTGTCGGATCTGTGCGGAGATGGGCGCCAGCGTGGTTAAGACCTATTACTGCGATAATTTCGAGAAAGTGGCTCAAGGCTGCCCCGTGCCGGTGGTGATTGCCGGCGGGCCAAAAACCGACAACGACCTGGAAGTGCTCGAGTTTGTCTGGAAAGGTATGCAGGGCGGGGCGATCGGTGTAAACCTGGGGCGCAATATCTGGCAAAACGACCAGCCGCGCGCGATGGCCAGGGCGTTACGGAGCATCATCCACGAAGGCTCCACTCCCCAAGAGGCATTCGAAATCTATAATACTTTCGAACATTAAGAAATAAGCCATGAGCCGGTCATTCAAACCAACCGGCTCTGGCAATCCCAACCGAGTTTTTGACCCGAGCAACCGGAGTGGTGATGCCAAGATATTTGAGTGAGCCGTTAATAGCCGAGATCACGGGCTGGTCCCAACATTTTCCGGACATTGATGCCATCCAACCCGGGTTCTCGCTGTCGATAAAGACCAGCTGGCGAAACGGCTTTGGCGAGGAAGAGCGAGTGATGCTGGTTAGCCAGGTGACCCGGCGTGTACCATACCTGCCCGCTCCAGAGGCATGGTCTATCCTACGTCTGGAGCGGCT
>MGNS01000076.1:16976-17657 GCA_001795165.1 Chloroflexi bacterium RBG_16_57_11
GCGACCATCTTGCCCTTCGAGCCCAATCTCCATCTACAAGCCCAGGCTATTGCAAAGTCAGCCTCTTCCAGCGGGACGCTGGTTCTGGTCAATCGGGGCGTTCTGACCGGCGCGGATACGCCAATCGAATGTAACCGATTTTTGGAAGCGATCTATCAGGCCTCGAACCAGACCTCGCCAACCCCCCAGGAAGCTCGACCAGATGAGATCAGTCTTGAGGCCGGGGCGGAATTGCCCAGGCTGCGTGCCGAGATTTGCACCCAACGCGGCCGCCCACTGGTTCTGCAGCTGGATGAATCGCCGGCCATGAAAGCCTTCATCGAAACACAAGCCTGCACGCTGCTGGTCCATGGAGCCGCGCCCACCCCAGAATTATTCGAGTGGACCCAAGGGACAACGCTCGTTGAGCCGGAGGCGGAGGCGCTACCGCCACTCCCTGAAGAATCCAGGTATGCTGCGACAATCGTGCTCAAGCCTGGTCTGGGGGCGGTCATCGCCGCCGACTCGTGCCTGGATGCGCAACAAGCCGAAAATGCATTGCAGACAACCATCCAAGCCGCGAATAGGGCAGCCCTGGAGGGTGGATACGCGCCGCCTGACCGGAAAGCCCTCCACAACTCTGCCAACTGGGAGGCCGTCCCCTTGAACATGAGGCTGCTTTTCTCCGGTGAAGCGGCTGTG
>MGNS01000076.1:17745-45700 GCA_001795165.1 Chloroflexi bacterium RBG_16_57_11
CGTCCATTGCCACCACCTTCGACCACCCTGCGTACTTGGGACTATGCTGCGATATCGCCGACGAGGTCGCGGTTTGCCAGGCGATCCGTACTGTCGCCCGGCGGTTTGGTGGGTTGGATATCCTGGCTTTGAACGCCGGTCTATTTCCAGGCGGCTGTAATATTGAGAAGCTGAGCCTGGCGGAATTCACCAGGGTGATCAACGTAAATTTCATCGCCAACCTTGTGATTATGCGGGAATCTTTCCCGTTGCTCAAGCTTGCCCCGCGCTATGGGAGGGTGGTGATCATCGGCTCGAAGAATATGCGCGCCCCGGGACCGGGAGCGGCCGCATATTCCACGTCGAAGGCGGCCCTTTCGCAACTGGCGCGCGTGGCGGCGCTGGAGTGGGGCTGCGAGCGAATACGAGTGAACATCATTCACCCGGATGCGGTCTTCGACACGGCCCTGTACACAGAGGATGTCCTGCGGGCGCGAGCGGCCCATTACGGGATGACGGTGGAGCAGTATAAGAAGCGTAATTTGCTGAAAACTGAAATAAAAAGCCATGACGTTGCCGAGCTGGCCGCCGAGATGTGCGGTCCATTGTTCGAGCATATGACCGGTGGTCAGATCCAGTTGGATGGCGGGAATGATCGCACGATCTGATCTGGACATCGACCGACCCAACAATATCACAGATGTGAAATCAGATCACCACAAAAGTGAGCACTGGCCTTCACAAATGTGATTTCTGGTGTTAAGATTTAACAAAAAACATGCAGTGAAAAGAAAGGATGGAATTTCGCATGGCCATGAAAAAATTCATCAATAAAGCCGAAAACCTGGTTCCGGAGCTGATCGACGGATTCGTAAAAGCTAACCCCGAAATCGTAAAACAATCCGGCGAGCGGATCGTCTCCCGGGTAATACCCAAGGAAGCCGGAAAGGTAGGCGTTGTGACGATGGGCGGCGCCGGACACGAGCCAGCATTAATCGGCTGGGTGGGCAAGGGATTAATGGACGTTGTCGCCCTGGGGGATATCTTCGCCGCTCCCGGTGCGCCACGCGTCATCGAAGCGCTCAAGCAGGCCGACTTCGGCGCTGGCGTGGTGCTGGTGGTCTTCAACCATGAGGGCGATGTGCTTTCATCCAACATGGTGATCCAGATGGCGGGACGCCAGGGTTTGAAGATGAAGCGCATCTTGAGCAGCGACGATATCTCGAACGCGCCCCGAGACGACCAGGAAAACCGTCGCGGGCTGATTGGGACTCTGATGGTGCTGAAAGTGGTTGGCGCGGCTGCCGAAGCGGGTTATTCATTCGAGGAAGTCCTACGAGTGGGCGAGAAAATGTCGCTCAGCACCGCCACCATCGCAGTTGCGGCTACTCCGGCGACACACCCTGCCACTGGCCATCCTTTCTTTTCTCTGCCGGATGACGAAATGGAAATCGGCATGGGGCAGCATGGCGAAGCCGGCGTTGGCCGGATGAAGCTAAAATCGGCCGATGAAACCGCAGACATCATGCTGACGCAACTGCTCAAAGACCTGGATGTCAAGCCGGGCGATAAACTGGTAGCGACCATCAACGGCACCGGCGCGACCACATTGATGGAAATGTTCATCGTCTTCCGGCATTTAACGCAGATTCTGGAAGAGAAGGGTATCCAGCTGGTGGGCTCGCAAATTGGCGAGCTGTTAACCGTCCAGGAGCAGGGCGGTTTCCAGATGTCAATCGGCCGAGTGGATGACGAATTGGAGCGCTTGTTCAAGGCGCCCTGCAATGCCCCGTATTACAAGGTTTGCTAGAAACCCCGCGGGAGAGTGGACATTATGCTGTCGCAGGTCGGTGCGGAAGAAATTAAACGGATGTTGGGTGGCGCGCTCGCCATCATTCGTGTGAAGAGCGACGAGCTTTGCTTGCTGGATGCGGCCATCGGCGATGGCGATCACGGCATCACGATGCTGCGGGCGATGGAAAAAATGGGCAAGGTCATCGAAGCGCACCCACATGCGGCGCTTTCTGACCTGTTGAGCGAGATCGCTTGGGCGTTGATGGATATCGATGGCGGTGCGACTGGTCCATTATACGGTTCGCTGTTTCTTGGCCTGTCTGAAGGTGTCACCGGATTGGACACCTTGGATGGCGATGCCTTTGCCCGCATGTTCGAGCAAGGAGTGGTCTCGATCGAGCAGCAAACTAAAGCGCGCCTCGGCGATAAAACCTTGATGGATGCGCTCATCCCGGCTGTCGATGCCTTGCGTAGCTCGGCAGACCAGGGAAAGACCATCCCGGAGCTACTGGAAGCCGCCAGCCTGGCTGCCATGCAGGGCGCTGAGGCTACGCGTAATTTTTCAGCCCGGTACGGTCGTGCCAAATATCAGGGTGAGCGCACCCTCGGACATCCGGATCCCGGTTCCATCTCGATGGCTTATCTGTTTCAAGGCCTTCAGGATGGCTTAAATGCTGGCGGATAAATCTCTATTAAAACAGGCCGGGGCTGTTCGCAGTCCCGGCCGTGATTGGCTGTTCAAGAGAGGATCGCGCTTATGCCAGAATTTCAGAGCCGCCTAGAGCTGTTAGCGCGCGTTGCTTCGCTATACTACGATAAGAAGAAGACCCAGCAAGAGATTGCTGATGAAATCGGTTTGACGCGCTCCGCCATTTCGCGCGTGTTATCCGAAGCCGAAAGCCGCGGCATCGTGGAGCATATCGTGCATTATCCCTGGCGCACGTCAAGCGAGTTGGAAGAGTCACTGGCATCTCGTTTCAACCTGAAGCAAGTCCATGTCCTGATCCGGCAGAACAAAAACCATGAAGAGATGCTGCAAGGTTTGGGAGTGCTCGCGGCGGAATATTTCACCAGCGTACTGCCCGAGATAAAAACGGTCGGCATCACCTGGGGTACCGGGCTGTACCAGATGGTACTCGCCTTTCGGCCGCAGAGCCGCCCGGACATGGAAGTCGTCCAGCTGATCGGCGGCACCGGCACGGAGCGTGGCTCGTTCATCGGCCCTCTGCTGGCGCCAAACCTGGCCAATTGCCTGGGCTGCACCTGCCGGTTCCTGCACGCTCCCTTGCTGATGCAGAACGAGGTGGCAAAACAATTGCTTCTTCAGGACCGCATGATCCGCGACACCCTGGATCGGGCGGCGATGTGCGATGTCGGCTTGGTCGGTATTGGCAGCGTCCTACCAGAATTAAACAACGCCTACAAACTGGGGTATTTGTCCCGGGAGGAGCTCGAGCAAGTCCGCGCTGACGGGATCGTAGGAGATGTAGCTGGCCTGCACTATAACATTGAGGGCCAGATTTTGATGGACCACTGGCTGAACCAGCGGATTGTCGCCGTCTCGGCGGCTTCGCTAGCCAAGATCAAGGAAGTGATCGCCGTAGCAGGAGGCGCCAGCAAAGGCGAAACAATCTTTGCAGCCCTGCGCGGCGGGCATGTGCACACGCTGATCACCGATGACCAGGCGGCCAGGCGCGTGCTCGAATTGGCTCAAACCTTCTAAAATTTACCCGGTATTCCTCAAACCCGCGGCGATGCCATTGATGGTCAAGACCATCAATTCGACGGCCGCGAGCCAATGCGCAACCGGCGGATTTCATCCAATGGCGTGACATCCTGCCAGAACTGCAAGAAATCCGGTGTGTTGTAAACCAGGTCCGTATCATAAAACACGATTCGAGGCAACCTGGGATCCGGTTGCCTCGAAACATAATCACAAATATGGGTATTGAAAGGACCCTGAGATTAGATGATCGTCAGACGTCCGTCATACTGATTACGAACCCGGAACGCGCAATAGGAGCAATTGTCCCGCTTCACGCTTGAAAAGCAAGGTCCCCGTTACGCCGCCAGGACCTGTTACGCTGCGTAGCTCAGTATCCACAAAAATAGAGTGAGCCTGAATATCCACCAGCCAGGCGCCTGGCCCGAAGACCGAAGACACGTCCACGACACCACTTGATTCCCACGCGCCAAGCCGCGCGGCGGGATCGGCGCTCTGGTCAACTGCCGCGACCACGGTTAGTGCGCCAGTGGCGAAGTTATACATCCAAATCCGCGCAGTTGGCGCCCCCGGCGTGCCGGCATTGTAGCTGTTATGGCTACCCGGGTCTTCCTGGATCATCAGGCTGTTTTTACTTGCGCCAACATTATCCATATTGTGAGGTACGTTGAAATTGCCATATCCGCCTGCATCGGCATCAATGAGTACCGACAGGCTGTCTAGGACCATTGGATCACTGGCGTTGAAAACGGCTTTGAAGATGCGGCCATTGGGATATGGACCTTGTGTACCGCTGGATGCGCGGCGCAAGCGGCCGGTTGTTGGATCCGGAACTGCTCGAGGCTCGCCGGTATCGGCAAAGTACACAATTCGAGGATTATTCTTGTCGAAATCCAGGTCTTCAATCCGAATGAACTGGAAGACATTGTTGGCATTCGACCAGTTTTCCAATGGGGTTTGATCGCCGATGGCAATATCCCGCGGTACAGGGATGAAATGACCGCTGATGCTCATTCCGGAGGTAAGATCACCGTAATCGTTGATGGCCGGGTTGTCTGAAACAAATGCATATAAGGCGCCCTGGTCCGCCAGCATGTCCGTGTCGGAATTCGCCAGATACATATAGAGTTGGGAGGAAGGCGCGCTGAAGGTGTCGTCACTCGTCAGGGCAACGATCTGGCTCCAGCCTCCGGGAACAATGATGGTATTTTCATGATTCATGCGCCCCATACCGGGGATCTCGTAGGTCTTACCATTGATGGCATCTAATGCGACCACCAGACCAGCCTGCCGTTGGTTGGCAGGATCGGCCGGCCAGGCTGGCGCAGGCGGCGGTGAGACAAAGTCGGTAGCCTCTTCGTTGGTAAATAAGATCGGGCGCTGGAATCCCACCGATTTATCAGCCAGGAAAGATGAACAGAAGCGCTGAAAATTTGCGGAGCCGGGCAGCGCAAATTCTCCCGAAAGCACCCCGGCTGAATTTTGGTGCAATTTCAACTGCGAAACCTGGGCATTATCGAAATCCGACAGGCAGTTGGGACCTGTGCAGGTGGCAAGGTTCCCGGTGAAGGGGAATGGCACCAGAGAGGTTTCATGGTTCACGAAAACATCTACGGTGCCATTTCCGTTCGGTAATACCGCTAAACCATCCGGAAGCGTGTCGAAGCGGTAACCGTTGGGCAGCGTGTCGCCCACTGAAATGATGGGAAGCACGGAGCTCCCCGGAGCAACCGCCGTCAACATGGCAGCTTGCGAGGTTAAAAAGCCCGGCTCACCCCCGGCGAAGGCCGTGGTTGTGAGCGCGAGCACGAGCAGAAATGCCAAGAGAATCTTTTTCATGGAATGGTTTCCTCCTTGAATGTGTACGAGAATGAATGAGTAATGCCTCAACACAACACAGGTAAGTTCATGACGACCACCCTTACGAGGGTCGAATTTTTTTGCCCTTCACCACCACCTTCCCTTGTGATCTCCAGCAAATCGCGTCTTTTGATTTTATAACAGCGCAAGCCTATTGGGATTTAGCGAATTATAACATTCTGAATAAGAATAGTCAACAATAGGACGAACGAACGACAGGTGATTTATCAATTTTACATTGCAAGAGCGACACCGGGTGGTGTCGCTCAACGATGTGGGATTACCTGGTTTTTTAGGGTGGGCGAAGGGGCACGATCCCTCAACCTAATGATCCACAGTCATTCGCTCTGCCAATTGAGCTACGCCCACCATAATGCGGGGTGAATTCTATCATAACCCCAGCGGGATGGGTAGGGGCGAAGCATCCGCGGGTTGATCGGGTGCATCGCTTTGCATTGAACCTTCAAGCTAAGTCACGCGGCGGATGCTTCGCCCAAATGCGAGCGCAGCATCTCCACCAGCTCATCCTGGGGCAACAGCTGCTGCTCGCCTGTGCGCAGGTCTTTGAGCGCCGCAGCGCCCTGGGCCTGTTCGTCGGGGCCGAGCACCACTGCAAATCGCATGCCCATGCGGTCGCCGTACTTGAACTGGCGGGCCAGCCTGGTCGCTTCGGGATAGATGGCGGCGTTCACCCCTGCCTGGCGCAGCGCCGCGGCCAGCTTGAAAGCCGCAGCGACCGAGTTTTCATCAAATATCGTCACCAGCACCTTGGCCGGTGAGGCGCTCAGGTCGGGCGGCAGGCAGCCGAACTTCTTCAACACCAGGCTGATCACCAGGTCGCCCATGGCGAAGCCGGTGGCGGGCAGCGGCTCGCCGCCCACGTCGGCGACCAGGTTATCGTAGCGCCCCCCGCCCAGGATGGCGCGGAACTCGCCGGCCCTATCCCAGGCTTCGAAAACGGTGCCGGTGTAATAATCCAGCCCGCGCACGATCTGGGGTGCGTAACGCACATACGTGCCCAGGCCCAGCGCGTCCAGGTAGGCGAAGAACTTTTGCATACCGTCCGCTTTCCGCCACAACCTGTTGTCCGCCAGGATCGCTTTCAGCCCAGCCAGCCACTCCGGGGTCAGCCCGACCTCAGCGCCGTAGGCCTCCCACTCAGCAGGGGGCATCTTGTCGCGCCGGTCAATCAGGCGAAAGACGTCATTGCGAAATTCAGCGGGAATACCCAGCGCCGTCAGCTCATTTTCCATCAGCTCACGGTTATTAACCAGGATACTCACCTGGTCTGGCGACAGGCCGGCTGCGCGCAGGAAGGAGGCGGCGATTGCCACGATCTCGGCGTCGGCCTCGGGCGTGTCAACACCGATCAGGTCGATGTTCCACTGGAAGAACTCGCGCGTGCGGCCCTTCTGCGGGCGCTCGTAGCGCCAGAACGGCCCCCAAGACCACCAGCGCAGCGGGTACACCAGCTGCTTCTGGCGCTGGGTCACCAGGCGCGCCAGGCTGGGGGTCAGCTCAGGGCGCAGCGTGATCAGATCGCCGCCCCGGTCTGAAAAGACGAAGGATTGCTTATCGACCAGCTCCTCTCCGGATTTGGCGGCGTACAGTTCGATCGTCTCCAGGAAAGGGGCATCCCATTCCTGGTAGCCGAAGGATTCAGAGACTTTGCGGGCGGTGGCGTAGAGAAAATTGCGCACCGCCATCTCTTCGGGGTAGAAGTCACGAGTGCCTTTGACAGACTGGACAGCAGCTTTCATGTAGCGATCAGCTTTCAGTGGTTAGCAGTTTGTAATTCGCAATTTGAAAAGCGTGGGTAGTGAATTGGCTCAGAATGGATGGCATTTTAGCACAGAACAGGATTAACCAGAAGCTTTTTAGTAATGATAGCGAGCTTGTAAGAAGTCAATTCGCTCATTCTGTACCAAATACACAATGCGATGCTCCTGGGTCAACCGTCGCGACCAGGTACCCGGCGCAAGATACTTTAGTGGTTCTGGTTTTCCAATACCTTGAAAAGGATCGCGTAAAATAGCTTCAATCAGGTCTATGGCGCGTAACGCTAGCTTACGATCTGACTCCACCCAATAGCGCAGATCCTCAAGAAATTCCGGATGGAAAACCGCCTCACGTTGCGTCCTGGTCAAGGCCAATCTCTCGGCGCAGGTCGCTAGTGGATTGAGGATTGCCCTCATTCTTGAGCGCGCGGGTCAACGCGGTAAGCAGCCGCTCGGCGTTCCTGGGCGATTGTAGCAGGTACGCCGTTTCCATCAAGCTGGTCAGCTCATCCGCTGAGATCATCGCTACATCTTCTTCACCGCGGCGCTGGATCACGATCACTTCACGATCGTGAGTGACACGGTCTAAAAGGGTTGCCAGGTTAGCCCGGGCCTGAGAATAAGTCGTCTGTATGGTCATATCGATCTCCTGAACTTGTACAACACTACTGTACAATAAGATCAGGTCCTTGTCAAGACCCGGATAGGCCGACTGAAATCGCAACTACAACTCTGTCAATTTCGATAGTAACGGAGTAAGCCGTTTCTCACTATCCACAGCGGCTGAAGCCGCATCTAAATACTGGCTATCTCAGGATCAGCTCGGTCTGCGGCGGGCCCAGGAATTCGGCGCCGGTCTCGGTGACCAGCACATCCTCTTCCAGCCCGATATAACCGTAGCCGGGCACCGCCAGCCCCGGCTCGACGGTGTACACCTGCCCGGCTTCGAGCGTGTAATTGGGGGTTTCGCCGTATTTCTCCCACAGCGGGCCGAGCATCCCGGCGCCGTCGTGTGCCAGGCGGCCCAGCTGGTGCCCGGTGCCATACATATACTCCGGGTAGCCGGCGGCTGTGACCACCCCGCGGGCAAGCGCGTCGATCTCCACGCCGCGTACGCCGGGGTGCATGGCTGCCACCGCAGCCTGGATGGCGTCCACAATGGTGTCGAAGCCGCGCTGCACCGCCTCCGGCGGGCGGGTCTCGCCGGGGGCCAGGTAATAGGCCATGCGCTGGATGTCCGAGCAGTACTCCTCCTGCCTGACGCCGAAATCGATGTGCAATAGGTGGCCGGGCTGCAAGGCGATCTCGCTGGGCCCGACGTGCCCGATGGGGGATGCGGGTCCGGCGTCCACCGTGGGGCAGCTCTGGTATTCCCAGGCTGGACCGACCTGGAAGGTGTTAAGCTGTGCGTGCATGAAGTCGGAGATCTGCTTTTCGGTCAAACCAGGTTTCGCATAGTCATATACCTTACTGAAGATCAGGCGAGTGACTTCGACTGCGGACCGGATACGCTCGACCTCGGTGGCTATCTTGCGCCCGCGCAACGCGGCGATGATCTTCTCGGCGGAGACCAGCCGCCCGCTCCACGGCGTGCCCTCCAGGTAGTCGAGCAGGAGCAGGTACAGACCGTGATCCAGCCCATCGGCCAGGACATCCGCTTTGGAATAGTTGACCGCGATCTGGGCCGGGTTGAGCCGCTCCAGGGTTTCCAGCAGCGGGGGGCGGAAGGCCTGGTCGTAGGGGACGATCGTAGCGTAGGCCCCGGTGCGCAGGGCGGTCTCCTGCTCCAGCCGGCCCAGGATGGCGACCGTCTCGCCGGAGCGGGTAATGATCAACGCCGATTGCCAGGTCAGGTCGTGGCCGTAGATCAGCGGCAGGACGGGGTCGCCGCCTGCCGGCGTTTCGCGCACCAGGGTCATCCAGGCGTCAATCCCCTGCTCCTGCAGGATTCCCACCGCCTGGCTGACTTTCTCTTGGATGAGATTGGACATGAATGTTTCTCCTCGGTGTGGTCTTAAGACGATTTTACCCAACTGTCCCTAGATGTTAGCTTTTTACCGTATACGGAAAATAGGGACAAGACGGATTTCTTTTCACGCCTTCGCGGGCTGCTCAAATTCCAGGGCGTGCCAGCAGAAGTAACCGATAAAGCGCACCATCCAGAAGGCGATCAGGCGGTAAACCAGGCCAGCAGCCAAAGCTACCGAACCCGGCACCCCTAACAAGGCGAATATGACCGGCACCGAGGCTTCGGTCATGACCAGGCCGCCCGGCAAGGCGGCTGAGCCGCTAAACAAAAGGATCAGACCATACCCAATTAATAAATCACTGGCCGATATTGGGTAGCCAAACATATAAAAAGCTGCTCCCAGGGTGGCTACATCCAGGAATACTTTCACATAGGAAGACAGGCCCAACTTCCAGAGTGGCACCTGGCGGTAATTAAGCATATTACAGCGGAATTCATCTAAACGCGCCTCAACTTTTTCCACGTCCAAATTTTTCCAGCGCCAACCTGGGCGATTCAACAGGGAGGCGATGAAAACGAGATGAGTCCTGGTACGTACAGGATCAGCTACCACGTGCCAGGCATAGGCGGCAGGCATCAGCAAGATGAACAAAAACAGAAAATACCTTGCCAGTTGAGACCTCACGGAAATCCCCGATCCCAGCACAAGCGCCACGCCAAACAAAACTACTGTCGTAATTGCGATCGCTTCTCCCAGCGTCTCG
Organism: Chloroflexi bacterium RBG_16_57_11; assembly: GCA_001795165.1. Classification (GTDB taxonomy): domain Bacteria; phylum Chloroflexota; class Anaerolineae; order Anaerolineales; family UBA4823; genus RBG-16-57-11. The sequence goes on from MGNS01000076.1 coordinate 27,613, forward strand.
ACGACCAGCGATGCCAACGATTCCTCGGGGCGATAGCCTGACCTTTTCAGCAGGTGCACGCGCATGGCCACGCCGCTAATGCCCATACTGGGCACTGCTACCTGGATAAAAGCCATGGAGGTCAAGACCGCAGCCAGCCGGGTAAAGGCGATCTTCCCTTGAAATGGCTGTAAGGCTAAGCTATTCAGCCAGGTAAGGGAGGCGTAAGACGCCAATTGAACGGCGATCGCTATTCCGAACCAGATCCAGTTTGCATTTCGAAAAAGCGCCGCGGCGGCCTTCAACTCTCCCAATAAAGGCAGAAAGAAATATACCAGGAGGATAAACAGAAGGGCAGAGCTGCCCCTCCTGAGCCAGGTCTTGGTCCGCTTACTCATACCGGTTGGATGGCCTTGAGCAATGCGTATAGGCTCAGCGATCGCGACCAATTTTGTATTGGTGCCCGCCCGGCAAGGAACCGTTAAATTCAAGCACAAACCAGGACCATAGGATATCGTGGTACATCTTTGCCTTGCGCCGGAAACCGCTCCCCCCGCTGCGCGGCAGATGCCCGAGCGGGTGCGACACACCGATCCAAGGAACGTGTCTCACGCGCCATTTTTGCTGCCTGGCCAGGACGGTCAGGCAAGTTTCGAAACCGTATCCTTGAGCAGCCTGGTGGGGTAAATCTCTCAGTAACCTGCGGCGCAAACAACGCTGGCCGGATAGCCAGGGTGTAAGCCGGTGGCTGAGATCGCTCCAAAAGTAGCCATGTTGGAACAACCCGATCGCCATATCAGCCTCGTCGGACAAGACCGGCAGCGCCAAGGCTTCCACATGCTGGACGGTCAAGTCGATCAAGTCCCCATCCAGCATAAGCAACACAGGCGAAGTTGCAGCTCGAAGGCCCGAGAGGATGGCCTGACCTTTACCATGATTGTGGCGATGGCGAATTACTTGGATGCGTGGGTCCTCCGGAGCGAACTGGAGCAACTCCGCATCCATCCCATCGGTCGATCCATCATCCACCACGATGATTTCATCCACAAACTGCGCTTGAAGCAAAACCGACAAGATAGTACCGATTCGGCCACGTTCGTTATAAGCCGGGATAATGGCTGTCAAAGCCAGCTTTCGAGCGTTGATTCTCTGACGATTTTGGGAATATAGCCCCATTCTCGACTGTCTCCTCTGGAATGGACATGCAACCATCAACCTGATCGACGTTGATGGAAGTATGACAGCGACAATTTTACACCAGGAGGAAGTGAAAGCTGCAAATAGATACTATCGACTGACCAACGGAAGTAAACTCTTAAAGCCATCCACGATGACCGTTGCGGTGGCGTTGCTTGAACCGTCATCGCCGCTTAGCTGGGCCGAGTTGGTCAGCGCCAGCGGCCCGCTGGCCTGGACAGTGACAGAATAGGACAATGTGACCAACTGCGCCTCAGCGGGGGCGCCGTTCCAGGTGATCTGGCGCGTCCCGGCAGAGTACTCGGCCGATCCAAGATTGTAGCTCAGTCCGACCGGCGCGCTGAACCCCTCGGGTAGCGAATCCGTCAAGGTCAGCGGCTGACCATTCCCGCTCCATTGGAGCGTAAAGGTCACGCTGCCGCCAGAATCCACAGCTACCGGCTGGGGCTTTTTGGAGAGCGGCGGAAATGCCTCACCCCACACGACCGTCAAGGTGGGGCGCCCGACCGCGTTCCAGTTGCCTTCATCCGAGGTAGTAAAAAATTTGCCGCTATGCAGGGTCCGATCAGCCTCATAGATGGCTAAACGAAGCGGGATGCCATCGGCGTAGGCCTGCGCTACCGCGCGGCTCAGGTCGAACTGGCGTGGCACGCAAGGCCAGGGGGTCCCGCCAGGTGCCCCGCAGTCGTCCACCACACCTACCCAGGCCTGGCTGACGTTCTCCAGCGCCAATGGGGCGTTGTTCCAGGTGATGGTGTTTTCAATCCAGTCCTCAGCTACGGTCAGCACCTGGATCAGCGAGGGCTGCGCACGGGTTGGATCGCTGCCGCCCCACTGGTGCAGTGTCAGGGTGGCGGATTGGATCGCCTTCCCAATTGGCACAATGTTGAGCGGGAAGGTCAGGTAATATTTTGAGAAACAAGGCCAGTCGGCGATGTTCAGCTGGTTCTGGACGTTGACGCCGATCGCACCGGCGAAGTTTTGGTTGCCCCATTGGTTAAAAAGGGAGGTTGACCAATGCGGACACAGATATCCGATCGTCCCGCCCACACCAGCGTCGGGGACATTCGCCCCGTTCAGCCCCTGGCGAATGGTCACAGTCCCACCGGGTTGTGAAGGCGGCGGGGTGTAGGTTGGCAGGCCAAAATGGAGCTGTCCCCAGGTGGCGGGCTGCATGCCGGTCATGTTTTCAGGCCACAGTTTGGCTGGGATGGCTGTGCCAGCGGCATCATCGCGGTCATGGAGCTGGAGCGCCAGGCCCCAGATCGTACCCGGTGCCGGTGGCCCGGAGAGCCCCAGGCTGGCGAACGGGGCGCGAAGGAATATTGACCAGCCGTGCTCATTGATCGAGCCCGAGATGGTGGAGAATGGGACAGCCTCCGCCTGCCAGGCGCTGCCGGTGCCATGATAGGACGTCCGGTAATTGGGGCTGTCACCACCGCTTGCCTGAACCTGGCCTACCAGGCGGTAGGAGCTGGTCGAGGGGGTTGCGCCGGTGTTTCCGTCCCGGTTGAGATACAGGCTGACCGCGTCCCAATTGGCCAGATCTTCGGGCAGGGGGGTGGGATCGGTAAACATGAAGCGGTCGAAGACGGTGATAGCAACGTACAGGTTGGCCGAGGTATAGCCCACTCGCACATCGGCGTAATTTTCGGTCGATGTGACGCGCCCGAACCAAAAGATAGCCGCTTCTTCGTATTTCATCTCAGGGCTGAAAAATGGCGCGTTGACCCGGCGGACCATTCCTGCTTGCCCGCGGATGGGCGTGGCGGAGGGCAGGGATGCCGCCAGCGTGATCAGAATTGCCAGGCACAGGCTGAGTAGTTTGCGCAGCTTGCTCGATACCGGTATTGCCATCAGTTTCTCCTGCTTCCCCTGGGATGATTTTTAACCATAGAATATTTTACACCGGGTGGATTTTACCGGAGAAGCGGATCCTATTCGGTTACTATATGGTTAAGGCTGGTTAATCAAGAATAGCCGTTCAGTACTAGATGGATAAATAGGACAATCGGTAACGACAGTGAAAGACCGGCTTATTAGTACGTGATCACAGCCTCGAGCTGCCTGGCCTGCTCCACCCAATCGCTCACCTCAGACAGGTGGGGCGTGCGGCGCACCAGTTTCCTTGGGCGTTAACCACCCAGATCAGGGCCAGGGCGGTCAGCCCCCAAAAGATGGCGCCGAGCAGGTCAAAAGCGAAGAAGCGGATCGGGCCGAGGCTGAATGGAAGGATGTGCAGGAATTGCAGGGTATGGTAAGCCGCCACGATCGCCGCAATGGCGACCAGAAGGGCCAGGATGGTGATCCCCAGGGGACGTTTCTTGTACATGTTGGACCTCCGGACAAGTGGGATTGTATTAATCTTTTCCTAATATAGCCGATTTTAGGGATCAAGCAAGGTCCTGGGAAAGGGCAGGTCCTGAGAGGAGCCTCTTGCATATATGATATATAACATCTATAATATGCGATTGATGAATGGATTGCCTACCTGATGAAGCACCTCCCAGGTAAGCTGGTAAATTCAGGAATTTCACCGCTAAGCCATCCCTGCCCATTGCAGCTTTAGACAATCAATAGACCTATGCACGCCCAAAAGGCCGGGTGGTGCATGGAAGAACCGTGCAAGCGGTTTAGGAAACCATCCAGGAGGCAAAACCATGTCCGAGCAAGAAAACACCCGTATAGTCGAAAAGCTTTTTGAAGCGCTCAACGCGCACGAACTCGGCCGTTATCCAGACCTGCTTGCCGCAGATTACCGTGCTGACCAGCCTGGCGCCGCCGCTCCGATGACCGAGGAGCAATCCAATGCCTACACCCAGGGATTCATCGATGCTTTCCCCGATTTGCATTTCGATACACGCCAAACTATCGCCCAGGGCGATTTTGTGGTGATCAATTGGATGGGCAGTGGGACACACAAAGGAGGCTTGCGAACACCCACCGGCGCTGTGCTCCCGCCGACAGGTAAGCATGCCATGGTTCCGGGTAGCATTACCTACCAGTTCAAGAATGGTAAGATAATACACTCCTGGAACCATTGGGATATGGTCTCTTTGCTGGCGCAATTGGGATTGATGCCGGGGATGTAGGGGCGGGTCTGGGTTAGGGTGTGTAAAGGTTGCGGTCAGGTGCAGACCCGCCCCTACCAGGATGTTCGGACTATAACAACAGGTGCGTCGCACTTTTTGAAGTGCGACGCACCTGGGGAATAACTCCGCAACGCCATCCCTGCTCCTTTGCAGATCGAGACAACCGATAACCTATGCGTGCCCAAAAGGCCGGGTTGCGCGTAGAGGAACCGTGCGAGCGGTTTAGCCAACCATCCAGGAGGCAAAACCATGTCAGAACAAGATAATGCCCGTGTAGCCGAAAAATTTTTTGAGGCGATAAATGACCACGATCTGAGTCGCTATACGGACCTGATATCCCCTGATTTCCGTTCCGACCAGCCCGGCGCTCCTGCGCCGATGACTGAGGAGCAGAATAACGCCTATACACAAAGCTTCATCGATGCGTTTCCCGACCTGCATTTCGATTTTCGCCAAACCATCGCCCAGGGTGATTTTGTGGTGGTCAACTGGACCGGCAGCGGTACCCATAAAGGCGGCTTGCGCACCCCAACTGGCAACATACTCCCGCCGACGGGTAAGCATGCTATGGTTCCAGGCAGCACGACCTACCAGTTCAAAGACGGGAAAATCGTGCGAGCCTGGAACCATTGGGACATGGTCACTTTGCTGGCGCAATTGGGATTGATGCCGGGGATGTAATGGGATTACGTAGGGGCGGTTCTGCGTTGTGGTAAATGAAGGTTGTAGTCAGGTGCAGACCCGCCCCTACAATTCATGCAGGCAGAGGCTGCTCGGCTCCCTCGCCGCGTAAGATCTGGCCAAGAGCCAGAAGCCCGATTGCTGTGACCAGGAAGATCGCTATAGTTAGAATGTCGCTCATCTCCAGCCCGCGGCCAGTGGTAGCTTCATAAACCAGGGAGGTGACCACGATAGCAGGGAAACCTATCCCTGCCAGGACCGGTAGGTAGTTACCGCGCGGCAACACACGTCTGCGCAGGGTATCGACACCGAACAGGACTAGCCCTCCGAACATCACCGCGATGGCGAACATCATCACCATCCACAGCGGATCGCCATTGTCTATGGTGATGAACAGACCAAACATGGCAGCAAAGGTTGCAATCCCACCCAGCACACCCAGGATCAGCCCGAGGCGCCCTACCTTGCCAGATTCGACGCTAAACCGGACGTACAGCCCGGCGATGCCGACAGTTACCAGCACCACCGCTATGGGGAACAGGATCATCTGCATCGTCTGGAAGAACGGGTCGGTGGGGCGGTAACGGGCGTCGTATTGCGAAGAGGCCGGCGAGACCGACGTTGCGGCAGCGGTCGCCAGCAGCAAGGCCGCGGCGCCCAGGATGAGCGCCCAACCGGAAATGCGAGTAAAACGTGCTTTGGACATATGAACTCCTTTGAGCAGGTGCTGCTCGATGACGGATTTAAGCCAATCGACCAGCGTCAGGCTCTACAGGCGGAGCATTCCGGGCGGTCCGGCCTGGCGTAGCGCCCGCAGGCAGCACTCGCGGAAAGTCTGCGCCAAATGCGGCCCGTACTCGCAGCGGAACCTGGCTGGATAGGCGAACAGGAGCAGGCGGAAGATGACATTGGAGAGCGCTACCAGGCCAGGATCTCTGCGTGTAGTAGAAATATCGCTCATCCTGGGGTCCCCTCCAGCACGCCTTTGCGTTGCGCCAGGGCGGCCTGGTCCGCCAGGCGTTGCGCTTCGGCGCGCAAGACGCGCTGTCCCAGCCCGCTCAAGGCGTAGTAGCGGCGGCGCTGGTCGTCCAGGTCGGGGTCGGGGCGCTCGTCGCTTTCGGTAATCAAACCGGCTTCGAGCATGCGCTTGATCGAGCCGTACAGCGTTCCGGGGCCCATCTTGACCGCCCCCTGGGTGTTCGCCTCGACCTCCAGCATGATAGCGTAGCCGTGCTTCTCGCCATCCGCCAGGGACAGCAAGATGTTGAACACCGCCGGGGTGAGGGGGAGGAAGGTGTTGGGGGAGGGGAGGGTTTGGGTCATGTCTGCTCCTGTGAATCCATCGGTCGTCAGACTGATGGATTATTTGAATCCAATGGTCTTTAGGCCGATGGATCACTTGAATCCTATGGCCTCTAGGCCGATGGATCACTTGAATCCAATGGCCTTTAGGCCATTGGATCAATATATCCGTGCACGATATATCGCTTGTTGGATATAATACACCGGATTTGTCCAGTTGTCAAGAGGGTATATCTGTCGTGGATGTATTGGATAATTGTCGTTGTGGGCGTGGTGAGGGTACGCGTGAAGACGACCTGGGGATCGGGACGTCCTGGGCCGGTGACGCCCTGGGCCAGAGACGACCTGGGCCAGGGAAGCCCTGGGCTTCAGCCCAGGGCTGAGGTGCGAAGCCCGCTAAAGGCGGGCTGAAGAGGTCGCGAGGGTGGAATAAGGCGTTGAGATGCCCTTAAATCCAGGGCCGAGAGGATCTACAGGCTGGCTCGAAGGACCAACCAGGGATATCAGGTTGAGGGTTGGGAAGGAGGTGAATTAGTATAAATCAGACCAATTAATGTTAGAATGAGTAAGAACTGTGGGAGTTCGCATATTTTCTGACAATAATATAACATTTGTCGATTTATCCGGATTCCGGTGGACATTCGATATGGAATAATCGATAATGCCCCGTGTTTTTACATAGGAGGATTTTTATGAACCGAGCATTGCTGGTTGGGATCAATGCCTACAAGACCTCCGCACTGCGGGGGTGCGTCAACGACTGCATGCAGATGAAACAGCTGCTGATGGAATATTACGGCTTTACCGAAGAGAGCTTTAAGTTGGTGCTGGATGCGGAGGCCAGCTCGGCCAATATCAAGGCCGGCCTGGAATGGCTGGCACAGGGCGGCGCCGATCCCAGCATGGTACGTGTTTTCCATTACTCCGGCCACGGCAGCTACGTGGCCGACCAGTCGGGCGATGAGCCGGACGGCCAGGATGAGACCCTGGTGCCGGTTGATTATAAGAGCGCCGGAATGCTCACGGATGACACGCTCAAAACCTTTTACGATCGCTTCCCCTCCAGGAGCAACCTGACACTGATTATGGATTCGTGCCACTCAGGCTCGGTCAACCGTTTAGTTGCCGAAGACGTGGTCTTCCGCTTCCTGCCGGTCTCGCGCGCCGAGCAAGCACGCATCGACGCCGCCAGGGCCAAGTTTGGGGAGGACCAGCGCTCCTACGTGCGCCGGGAAATTGGTAAACTGCGCGAGGAAAATCTGAGCGATGAAGACCTTGACGCACGGATCGAGAAATTATTCATCCGCTTCGAGAAGAAGCGCTTTGGGGATATCCGCAAGCGCGAGAGCAACATCCTCCTGGCGGGCTGCAAACCCGATCAGCAGTCGGCGGACGCCTTCATCGAGGGAGAGTACCACGGGGCATTCACCTTCTACCTGGCCAGAGCCATCACCGAATCGAGCGGGCAGCTCACCTACCGCCAATTGGCCGAACGGACAGACAAGGCGCTGAGCCAAAACGGCTATGGCCAGATCCCGCAGCTGGAGTATCGCAGCAAACGCGACCGTAAGCAGGCCTTCCGACCGTTTGTAGCCTAGGTTAAGCCGGGCGCACGGTAGGGGCGAAGCATCCGGCCATTAGACGTCTCTAAACCCAATAATCTGCCCGCCGGATGCTTCGCCCTTGCTGAAGGATCACCTCCCTCCGGCGAACTGAGAAAGGATTCGCTATGGTTGAAAAAAGCCTGCGTGAACTGGATTTCCCCGCGCTGACCCGGCGTGGATTCACCCCCTCGCCCGCCGCCTGGGAAGACCAGGTGCTGTATTTCCTGATGCTGGACCGCTTTTCCGATGGACAGGAGAGGGCTACCGCGGCAACGATGGGCAGCTGGTGAGCAACGGAAGCACGCCGCTCTTCCGGCCGGCCGACGCCGAGAATGCCGTGCAGAGCGAGGCCGACGCCGCCCACTGGCGAGAGGCCGGGACCCGCTGGGCCGGCGGCACACTGAAGGGGCTGGCCAGTAAGATCGGCTATCTGAAGCGGCTGGGGGTCAGCGCGGTGTGGATCAGCCCGATCTTCAAGCAGGTGCCGTACCAGGAGACATACCACGGCTATGGCGTGCAGGACTTCCTGGATGTCGATCCGCAGTTCGGCAGCCGCCTCGACCTGAATAACCTGGTGCGGACCGCCCACCGCCATGGCATCTACGTGATCCTGGACATCATCCTGAACCATTCGGGGAACGTTTTCAGCTACGACCCCGACCGCTATTGGACCCAGGACCCAGGCGGCCAGTGGTATCTTGACCCGCGCTGGGACGGCCGGCTCTACCCGGTGGCGGGCTATCACGACGCCAGCGGTAAGCCCAGCCTGCCGCTCACCGCCATTGACATCGCGAGCCAGCCTTCTGCCTGGCCGCACGGTGCCTTGTGGCCAGCCGAGCTGCAAGAACCGGCCTCATTCACCCGCAAAGGGCGGATCGGCAATTGGGATAACGATCCTGAGTTCCTGGAAGGCGATTTTTACGATTTGAAAGACATTCGCCTGGGCGACGGTCCAATCGACGATTATGTCCACTCGCCGGCGCTGAGGGCGCTTTGCCAGGTATACAAGTTCTGGATCGCCTACGCCGACGTGGACGGTTTCCGCGTGGATACGGTTAAACATATGGATCCGGGGGCGGCGCGGTTTTTCGCTTCAGTGATCCACGAGTTCGCCCAGAAAATCGGCAAGGAGAATTTCTACCTGATCGGCGAGATCACTGGCGGGAGGACCCGCGCCTTCAACACTTTGGAGCTGACCGGGCTGGACGCGGCCCTGGGCATTGATGACATCCCTGACCGGATGGAGTACCTGGTAAAGGGACAGCGCAACCCGCGCGATTATTTCGACCTGTTCCGCAACTCGGAGCTGGTGAATAAGGAATCGCACGTGTGGTTCCGCAACAAGGTGGTGACGCTGTTCGACGACCACGACCAGGTGCGTAAAGGCGGGCACAAAGCACGCTTCTGCGCCGGCCCTTCACCTGTCCTCAGAGAGCAAAACCGTAAGCTATTGCTGAATGTGTTGGCGCTCAACGCCACTACACTGGGGATCCCTTGCATCTATTACGGGAGCGAACAGGGTTTCGATGGCGAGGGCGGCAGCGATCGCTACCTGCGAGAGGCGATGTTCGGCGGTGAATTCGGTGCCTTTCGCTCGCGCGGCCGGCACTTCTTCGACGAGGACAGCCTGGCATACCAAGAGCTATCCAAGATTCTAGAGCTGCGCAAGCAAAAGATCGCTCTACGCCGAGGCCGGCAATACCTGCTGCAGATTTCCGGCGATGGGCAGAGCTTTGGCTTCCCGGTGGTGATGGGCGGTCGGATGCTCTCGATCGTCGCCTGGTCGCGCCATTTCGACGACCAGCACCTGCTGGCCGCGCTGAGCACCGACCCAGATGGGAGGCGCGAGGCATGGGTGGAGCTGGATGGGAGGGTGTATACCCCGGGTGATCGGTTGACCTGCCTGTACTCCAGTGACCCGGCTCAAATCGGGCAAAGCCTGGAGGTGCAGCCGGCAGGCCGGCGCCTGGCTGCGAGGCTGAGCTTGCCGGCGGCGGGTTTTGCGGTTTACGAGTAATGGCCGGTTATTCGGAGAAGAAAGCCAATAGCGCACTGTTCACCGCTTGCGCTTCCTCGTGCTGCACCCAGTGTGTGGCGTCTTCGAACAATGTCACTTCAGCCTGGTCGCAAAACCCGGCGCTGGCGTGAGCCATCTTGTGGTTCAGGAAGGCGTCATGTACTCCCCAAAGGATGCGGACTGGCATGCGCAAGCACGGATCCATTGGGGCCGCCGGGCGATAGCGTGCCAATGCCCGGTACCAGTTAATCATGCCAGCAAAGCCGCCGGAGTTGTTCCAGGCGCGCTTGTACTCGGCTAGGTCTTCGTCAGTGAAGGTGCCAGGGCGGCTGCTGCCGACCAGCGCCCTGGCGGCCTGGGTATAATCATTCCGGCTGGCCAGCCACTCTGCCAACCCGGGTATCTGGAAGAAGCCGATATACCAGGATTTGACCATCTGGCTGGGGTGCCTGCGTAGATATTCCAGCATGACCGCCGGGTGCGGCACGTTGAGGATAGCTAGCTTCTTCACCAGCTCGGGGTGCGCCATCGCCGTCGCCCAGGCTACCGACGCGCCCCAATCGTGGCCGACCAGGTAACAGTCTGCGCGTCCCAGAGCATCCAGCAGGCCAACCACATCCCGGACCAGTTCCTCCATTCGGTAGGCGCTTACATCTTTGGGCACTTCGCTCAGGTTGTAGCCGCGCTGGTCGGGTATGGCCAGGCGATAACCCGCCTTGGCTAGCGGTTCGATCTGTTTGCGCCAGCCATACCAGAATTCTGGGAAGCCGTGCAGTAAAACCACCAGCGGGCCATCCATCGGGCCTGCCTGCACTACATGCAGACGAATCCCGTTGGTTTGAATTGATCGTTCCTCCAGCCCGGCTGCGATCATCCTTCAACAGTGTCCTGAACGCTGCGCACCGATCTTCCCCGGGTCAGCTCGGGAGCCGTGCGACCAGCCTGATGGAAGGCGGAGGGATGCTTCACTTTGGAGAGTATACCCTGCGCCAGCATGCGCCGCTGAGCTTCCTCCCACGCGGGCGGCTCCGGTGTTTCCTGCTGCCAGCGGGTGTAGGAGGCTTCGCTGCAGATCTCGGATAGGATGCGCATGGCAAATTTGTGGGCACCCGAGCTGCGGAAGCGCTTCATCGAATCTTCCTGGCTCCAGACAGTTTTGGTCCAATGCGTATCCCAGGCCTCAATCCGGGTGGCAAAATCCTGGAAGCCCTGCGCTTTCTGGGCCTGGGTACCGCTTCGAATGGCGTTCAGCATGAAAAGCGGCATGTAGAAGATCGAGCGCACGCGCAGGCGGGTGATGGATACGTCGTACATGCTAGTTTTCTCCTTATCATTGGTAGGGCTGGCGGCGGAGCTGCTTTTCGGCTCCATAGCGCCGGGCCATCTGCTTCCAGCCAAAGCCGCCAAACAGACGGTAGAGCCAGGTGGGGACGACCGGCCTGGCCAGCAGATCGACCGCTGCCTGAGAGATGGGCTCGCCTTGGGCCAGGGCGTCTGCCGCCAGATCGAGCGATTTCATCAGCGGGATGGCGCGCCCATCCAGCTCGGCCAGCGGGGTTCCGTGAACCACCCCTTCGCCTCCGGCCAGGGCCAGCACCCCGGCCCACTCGAAACCCGCCTGGCGGGCACACATGGCGGACACAGCCACGGCGTTTTCCATGTGCCGCCCCTCGGGGAAGCCGCAGTTGACGATGGCGGCGAAACGCTGGGGTGCTGGCCTTGGATGAGTCAGGCGATAGGCGGCGATGCGCTCGAGCGCTTCGATCACCGGGGCAGGGAGCGTGTCTACATACAGCGGGAAAGCCAGCAGCACCAAGTCGCAGGCATCGAGCGCTTGCAGAACTTCGCTCCAGTGCTCCTTTGAGCGCAGGGTGGTGTAGAGGTAACGAGTTTCAACCTGGAGGCCACGGGCCATCAATTGGTCCATTAAGTAAACTCCGAGCGAGTTCGAAGTGCTTTTCTTCGTGCGTGGGCTACCTACCAACAACAGCGCCCGCCGGGGCGGGTCCCCGGCGTGAATACCTGCGGGCCGATCGGGCAGCGCCACCGGAGTGGATGACACACCTTTGGCCAGGTCGTCGAGCCAGCCTTGCGCCAATCGGCGCATCTCAGCCTTGCTCTGGCCGGTGTGGACAAGTCCGGCGATGGCGGTTTTGGCGTAGAAGTTGAGCCTGTTGCGCCCGACCAGGTGGCGGAAAACCACTTCGGCCTGCGGGTCGAGCGTCTCCAGCCAGCCGACTGCCAGGAAGTCCGGGTAGTGATTGTAGCGCTTCTGGTGGTGGACCTCGCCATTCACCTGGGCGAATAAGGGAGAGATGTTCTGGATCTGGTGATCGACCATTCGCTTGAGCATCGAGGAGTAGCCGCCAAAGGTGACCGGGGTCAGGTAGACCAACAGGTCGCAGGTGGCGATGGCGGCGGCGATAAGGCGGTTGTCATCGTCCACATTGCACACACCGGGGCTGCGCACCCAACAGAAGAAATCGCCGGCGCAGTTGCCGATATTATTTTCGCGCAGCAGGTAACTTTCGGTTTCCCAGCCGCGGGATTGCAGCTCGGCCTGGAGAATTATATGGAGGCGCTCACCGGTGAGGTCGTTTGCGGGTGAACCGTCGAGAAGAATGGCTTTCATGGTAATTACTCCTGAATAAATTGCTTATTAATCGAATTGAGCTCATAGCTGTACAAAGCGGCGCCGTCGGCGCCGAAGGGAGGCAGGCTGCCGCCGATCTCAAGCAAGACCAGGCCATGAACGCGGCACCAGATCAAGATTGCCACCGACAGGCTGAGATCATCCACCTGACCGCCGAAGGACTTCCACACGGCGATTGTTTCCTCAAAGCCGGGGGTTATTTTCGGGAAATCCGGAGCGTTCAGCTTGCCGGCCAGGCGGAGGGTCTCGATCACGCCCACCAGGGCGCTGAGCGAGCGCACGCCGGCGGGCATCACCTGCTCCCGCGGAGCAACGTAGCCAGGGATTGGGGTGCCGAAGATGAGCTGGTAGCGCTCGGGGTAATCCAGTGCCCACTGGCGATACGCCTGACCGAGCTGGAACAGCCGTTCGACGTGATCCTGAGGGTCGATAGAGGTGAGGGCGGCGTGCTGCGCATTGCCGAAAGAGGTGAACGCATCGATGATCAATTGTGTCACCAAATCATCCCGGCGTGGGAAATAATTGTATATCGCCGGGGCAGTGATGTGCAGCTGGCGGGCGATGGCGCGCAAGGAGAGGGCGGAGGCGCCTTCGGCAGCGATCAAGCGCCAGGCGGCGGCTTTGATCTCTTCGGGAAGATTGGATTTTTGGGCTCGTTTTAGGCGTGACATGGTTGGATCTTATACTAAATATACACTGTATATAAACAATGTAAATATACACTGTATAAATCATTTTGTCAAGGGTTTTTTTCGGGATTTTTTCAACGATCTTACGATTGCTTGTAACTTATCCCAGATTTGGTGGATGTGGGATAATTATGCCTATGCCAGATGGCTTGGAGATGTATCCATCCCTACAAGGGAAAGTCTGCCTGGTCACCGGAGCCACCTCTGGCATCGGTCAGGTTACTGCTTCGTCGCTGGCGGGGTTGGGCGCCGAAGTGGTGATCACCGGTCGCCGACCGGTCCGGATTGAGGAGGCCCTGCGCCGCATCCAGTCGGAGCAACCGAGGTCGGCGGTGCACGCCCTCCAGGCGGATTTCACCGACCTGGCCCAGGTGAGGCGGCTGGCGGAGGAGTTTTCTGCCCGCTTCGAGCGCCTGGATGTGCTGGTGAATAATGCCGGCGCGTACTTCAATAGCCGCCACGCCACCCCTTACGGCGGGATGGAGCGGACCCTGGTTGTCAACCACCTGGCGTCATTTTTACTTACCCACCTGTTGCTCGACCGGCTATGCGCCAGCACACCGGCGCGGGTGATTAACGTCTCCTCCGGGGCGCATGTTTACGCCAGCATGGATTTCGACGACTTGGGTTTTAGCCGGGGTTATTTCGGCATGAAGGCCTATGCCCGCTCCAAGCTGGCAAATATCCTGTTCACGTATGAGCTGGCACGCCGCGTGGATGGCAGAGGTGTGACTGCCAATGCCGTCACACCCGGGCAGGTGGCGACCGACATCTGGCGGACCAACTTCTCGATCCTTGGACCGGTTCTCAAAGGCATCATCAGACTGACCGGGCTGACGCCTGAGCAGGGGGCGGACACGCTGATTTACCTGGCGGCCTTGCCGCTGGTAGAGGGTGTGAGCGGGAAGTATTTCGTCAGGCGTAGAACGGTGCAGTCGTCGGCGCTTTCGTACGATGAACACGTCGCACGCCGGTTGTGGCAGGTGAGCGCGGGGCTAGTTGGGATTCTGGATTGATGGGCGTTGGGGCGCGTCTGAGTATGAAATCACGATACTCGGATAGATCGACCTGCTACTACCCGTCAATATGCTTCATCCTAAGCGCTTCGGTGGGGCATGTGTTGGTGCAGAGGCCGCACCCCCAACATTTTTTCGGATCAAAGGAAACCGTTTTCGTGTCCTTCCCCTTCAATTTAACAATCGAACCATCGTGATAAAAGGCGCTAAAGTGGCACCTCTTTACGCAGGATCCGCACTGGGAACACAGGGCTGCATTATATTCGACCAGATAGCGGATCTTAGGCCATAATCCCTTGCTACCCAGTTCATCCGCAGCCCGAAATGGGTAGCAATCGCAGGCGCAACAGTTACAGATGGCATGGAGGCCTCGCGCTTGCCATTCACTATCCGCTGTATGCATCAATCCTTTTTTATCGGCCCAACGTAGCAGTTGTTTGGCTTCTACCTTGCTGAGGGGGCGACCATATCCCCGATCAAGAGCTGCGCGAGCCCCTTCATCGAGCCATATGCAAGTCTCGACCGGACGGTCGCAGAATTGCCCTGAGCGGCGGCAATTACAAGGTTGGACCACAATATTGGTGGCTGCGTCGATCATGGCCTCTACCTCATGCAACAGCATGGCCGAGTCATTGGGCAATGCATTGGGTGTGGTCTTGCCATCCATCTTGAGCGCAACACCTTCTTCCACCCTAGCGATAAACTCCTCCAGATATTTTCGATCTATTGCTCTCCGGTCGTTAATTGGAATACCATTCCAGTCCTCATATTTGATGAAATAATCCAGGAAGGTGTAGAAGTCAGTAACCCGGTACATGATGTCTGATTCTTTCCCCTCTTTGTCGACGATCAGACGCCGGTAGCACCGATCTGCCAACTCGCGTGTTACTCCAAGCTCCATGCCGAGAATCGCTGCAATCCGGTCGGCGGTGAGAACGCGCTCACCCAGAGCGAGGACCAGCTCGACCTCCTGTTCCTCGAACATTACATCAGCGAAGGGTTGGGCCACTGACCAGACCCCAAATTGCTCGTAGAATGCACCCCAATCGGTCATGATATCAGCCTTTCTCCATTCCTATCTGAACGGTCAGTCAACCAGTAAGTAAGGCGGGTTGCCAATCTGCCTCACGCATTCGCACACCTCGCACGCCACCCTCACAAGTTGTATGGATATGGCGCCGGCAGATCGCCCGCCTGGGTCAAACGATCCACCTGTTCTGGGGTGAGCGACCAGCCGGCTGCGCCCAGGTTATCCTCCAGGTGCTTAAGCGAGCGCGCCCCGATGATCGGGGAGGTGACGCCGGGGCGGTTAAGCAGCCAGTTGATCGCCACCTGCGGTGGGGTGTGCTCGCATTCCCGGGCCACGGCAAAGAGCGTATCTAGCAGCATCCAGGTGCGCTCGTTGGCGTAAATTTCCCAGCGCTCGCTCCAGTTTTGCTTATCCGCTTCCTCGATGCGGCTGCCCTGCGGAGGGGCCTGCATGCCACGCTGATAACGCCCGCTCAGCCAGCCGCCGCGCAAAGGCGCCCAGGTGATTACCCCCAGTCCCTCGGACTGGCATAGGGGCAGCAAATCCCACTCGATGCCCCTGTCGAGCAGGTTGTATAATGGCTGGATGCATACGAAGGGCTGCCAGCCGTGGTGGCGGCTCAGGTCGATCGCCTTCTGCAGCTGGGCGGGCTTGAAGTTCGAGGCGCCTAGATAACGCACTTTGCCACTGTGCACCAGCCTGTCCAGAGTAGACAGGGTCTCCTCGAGTGGTGTCGCCGGATCCCAATAATGAACCTGGTACAGGTCGATATAATCGGTGCCCAGGCGCCGCAGGCTGGCATGGACGCCGTCGAGGATATGCTTGCGGCTCAAACCAAAATCGTTCGGGCCAGGGCCGGTGGGGAAGCGCACCTTCGTGGCCAGCACCAGGGAAGTGCGGTCGCGGCCTTTCAGCCAGCTCCCTAGGATCTCTTCGGAGGCGCCGGGTGTGGTGCCATACACGTCGGCAGTATCGATGAAGTTGCCTCCGGCCTCCAGGTAGCGGTCGAGCATCTGCAGGCTGGTGGGCTGGTCGGCTTCGCGACCGAAGGTCATTGCACCGAGGCACAATTCGCTGACACGCAGGCCGGTGCGGCCCAGTCGACGGATGTTCATAGGAACCTCCTGTTGAAAAAAGGATAGGTACAAGAATTATAATGTAATGCCGTGATTGGTAGGGGCGAAGCATCCGGCGGGTACACCACATTTCTGCAAACATCTATGCTCCGGATGCTTCGCCCTTACTCGCCAGGTGTGTTGCACGTCCGACGTGTAACGCATCATTCGATCTTCTTTCCGCGGTAAAATCTCGGCATGCCCTTTATCCCTGCGGCCAATGACATCCTTCTTAACACCTCACGCGGCTGGCTGCACTTCGCTCACCCACTGGCCGTATTGCAAGTACGGGAGATCAGCGATGTGCGCCCGGCGCTCAAGGAGATCGAGCGCCAGGTAGTGGGGCACCAGCGGTTCGCGGCCGGATTCCTATCCTATGAGGCTGCGCCAGCCTTTGATTCGGCGCATGTGGTACACGCCGATCCGGTTTTGGACTTTCCCTTGCTGTGGTTCGGCATTTATCCTGCGCCCGAGCTCCTACCAGGGACGGTTTTTCAGCCTGCAGCGCTGGCGACCCTTCCGGTGCATGACTGGAAGCCAGACCTGCTGCCTACTGGCGAAGGCGAGCAGGGTGACGATCCACAACCCACAGCGCCCAGCCCTTACCGGAAGGCGATTGAAGCGATCAAGGGATACATCGCCGCCGGGGATACATACCAGGTCAACTACACCTACCGGTTGCAAGCGGCTTGGCGTGAGCCGCTCTATCCGACCTTCGCGGCTCTGGCCGCAGCCCACAACCCGCCTTATGCCGGCTATCTGGAAACTGAAGATTGGGCCATCGGCTCGCTCTCGCCGGAGCTGTTCTTCACCCTGGACGGCGAGCGGCTGACCGGCAGGCCAATGAAGGGCACTGCTCAGCGTGGCCAACTGCTGGAGGACGACCTGGCTTGGGCGAAGTGGCTGCACCAATCTGAGAAGAATCGTGCTGAAAACGTGATGATCGTTGACATGGTGCGCAACGACATGGGGCGTATCGCCCGAATTGGAAGTGTGCGAGTGCCGGAGCTGTTCAAGATCGAGAAGTATCCCACAGTCTGGCAGATGACTTCCACCGTGCAGGCCGAGACGGCTGCCGGATTAGATGAAATCCTGTCGGCGTTGTTCCCCTGCGCCTCGATTACTGGCGCGCCGAAGATTCGTACCATGCAGATCATCGCCGAGTTGGAGTGCAGCCCGCGGCGTATTTACACCGGGGCGATCGGGTTCTACGCCCCCGGCCGGCAGGTGCAATTCAACGTCGCCATCCGCACCCTGCGAGTGGATCGGCGCCACGGGCGGGCCGAGTACGGCGTGGGAGGCGGCATCGTATGGGATTCGCAGGTCGAGGAGGAGTGGGAAGAGACGATATCCAAGCAGCGTGTGCTGGTGGAGCTGCCTAAGCCATTCGAGCTTCTGGAAACGATGCGCTGGTCTATGGATGGGGGCTGGTATTTGCTCGAACACCACATGCAAAGGCTGGAGCGCTCGGCCGCATATTTTGATTTCCCCTTCGACCGCGCCTTGCTCATGAACGAGCTGGACCAGCTGGTGGCGGGGTTCGGGGATACGCAGGCACAGCGTGTGAGATTGACCTTATCCAGGAGCGGGGAGATCCATGTGCAGCACCAGTCGCTAACAGGCGCGCCACTCGGGATCACTGATCCCGGCTCTTCCTTTCTCGAGACCGGCGTTGTTGCTGGGAACGGTGATCCTGGTTCATCCCTCGCCGAG
>MGNS01000076.1:45898-46983 GCA_001795165.1 Chloroflexi bacterium RBG_16_57_11
CCAGTGGAATGCGGGCTGCTGCCTGGAACACAGCGCGCCGAGCTGTTGAAGCAAGGGTTGGTGCAGGAGCGAGCGCTGAAGCTGGTCGAGTTAGGGAGTTGCTCGCGATTGTGGCTGATCAATTCTGTGCGTGGGATGTGGGAGATCGAGCTTATGAGGCCGAACGCGGCGACTGACGTCGTTACTACCTGATCCCCCTCGTGCAGTAATGACGCCAGTCGACTCGGATTTTTCTTGGTATCGATCTAAGTTTCACCTCCCTCGTCGAAGTTATGGCGCTTGTTTTACCATCCAAATGTAGATAATCGGCCATAAAGAGTGTGGGAATACACTTGGATTGACGATTTATGATATACAGCATTAAATGTTGTAAAATAAATTCTGACAATATTATATCAAATAAAGCCTAAATATCAAGGATTCCTTACAAAGTTGAGAACTTGCGATGTGCTGCCTGTCAAGCAAAGGGCACGGATCAACGAGCAGATAGCCAGCGTCCCAAAGCGTACAAAAGAACCCCGGAAAGCAAGAGCCCGGCGATGATGTAAAGCACCAGGCTGGTCGAGCTGTGGCCAAGGCCAGTTATCCTGGCGGGGAGAGTCTCGGAGGGAACCGGTGTCCCAATTATTGGCGAAGGGAGAGTCACAAGTTCGCCCTTGCCGGTAAGGGCGCCGGGGTCCGGGATGCTGAAGGTGGGGGAAGGGCGGGTCGCAACCTCAGCCAAACTGGTTGGAGCGCCGGGGTCGTGGCTATCGATTGTGGGGGTAACGCTGGTCGCAGAGCCGCTGATGCTTGGGTTATTAGTGGGCGTCGGACCTGCGGGACGAACGATTAATTGCTGGCCCGGCAGGATCACCGCGCTCTGGTCGTCGGCAGAGACGGCCGGAAGGCTGTTCAGCTCGCGCAGGCGTTGGATTGTGACGCCGTAAGCTATGGCGATAGCCCATAAGGTTTCTCCGGCCTGCACGGTGTGTACCTGCGAGCCGTCGAGTTTGAAGGCGGCGGTCTCGACGGGGGAGATCGCTGCTGGCTGGGCGCCACCGGACTGGCCCGCCGCGCTGCCCGGTGCTGCGCCGCTACCCCAG
>MGNS01000077.1:0-1272 GCA_001795165.1 Chloroflexi bacterium RBG_16_57_11
GTCAGGATCACCCGTTCCAGATCCTCGGGCTTGAAGGCCAATGGTGCCATCCGCGCTGCGGTGGATACGCTGATGGCGCATCTGTACTTGAAGCCCGAGGATCTGGAACGGGTGATCCTGACCGGCTCGTTCGGCGGGCAGATTGACATCGACTCTGCCATCGAGCTGGGGATGATCCCACCGGTTGATCCAATCCGGGTGGAGACGATCGCTAACGGCGCCGGGCTGGGTGCAGCGATGATGCTCTCTGACGAAGGCTTTGCCCTGGGAGAAGCGCTGGCCAAACGCGCTGGGCAGGTCGATCTGGATCAAGATCCGTTGTTCATCTCCCGCTATGTGGGGGCCATGGCTTTGACCTCGGAAGTATCCAACCTAACTATACCGAAAACGTAATATTTGTCATGTCATAAATATGTAATATTTGTCACTTGTCAGTTGTGGTCAAGTTTGCTATAGTGGGACACGTGTAAATAGCTTCTCAGGCGCAATTCACTTTCGAGCGAACGACGTCCGTAAGTGTATCGCACGCTCACGATCAAATACGGTTTGAATGAGACGAATGCGATTTTGTAACCTGTTCAGCATTACCGGCCATAATGCGCCTGGCGCGATGAATAACCGTCGTTGTACCAGGCGTTTTTCATTCTAAGCGGAGATAAAACACCAAAAATATGCAGGAAGGAGAAAACATGAAAAAAAACGTAACCTTCGAAACTCCTGCTCTGTATGGCGATCACCATGTTGTGGAAGTCCGGCGCATCCTGTTGGAGAACCCCGGCGTGGAGGATGTCTATGCAAGCAGCGCTTTTCGCATCGTCGAAGTCAGCTTTGATGATGCGAAGATCAGTGAAGCGGAGATCTCTCAAAAGCTCGGCGAAGCGGGGTATCTGGAGGAATGGCTGCTACCACAGGAGCAATCCACACCGACATACCTGCAGAGCGATAAGGCATTGACCTATTTCCGCCATACCGAGGTATTTGAAACCAGCCGCCAGGTGGTCAGCTTTGCGCAGAAGGTGAGCTATTCAGGCAAGCCGCTGTGGAACTGCCCGGGTTTTGGGGTGGTAAAGGGCAAAATGGAGGAGTAAAAATGGCAAAAGGTAAAAGAACTTACGAGGAGCAAACATCCGATCCCGCGGCGCAGCAAATGCTGATTCGCGCCGATGAGCTGGGCCTCTCCACTGCTTTCCGGCGCGCCGATGAAATGGTTCCGTGCAACATCGGCGGGGCGGGGATGTGCTGCAAGATCTGCGGCATGGGCCCCTGCCGCCT
>MGNS01000077.1:1281-6557 GCA_001795165.1 Chloroflexi bacterium RBG_16_57_11
GGCGCCACCATCGACACCATCCAGGCGCGCAATTTTATTCGTTCGATCGCCGCCGGCGCAGCGGCGCACTCCGATCACGGGCGCGACATGGCCTTCACGCTGAAGGCGGTCGCTAACGGCGAGACCGAAGGCTATATGATCCGCGATGTCGCCAAGCTGCGTACCACCGCTGCCCTGTACGGCATTAAAATCGAAGGTCGCTCGCCTAGCGAGATTGCCAACGACCTGGCAGACCTGTACATCTCACAGTTTGGCCAGCAGCGGGGCGAAGTTATTGTTACCAAGCGCGCCCCCAAGAAGCGCCAGGAATTATGGAAAGATAAAGGCGTGGTGCCGCGCGGCATCGACCGCGAAGTGGTCGAGGCGCTGCATCGCACGCACATTGGCGACGACCAGGACCCGGAGCACATCCTGATCCACGCGGTGCGCACCGCCATGGCGGACGGCTGGGGTGGCAGCTTGATTGCTACCGACATTTCCGACATATTATTCGGCACCCCGGCGCCAATCCTGGGCCAGGCCAACCTGGGCGTGCTCAAGGATGACATGGTCAACGTAGTCGTCCACGGGCACGAGCCCACCCTGAGCCAGATGGTAGTGGCGGCCTCGCAGGACCCCGAAATTATCGAATATGCCCTCAAGGCAGGCGCGAAAGGCGTCAACCTGTCGGGCATTTGCTGTACTGCCAATGAAATCCTGATGCGCCAGGGTATCCCGGCTGCGGGAAATTTCCTGCACCAGGAGCTGGCCATCCTGACCGGCTCGGTGGAGGCCATGGTGGTGGACGTGCAGTGCATCATGCAGGCGCTGGTTGACCTGGCAAGCAACTTCCACACCAAGATCATCACCACCTCGCCCAAGGTGCGCATCAAAGGCGCGGTGCACATCGAGTTCGATGAGCACAAGGCCTTGACGATCGCCAAGAGCATTCTGAAGACCGCCATCGACAACTACAAAAACCGCGGTGCCACGCATATCCCGCAGGTGCGCGAGGATTTGATCCCCGGCTTCTCGCACGAATATATCAATTACATGCTGGGCGGCTCGTACCGGGCTTCCTTCCGCCCGTTGAATGACGCCATCATGACCGGGCGGGTGCGCGGTGTGGCGGCGATCGTCGGCTGCAACAACCCACGCAGCAGGCAGGATTACCTGCACACTTACGTCACGCAAGAGCTGCTCAAACAGGACGTGCTGATCGTCGAGACCGGCTGCGGCGCTATCGCCAGTGCCAAGCTTGGCCTGCTGCTGGGCGAAGCCGGGCTGGAAAAGGTTGGCCCCGGACTGCGCGAGGTCTGCGAGACGGTCGGCATCCCGCCTGTGCTGCACATGGGCTCGTGTGTGGATAACACCCGTATCCTGACCGTGCTGACCCAGATGGTGGATGAAGGCGGCCTGGGCGATGACATCGACCAGATCCCGGCCGTCGGTCTGGCGCCGGAGTGGATGAGCGAAAAAGCGCTCGCCATCGGCACTTACTGCGTGGCATCGGGCGCTTACGTCATTTTTGGCGGCCCCTCACCGATCAGCGGTATGCCCGACCGGGTGGCCGATAGCGATATCGTCCTGCGTTATATCAGCGAGGGCTGGGAGAAGCTATACGGCGGCAAGATGGAATTCATACCCGACCCGGACGAGATGATCCAGCGCACGCTGGCGCACATCGACAAGAAGCGCGCCGCCCTTGGCCTGCCAGCCTATGACGCGGCTAAGTTCGGCCGCAGCGGCGATGCCCGCATGGTCGAAATGGAAAAGCTGCCGGTGATGGATCGCCGTCAGGCAGTCTATGGTGTTGCCGCCGACTGAGGCGGATAGACGAAGAGGTCTCACAATGTCTCGATATATCGCAACTCGTGCTATTCGCGGAGCCAATGCTCTGGTCACCGAAGCGGAGCTGATGCTCCAAAAAGCCCTGGCGGAAAAAGGCCCAGAGATGAAAGTCTCCTTCCCCAACACCGCTTACTACCTGCCGCTGACCCTGGGCATGACCGGTATGGAAATCACCACCCTGGGCCAGCTTCAGTCGGTCCTCAAGCAGGCCCGCCAGCTATTACACCCGGTGCCCTCCAAAAAACACTGGACACCCTACCTTGGCGAGACGCTGGACAGCGGCATGGCGACACTGTTCGCCGCCGAAGCCATCGAAGCCATACGCTATGCGTATAGTTTACAGCCAGAGCCAATGCCTGGCTTCCAGCTTGCCGGCGGCACAGCCTTCACCAGCCCGGATAACGGAGCAGGTGGTGGCAGCTTAGATGGACACTTGAACGGCCCGATCGACGACATCCAGCTCCGCTCTTGGGGCATCCAGCTCGTCGACGGGCGTATGCCCGGCTTTGCTGCCATCGTCGGCTGCGCCAAATCCAACGAAGTAGCGGTCAAGATTGTGCGTGAGCTCCAGAAGCGCAACATCCTGTGCTTCCTATCGGGCAATGTCAACGGCCGCAGCATCATACACCAGTTGGTCGAAGAGGGCGTCGAGCTGGGTTATGACACCTACACCGTGCCCTTCGGCACCGATACAATCAGCGCCATCTACGCCCTGGGCTTTGCCACCCGCTCGGCGCTCACCTTTGGCGGCCTGAAGGGCGGGCAGGCGCGGGATATCCTGCTGTACAACAAAGAGCGCGTCTTCGCCTTTGTGCTGGCGCTGGGTGAGGTCGATGACCTCAAGTATGCCGCCGCCGCCGGGGCGATTAACTTTGGCTTCCCGGTCATCGCCGATACGGTGATCCCGGAAATCCTGCCTACCGGTGTGACGCGCTACGAGCACGTGGTCAGCATGCCGTTCAACGAGATCGACGGTAAAGACGACCTGGAGCGCGCCGAGCGCCTGGTGCAGAAGTGCATCGAGGTGCGCGGCGTCAAGGTCAAGGTCGCCGATGTGCCTGTGCCGGTGCCCTACGGCTCGGCCTTCGAAGGTGAGGTGGTCCGCAAGACGGATATGCGCATCGAGTTCGGCGGTAAGTATTCGCGTTGTTTTGAATATTTGCAGATGGCCCCGCTGGAAGAGGTGGTGGATGGCAAGGTCGAGGTGGTTGGCCCCACCTTCGCCGATGTGCCATCTCAAGGCCACATGGACATGGGCATCATGGTCAGGGTCGCCGGGCGCCAGATGCAGCCAGACTTCGAGCCGGTGCTCGAGCGCCAGATCCATTACTTTGTCAATGGTGCCTCGGGCATCCAGCACATCGGGCAGCGAGATATCGCCTGGATCCGCATCTCCAACGCTGCGGCCGACAAGGGCTTCAACCTGGAGCACTTCGGCAAGATCCTGCACGCCCGCTTCAAGACCGACTTTGGCGCTATCGTGGATAAAGTCCAGGTCACGATTTACACCGAGCCGGAGAAGGTTCAAGAACTGTTGGGCAAGGCGCGCGAGTCATACGACTTCCGCAACAAGCGCCTGGCCGACCTGACCGACGACAAGGTGGAGGAGTTCTACTCCTGCACGCTATGCCAATCCTTTGCCCCCAACCACGTTTGCGTGGTCAGCCCGGAGCGCCTGGGCCTGTGCGGCGCGTACAACTGGCTGGATTGTAAGGCCTCGTTCAATATCAATCCCACCGGCCCAAACCAGCCGATCAAGCTGGGCAAAGTGATCGACTTCCAGAAAGGCTACTGGACTGGCACTAACGATTATGCCAAGATCGGCTCGCACGGGGTGGTGGAGGAAGTCTCCATGTACTCGATCATGGAAAACCCGATGACCGCCTGCGGCTGCTTTGAATGCATCGTCATGCTGATCCCTGAAGCCAACGGTGTGATGGTGGTCAGCCGCGAGGACACCAGCATGACTCCGGCGGGGATGACCTTCAGCACCCTGGCTGGCATCGCCGGCGGCGGGTTGCAAACGCCGGGTGTGATGGGCGTGGGCAAGTTCTACCTGGTCAGCCCCAAATTCATCGCCGCCGATGGTGGCCTGAAGCGCGTGATCTGGATGAGCAGCGTGCTTAAGGAAACCATGGCCGAAGAGTTCAAGGCGGCAGCGGCGCGCGAAGGGGATCCGGACCTGCTGGATAAGATAGCCGACGAGCGCAACGTGACCACCGTCGAGGAATTGCTTGCCTGGCTGGAGGAGCATAACCATCCGGCTCTGGTGATGGACCCGATGTTCTAATCCCGGAGGGTTGCCTCTGCGGAGGCCAGGCAAACCGGCTGACCGGCTTGCCTGGCTTTCCTGGTGGCGCCTCGGATGGTTTGTGGCATGCCTGAAAATTACAGCGCAAACCCTGAGTTGGTGCGCGACTTGATGACCGTCGGTGTAGCCACCTGCAGTCCGGATACACCGATTGATGACATCGCGCGCCTGTTGCTGGATAAGGGGTTAGAAGCCGTGGTGGTGCTCGACCCGGTGGATGGTCACGTAAATGATGAGTTGCACGACCTGGGTATCAGCGCCACGCGCCAGTCGCCGTTGGAGGCCCTTATCCAACGCCGCGAGGCCGCGCGCAGCCGCAATGATGCGGGCCGCAATAATGCGGGCCGTAACCAGGCCACGGAGTAAAATAAGTTGCCAGGCAGTCTGTGCGTACCAGCGTAATTTGCTGCAAAGTCGAAGACTGCCGGGTGGATCGCAATCATTTAATACGCTAAAGGTTCATGGAGAGAAAAATATGCCTGTTGAAATTCTAAAAGACAAATGGCCCGGAAGCGTCCGTCAAGTGACCTTCGGCGCCACTGCTGCAGAAGGCGGCACGCGCGCCAAATCGATCACCGTGGGTGGCCAGACTTCGTTACCTTTCATGCACTTCGAAGCCCCCATACCCTACCGTCCGGTGATCGGCCTCGAAATCCGTGACCGGCGGCCCGACGATTGGTCGCCCTTGCTGCTCCAGGAATGGGCCGAAGTGATCGACGACCCGGGAAAGTGGGCGAAAGCTGGCCAGGATGCCGGCGCTGACCTGATCCAGATGACGCTCAACCTGACGGATAAGGATGGCAAGCCCAACACGCCCGAGGCGGCGGTTGCAGCGGTCAAATCGGTGCTGGGGGCATGCAGCCTGCCGCTGATAGTTTTTGGGCCCGGGCAAGCCGAGATGGATAACGCCTTGCTCGTCCCGGTGGCTGAAGCGACCAAAGGCGAGCGCCTGGTGTTGGGCATCTGCGAGGACAAAAACTACCGTACTATCGTGGCCACCGCCATGGCGAACGGTCACCTGGTCAACGCCCGTACACCGATGGATGTCAACCTGGCCAAGCAATTGAACATCCTGATCAGCGATATGGGCCTGCCTGCCGATCGCATCTTGATGGATCCGACCACTGGCGCCCTG
>MGNS01000078.1:0-7796 GCA_001795165.1 Chloroflexi bacterium RBG_16_57_11
GCCAACACAATTCGTTATTCTTGAGGAGAAAATTATGCATCAGCGCAATTTTAAGCTATTTTTAGCCGTTCTTATTCTCGTGGCGGCTTCGCTGGCCTGCCAGCTGGCCTTCAGCACGGCCAAGGTCGAAAACCTGCGCCTCGCTCAAGACGAGACAGGCCAACAGACCACCGCTCAGTTCAATCCCGAGGACACTTTTTACCTGGTCGGTGACCTGTCCAATGCGCCAGACGACACCAAGCTCAAAGCCGTGTGGACCGCAATCGAGGTGGAAGGCGCCGATCCCAACACTGTGCTCGAGGAGCGCGAGCTGACCGCCCCCAGCGGCCCCTTCTGGTTCAGCCTGAGCCAGGAATCGGGCATCTGGCCGGCAGGCCGGTATAAGGTCGAGGTTTTCCTGGACGACGAGCTCAGCCTGAGCATGGAATTCCAGGTAGTGGCGCCCCCCGAGCCGACTGCTCCGCCCACGGCCACGCCGGAACCTACTGCCACTACGGCGCCAACGGCACCGGCCGCACAAGCCGGCCTCACCCAGGCGTTCACTGCGCTGGATGAGCAAGGCCAACGGCCCTCCTCTGCCTTTGCCCAGGCGGACAAGATCTATACGCTGTTCACCCTGGATCCTGGACAGGAAGGGGCAAGCGTTAAAGGCACCCTCATCGCGGTCGATGCAGAAGGATTAGATCCAAATTACCAGTTCACCGAGATCGAAGAGAGCTTTGGAAGCGGGCAGAACGTCATCTGGTTCGAAAACTCGGCGCCCTGGCCAAAAGGCATCTACCGCGTGGATCTGGCGTTAGATGGGCAACCTGCCCAGAGCCTGGATGTCGAGGTGGTCAGCACCAATACCAGCGGTGCGGTCGTCACCGAAGCGTATTCAACCCTGGACAATGAAGGCCAGCAAGCCTCCGAGACCTTCCCAACGAATGGCGCGGTTTACATTCAATTCACGCTCGACTCTGCCCCAGCCGACACGGTGGTCCGCGGCGTGATGGTAGCAGCCGACGCAGAAGGGTTGGACCCTTACACTTACATCACCGAAGCCGGCGCCGACCTGGGCAGCGGCTCTTATACATTCACCTTCACCAACGACAGCCCCTGGGATGTGGGAAGCTATGTCGTCTATATCTACCTGAACGGTGAGCTCGGCGGGTCGGTGAGGTTCCAGGTGCAATAACTGGTTATCGCCCGGTCTGTTCCAGAACACATCCCACACACATCGATCGAGCCTGTTAGAATTGCAGCGTGGACACTTCTACGCTGCAATTCTTGCTCTCACCCGACGGACAGAAAGCCTTGCAGGAGGCGGCCAGGCTCCTGCCACGCGAAGCGGATTTTCTGCGGCATTTCGACAGCCTGAGCCGGACCTTCCCGGCTGAGCTGGCGCGAGCCGCGCTGGAAGTCGCCATCCTACGCCGGGAAGCCGTCTCGAAATTTCCGGCCGCCGAGTGGATGTATTTCACCCGCGCGGCCTTGGAGCAAGCGACCGCTTATGAGGTCGCGGCTTATCGCGCCCGTCGCTACACCGGATATAGACGGCTGCTCGACCTTGGCTGCTCGATCGGTGGAGATACACTTGCACTGGCAGGGATCGCCCCGACCATCGGGGTCGACCTGAACCCCGTGCGGGTGGGCATGGCGCGCGCTAACCTGGCAGCTCTTGGGCTGGGCGACCGAACGAACTTTATTCAGGCGGATCTCACCTCGCCTTTGCCATTCTCGGCCGACAGTGACACGGGGGTCTTCTTCGATCCGGCAAGGCGCTCCGGCGAGCAGCGTATATTTTCTGTGCGTGATTACCAGCCGCCTCTGTCCGTTCTGGAGGACTGGCTGCCAGGCTACCCTGCCACTGGAGTAAAAATTTCCCCGGGTGTCCGGCTGGATGAAGTTACCCGGTATTCAGCTGAAATCGAATTCATCTCACTAAGAGGGGAGCTGAAGGAGGCGGCGCTGTGGTTTGGTCCGTTGCGCACCGCCAGGCGTCGGGCAACCCTGCTTCCCGACGGGCAAAGCCTATACGCGGTGGAGGATCCACGAGATAGCCTGACCATGCTACCCCTCAGCCCGCCGCGCCGCTTTCTGTATGAGCCGGACCCGGCGATTTTGCGCGCCGGGCTGGTCCAAACCCTGGGTGAGCAGCTAGACGCCGCCCAGCTCGACCCCGACATCGCCTACTTGACGACCGATCAACGGATCGAGACTCCCTTCGCCCGCTCATGGCAGGTGGAGGCCTGGTTCCCATTTGGGTTAAAACGGCTCCGGGCAGCCTTGCGGCAGCGCAGCGTGACCGATGTCGTGGTAAAAAAGCGCGGCTCCCCTCTCCAGCCCGAGGCGTTGATCCGTGAGATGCGCTTAAAACCAAGGGAACGGAACGGACCGGTTGAGCGGGTAATTTTCTTGACTCACCTGCGAGGCCAGCCGATCATTATCCTGTGCCTGCCCAGGCCCGAGCCAGACGTAGCGCCTACTCCCCGGTAAACACCGGCAGATGGCCCAGAGAAATGATGTGCTCCCATTTGGCGCGGTCGCCTTCGGTGAAAACGCCCGCTTCCTTGACCACCACAGCCCCCGCCTTTTCCATTAACAGACGCATCCCGTGTAACGTGGAGCCGGTGCTGATCACATCATCCAGTAACACCACCTGCTTGCCGCGCAGCAGGTCTTGATCCTTCTCATCCAGGAACAACATCTGCGGCTCGGCAGTGGTGATGGAGAGCGTCTCAGCCGAGAGCGCTACACCCATATAGGGTTTATAAACTTTCCGCAGCACCACATATGGCTTTTTCATCTCCAGAGAGATGGCATGGGCAAGCGGGATGCTTTTCGCTTCGGCGGTGACGATGACATCGAATTGGATAAGGGAAAGTCTATCCGTCAGGGCCAGCGCGCAAGCCTGCACAAATTCGGTATCTCCCAGGATATTGAGCACCGCTATGCGCACACCCGGCGCCACCTCGAACATGCGCAGATCACGCTCCAAGCCGGCCACCTGCACCCGATAGGTTTGGCGTTTAGTACTCATAATGACAGGCTCCTCAAATGTGAGGGATCGGAATTGAACCATTCCGAGTGTATCACGAAAAAGCCGTCACAGAAAACTGACCCGGAATAGGACTAACCAGCTCCCTGTGGAAAAAAGAAAGACAGGCATTTCTGCTATAATCCAATGCTATGGAGACCAATCCGCCAGAAAATGTGCTCACCTGTACCCAATGCGGAGGAGAGCTACACCCAGACGAAGGTCAAATTTTTCTCACCTGCCCTTTCTGCAACTCAACGGTCTACATCGACAAAGCACGCGTGGTCTTCCACTGGTACCTCGTCCCGACGCTGGATGAAGCCAGAGCGCGCGGGGCGCTGTCGCGCTGGATGGCAGGCAACCAGACGGTGAAGGATCTGGACCGTAAAGCCAGCGTTACCGAAGTCGTATTCCAATTTTTCCCCATGTGGTATTTCAAACAGCGACTGGGAAACGGGCGGGAAGAAGTGTCCTTGATGCCAGGGGCGGCAACCGCAGTCTCTGAAATCGTCCATTTACGCCTGCCGGCGGGCGACCTGCGAAAATACAACCAGGAGGTCGACCTGCAGGCTGTGACTCCCACCGTCCCGCTCCAGGCCGCGTTGAGCTGGCTGGGCGCCGGGCAACCAGATAAGGCCAACGAGATCATCGAGCAAGCTTTGGTGCACATTCCGCTTTTCGTTGTCAAGTACACTTATCAGGGAAAATTTTATACTGCCCTGGTCGAAGGGGCGACCGGCGAGGTCATCGCGAATATCTTCCCGGCCAAAGCCGAGGCGCCTTACCAGGTGGTGGGTGGGCTGGCGGCCCTGGTTTTCCTGTGCCTGGCTCTTTTCCCGGTCATCGGGGGACTTTCGAATGGCAGCGCGGGTGCGCTGGCCGGGTTTGGCCTGTGTGCAACGGCCGGCATCCTCCTCGCGCCGGTGTTATTCGCCCTGGCAGCCTGGGTGGCAGCAAAAGTATGAGCGACCAGGAGGCTTTACATGGTCTCAATTGTCCAAGGTGCGGGGGCGTTGTACCCGTGCCGGAGGGGCAGCTCATCGTACAATGCCCCTACTGTGACCTGCGCTCCTTCGTGAAGGGCGAACGCGGGCTGTTACGCTACCAGGCACCCCAACGCCTCAGCCGCCAGCAAGCCAGCCAGGCTCTAAGTAAGTTCCTGACCGGCAATATGGCGATCGCCCCGGCTGCCGCACGCCAGGCGCAGCTCAACGAAGCCTTTCTGGTCTATCTCCCCTTTTGGACCATCTGGGCGCGGGTGGGCGCCTGGGTGTTTGGTGAAAAGCGTGTTGGCAGCGGCGACGACGCTCGCTACGAGCCACGTGAGATGCGCGTGGTACAGGATATGACCTGGAACAGCGCGGCTTGCGACGTAGGCGAATTTGGCGTACAACAGGTATCGACCGTCGAGAGCGGGCTGGAGCCCTTCGATCCCGATGCATTGCACGAGGTGGGGATGGTCTTCGAGCCGGTGGGCTCATTCAGTGAAGCGCGGAAAACGGCCGAAGAGCAATTCCAGTGGGAGGTGGAGAAAAAGTCCACGCTGGATCGCCTGGCTCAGGTGTTCGTGCGCACCGTTCGGCGCCGGTATGCGCTGGTCTATCACCCGTTGTGGGTGCTGCGTTACGCGTTCCGCAACCGGGTATTCCAGGTGGTTGTGGATGGCTACAGTGGGGAAGTTCTGTACGGCAAAGCGCCTGGCAACACCCTGTATCGCGCCGCTGCGCTGGTGTTGGGCATGGCCTTTGGCGCCTTTCTGGCGATTGATGGCCCGGCCTTGATCCTATCCGCTTCCAATAGCGATGGCGACCTGTTCTGGGCAGCTTTGGGCTTGTTGGCCGTGGGCGGTGGGATCATGTACGCCGGGTACCGCGCGTTCCGCCACACCGAACAATACGAATACCGCCGCGGCGGCTCGACCACCTTCGTTGACGTTAAGAACGCGCTGGAATTGGTCACCTCCGGTGAGGTCTTAGAAAAGTGGCTAGACCAATTGAATTGATCCCACTGGTGTGTCTGAATTGCAGCACACCCATCCCTGCCGGCAAGGATGAGATGGCCTGGGTAT
Source organism: Chloroflexi bacterium RBG_16_57_11 (assembly GCA_001795165.1). Classification (GTDB taxonomy): domain Bacteria; phylum Chloroflexota; class Anaerolineae; order Anaerolineales; family UBA4823; genus RBG-16-57-11. Next base: position 5,088 of record MGNS01000078.1, read on the forward strand.
GTGCCCAATGCGGCCAGGGGATGGCCCTGGATGTACAGAAAGGGCTGACGCCGTTACCGGTACACTACGCCAAAGGCATCCAACCCGGCAGGCGCGGTAAGCCCTACTGGGTGGCGGATGGACAGGTAAATCTGCAGCGGGAGGTGTACCGCTCGAGCGGCAAGAGCGCCCAGGAAGCAGTACAATTTTGGAGCAGCCCGCGAAGCTTCCTCATCCCGGCGTATTCGCTACCCCAGGAGGATCTGCTGGCACAAACCACACGTTTCCTGCTCCAGCCACCGGCGCTTATATCCGGACCCCGGGCGCAATTCGAGCCGGTGACGCTGTCGATGGAGGACATCCAACCGGTAGCCGAATTCATCGTGATGGCGATCGAAGCCAGCCGCAAAGACATGCTCAAGGACATTCGTTTTTCACTCGATCTACCTCTGCCTTCGCTGTGGATCCTGCCTTGAAAATTCCCCTTTGGCAGCGGATATGGTCCTTCATCACCCTTTCTGTGCTGCTGACAGCCTCTGCCTGCCAGGAAGGCACAGGCAACGATCGGAGTGGTAACACCTCCAACCCGCTGCCTCCAAGCGGCTGGCACAGCGTATATTTCACCCAGCCGACCAGCTCGAAAGGCAGCAGCTTGCGCGGCGGGCCGGATCGATCCCTGGCAGATGCAATCCGTCTGGCACATGCCAGCGTGGATGTCGCCGTGCAGCAACTGAACCTGTGGAGCATTCGCGACGCCCTGCTCGAAGCCCACCGCGATGGGGTTAAAGTGCGTTTGGTCGTGGAAAGCGACTATCGCGACTGCCCAGAAATCCGAGAGTTAGAGGAGGCGGGAATCCCCGTGTTGGGCGACCGAGGCGAGGGCTTGATGCACAATAAATTTACTATCATCGATCGCCAGGAGGTCTGGACCGGCTCGATGAACTATACCATCACAGATGGCTACAGGAACAACAACAACCTGGTGAGAATCCGTTCGCCACAGCTGGCGCAAAATTATACGACCGAATTCGAAGAGATGTTCGTCGATGACCAGTTCGGCCCTGGCTCACCCGCCAACACCCCTGACCCGACAGTTTTCATAAACGGAGTCCACCTGGTGAGCTGTTTTTCTCCGGATGACGGTTGCGAGTCGAAGCTGGCCACTTTGATAGAGAAGGCTCAGCAAAACATATCCTTCCTGGCCTTTTCATTCACCTCCGATACACTGGCGGATGCGCTTATTGAGCGGATCGAAGCCGGCGTGGAGGTAAGCGGAGTCATGGAGGAAGCGCAGGCCAGGTCAAACAGCGGTACCGAGTTCAACCGCCTGCGCGCAGCAGGCGCTGACGTGCGACTGGATGGCAACCCGCGTAATATGCACCACAAGGTGTTGATCATCGACAACCAAATAGTGGAGTTTGGCTCTTATAACTTCTCCTTTTTTGCCGAAGCGCACAACGACGAGAACCTGATCATCCTGTACCATCCGCAAACTGCAGCGCTGTTTATGGAAGAATTCGAGGAGATTTACGCTCAGGCAAAACCATGATGAAGCGCCTCTTCGCTCTTACAGTTGTATGTATATTCGCCGTATTGCCAGCCTGCACGCTGCGAATTGGCAGCCTGAACCGTCTGACAGACGCGCCTGCGCCGACGACCATTCCCCTTGCAGAGACAGCCGAGCCGGCGACCCTGACAGGTCAAGAGCCGCCACAAAAGCCCATCTCCCTGCCGCCTGGTTTTGTGATCAATGTTTTTGCCAGTGGCTTGCAAGCACCGCGCATGATGGCGATTGGACCAGATGGTACGCTTTATGTCGCCGAGCGTGAGGCCAACCGGATCGTGCGTCTGCCTGACCTGGACGCGGACGGCAATGCGGATGGCGTCGAAGTCGTCGCCGAGAAACTGAGTTTTCCCAGCAGTCTGGCTTTTCACCCGGATGGGTCATTATACGTCGGGGAAACCCCACGCATTCTGCGGTTGAGCAAGCCAGATGGACAGGGCGTTTTCCAGGAGCGCCAGGTGATCGTCCGCGGCCTGCCGGTGGAAGGCCATAACACGCGCACGGTGCTGATCAGCCCGGATGGCAAACAGCTCTACGTATCGGTCGGATCTTCCTGTAACATGTGCGACGAGCAAGACCCGCGCCGGGCAGCAATCCTGCGCTATAATCCGGATGGCAGCAATGAAGAGATCTACGCCCGCGGACTGCGCAACGCCGTAGGGATCACCTTCCGTCCCGGTACAGATGAGCTGTGGGCGACCAACAACGGGCGCGATATGCTCGGCGATGATCAGCCGCCGGAGACGGTAAACCTGGTCATGCTGGGCGACGATTTCGGATGGCCCGGCTGCCACTCCGGGCGTATCGTCGACCCTGATTTCGGCAGCAAGCAGGCTTGCCAGGGAGTGGCGGGCCCAGCCGTCGAGATGCAGGCGCATTCCGCACCGCTCGGCCTGGCTTTCTACACCGGCGAGCAGTTCCCCGAAGAATACCGTGGCGATCTGTTCGTCGCATTTCACGGCTCCTGGAACCGCAGCGTGCCCACCGGCTACAAAGTCGTACGCATCCCATACGAGGATGGCAAGCCCGGCCCGGTGCAGGATTTTGCGGTGGGCTGGCTGGTGGATGGCTCTGCCTGGGGCCGACCGGTGGATGTGATCACTGCTCCGGATGGCAGTTTATTCATTTCGGATGACGGTGGTGGTATCATTTATCGCATCGTTTAT
>MGNS01000078.1:7838-8150 GCA_001795165.1 Chloroflexi bacterium RBG_16_57_11
ACACCGGGTAATTTTTATCTTGGGCGTATCTTCGATCCCAATAAGGGCAAGACTGGCGACCAGGCGTTACTCTACGAACCCGAAGACCTGACCACCCACGGGGTTGTGGTGGGCATGACCGGCTCAGGAAAGACCGGTCTGTGCATCGGTCTGTTGGAAGAAGCGGCGCTGAACGGCATACCGGCGTTGATGATCGACCCGAAAGGAGATATCACCAACACGTTATTGCATTTCCCTGAGCTGTTGCCGCAGGACTTCCAACCCTGGGTGAACCCCGACGAAGCCCGGCGCGCCGGCCAGAGCCTGGAGCAG
>MGNS01000078.1:8177-11327 GCA_001795165.1 Chloroflexi bacterium RBG_16_57_11
AAGAAAGGTCTGGCAGATTGGGGCATCCAGCCTGAGCGTATCGCCGCCCTGAAGAAGGCCGCTCATTTCGCAGTATTTACCCCCGGCTCGGATGCGGGTATCCCGGTGAGCATCCTGGCCTCGCTCAAAGCACCAGGGCTCGATTGGGAGAGCAACCGTGAGACATTGCGCGAAAAGATCTCCGGCACGGTCACAGCCCTGCTTGGCCTGGTCGGCTTGCAGGATATCGATCCGGTGCGCTCGCGTGAACACATCCTGCTTTCGAATATCTTCGAAAACGCCTGGAAGCAAGGCCTGGATTTACAGCTGGAGGAACTGATCCTGCAGACGCAAAACCCGCCTTTTCCAAAGCTGGGCGTCTTCGACGTGAACACTTTCTTCCCGGAGAAGGATCGCTTTGAGCTGGCGATGCTGCTCAATAATATCCTGGCTGCCCCGGCATTTCAGACCTGGATCGAGGGCCAACCGCTGGACATCCCCAGCTTGCTCTATAGAGAGGACGGGCTGCCGCGTCACAGCGTGTTCTACATCGCCCATCTGAGTGACACCGAGCGAATGTTCTTCGTCACGCTGCTTTTCTCTGCCGTCGAGGCCTGGATGCGCACACAGAGCGGCACAACCAGCCTGCGGGCTTTGCTGTATTTCGATGAAATTTTCGGCTATATGCCACCGATTGGCAACCCGCCTTCCAAACAGCCGATGTTACGGATGCTAAAACAGGCACGCGCCTTCGGCGTCGGGCTGATGCTGGTGACGCAAAACCCGGTCGACCTGGATTATAAAGGCCTGTCCAACACTGGCTCCTGGTTTATCGGCAAGCTGCAAACCGAGCGCGATAAGTTACGCCTGCTGGACGGCCTGCAAGGCGCTCTGGCTGGCGCCATGGATCGCGAGGCTTACGACAGGCTGATTGCGGGACTGGGGAAACGCGTCTTTTTAATGCACAACGTGCATAACAAAGAGCCGTTATTGTTCCAGACGCGCTGGGCGATGAACTACCTGGCCGGGCCGCTTACCCGCACTCAAATCCCGGCGCTGAATTCACTGGCTGGGGCCGGTTTGGAGGCAATGGAGCCCCCGCCTGCTGTCACACCCAGCTCTGTCCCACAACCCGGTCCGAGGAAGCCGGTTCAAGCCACGCTCACAGCCGCTCGGGTAACGCCTCCCGCCCAACCGCGCAGTGCCGGCTCAACCACGCGCCCACCGATTCCGGGCAGCGTGGCCGAATATTTCCTGCCTAACAACCTGACACTGACAGAGGCGTTCAGCGCCTCAGGGGAGACCCCGCCCACGACGGTGAAAAACCAGGGTCTGATTTACCGGCCGGCTGTGTTAGGCCAGGCGCGCGTGCGCTTCCTCAACCGCAGATACGATCTGGATCACGAAGAGATACGCAGCGTCCTGGTGAGCACCCCGGATCGACGAGGGGTAGTGCGCTGGGAAGAATATCCTTTCACGCCGCTTGATCCAGGACAGCTCGATGATCACCCTGCCCCCGAAGCGCGATTCACTGCTCTGGACGCGCCACTTAACGATGCCAAGATCCTGGCGGCGCTGGAAAATAATTTTGCCGATTGGGCGTTCCGCACAATCCAGATCCAGGTGCGCGCCAATGAGACGCTCAAGGTGTATGGCGGGCCGGAGGTCAACCAGGCCGAATTCCGCACACTTTGCTCCAATGCGGCGCGGGCGGGGCGCGAGGCGGAAGCCGACAAGGTTGAAGCAGTGTTCGTGAAGAAACTGGCAGCCTTGCAAGACAGGCTGGCGCGTGAAACGCGCGAGCTGGGCCAGGATGAAGCGGAGCACTCACAGCGCAAGATTGAAGAGATGGGCCGCGCTGCCGAGACCTTGCTCGGGCTGTTTGGCGGTCGTAAGAGCAGTCGACGCATCTCCAGCTCGCTGAGCAAGCGGCGGATGACCGAGCAAGCTCGGGCCGATGTCAAAGAATCTCAGGAGGCGATTGCAGACCTCAAGAAGCAAATCGCGGCTGTCGAGCAAGAGAAAGCCCAGACTTTAGAAGAGGTCAATGACCGGTGGGGCGAGATTGCCAACCAGGTGGATCAGATCGAGCTCGCACCACTGAAGAAAGATGTGCTGATCGACCTGTTTGGCGTGGCCTGGGTGCCATATTATGTTTTAGAAACCGGCAGCGAGATAAAAGAGCTGCCAGCGTATCAATCGCCGGGCTAACGATAAGCCTACCGGTTGATCGGAAAGAGCCAGCGTGCAGATCCACCTGTTCAGCACCCCTGGAAAGCATGGGATCGAGTACATCGTAGATGCCGCGCGCCCCATCCTGGCGGAAAAGCGTCATGCGACGGTGGCATACTTGCCGGCTGCCTGCACAGAACAAAATTGGGCGCGCCAAACCCGGACGGCCTTTCGTGGCCTAGCGAGCGTGAAAACAATCGATGTCACCAAACAGCCGCTTGCGCGTATGCTCGCTACCCTGGACCAGGCTGACCTGTTATTCATCCCCGGCGGAAATACTTACCTGCTGGCCCAGCGACTGCACGCAGTTCGCGTCCCACTTGTCCATCGAGAAGCCGGCGCAGCGGATATGATCGCCGAGATTCGCCAGCGTGTACTGACGGGTTTAGCGCTGATTTGCTTTAGCGCCGGAAGCGTGCTGTGCGGTCCGGATATCTTGTCCAGCAATGATACCAACGAAAGCGATTGCACCAATTTTGATGGGCTGGATTTGCTACCGTTCAATCTCAACGTACACTTTCCAGGAGAACCTGGCGAGAGGCGCCAGCAGCACGAAGACCGCCTGCAGGAATTCCTCAGCTCCAATCCCGGTAGGGTAGTTTGGGCATTAGAGGATGGAGCCTACCTGCAGGTCGCTAACGACGCGATCCGGGTGTTGCGCGGGAATATCTGGGAAATCACCCCAGGCCAGCCTGCAGTGCTGGTCCAGCCTGCCGAGCCGAGCCGCCCCTCACAGCTCGAAGGACAAACCTTCGAAACTGAAGGCCTCCAGGTCGATCAAACACCAGCAATAGTACTGGAGACGCCTGCTCCAAGAGAGGAAAACATGAAGACCCTGCTCATCCTGCGTCACGCCAAGTCGAGCTGGAAGGACGAAACGCTGCCCGATCACGATCGCCCGCTGAACAAGCGTGGCAAAGAAGACGCTCCTCGCATGGG
>MGNS01000078.1:11334-27312 GCA_001795165.1 Chloroflexi bacterium RBG_16_57_11
CTGCACGACAAAGACCTGGTTCCCGATCTGATCCTGGGCTCAGATGCCCAGAGGGCGCGCGACACCACCGAGCTGGTGGTCGAGGAAAGCCATTTCGATGGCGAGATCATCTTTTCGCGTGATCTTTACGCGGCGGAGGCGGAGGCCTGTATCGAGGCGCTGGCACAAATGGGCGGGGAAGCGGCCTGCGTGATGATCGTCGGCCATAACCCGGGGCTGGAAGAGCTGCTACAAGACCTGACCGGCGAGTACATGCCGCTGCCTACCGCCGCGCTGGCTCAGGTTACCTTACCGATCAACCACTGGAGCGAACTCGCCGGCGAGCAGGGCGACGGGCCTCAGGGCAAGCTGGTAAATTTATGGCGCCCCAAGGACATTTAATATTTTAAGGTATAATTTTCCTTCGTGCCGAAGCAGAAATCGCCACAAGACCTGACCCTGGATGAGCTGCGCTGGCTGCTAGTGAGCAAGCGCCGTGCAGCCCGCGAGGAGCGCCTGGATCGATACAGGCGCACCGGCCGGGCGCTGCGCATCGTCTCTGATCTGGATAATCCCCCGCTGGATAGCTGGCGGGCCAGCTCAACCGCGGAGGAAGCCCTGCCCGCCGGCCGCAGCCGCGGCCGGCGCGTGATGGACGGTTTACTGTTGTTGATCGAGGTCGTAGCTGTAGTTGGTTTCATCTTCATCCTGTTCAACGGGCTGAACGTGCTCCGGGAGTTGAACCAGGAGGTCGCCGCTGTGATCGAGCAGCCAACGCTGACACCGACGCCGCTGATTGGCGCAGTGGTGCTCCCCTCGGGTCACATCCCGCCAAACGCGCCCGGCGGGACACGGTTCAATGAAGATGAAATCCCAGAACACCTGCGCCCGTTGGTAAGTTCCTGGTATAATGCACCGGTGCCCACGCCGGGGCCTGAACAGGCGATGCGTATCCAAATCCCAGCCATTGAAGTGGACGCGCCGGTCGTTCAGGGCGACGGCTGGGAGCAGTTGAAGAAGGGCGTTGCGCAGCACCCTGGCTCGGCTGATCCAGGAGCGCGCGGCAATGTTGTTCTGTCGGCGCACAACGATATCTTTGGTGAAATTTTCCGTAACCTGGATCGCCTGGTGCCCGGAGACTTGGTATTCTTACATACCAACCAGCGCTCCTATACCTACGTCGTCGTAGACACCAAAGTCGTTGAACCGACCGCAGTGGAGGTGATGGCGCCAACAACACAGCCAACGACGACGCTGATATCTTGTTATCCGTACCTGAAAGACAACCTGCGCATTGTTGTCATTACCCGCCTGCAAACAAGCGGATGATCCAACCACACGGAATCGTTAGCAAGGAGTTTTCGAATGCCACAGAAATCACGATCGAAAAAACAGACCCGCAAGGCCCCGGCGGCCCGCCCGGTTGAGAGCCAAACCAGCGAGGCTGGATCTCAACCGTCGCAAGCTACAAGCACCAGCACAAGCGCCCGATCATTCGCGACCGATTTCAATCCCGATTATAGCCAGACGATCAAAGATCTCAAGCGCATCGGCTTGCTGGCCGGGATATTCTTTTCAGTGCTGATAGCGCTTTCCTTTATTATCCCCTAGATTGGCATTCGCCGGCCACTTGGGCAGCCAGTAGTGTCCAGACCTCCCTGGTCCACCTCAACCAAACTCATCGTCATCCTGTTGCTGCTTGGGTTGGGCGTTTTTTTGCTGTATCGCTTTCGCGCAGTCATCATCCCACTGATCCTGGCGATCATTCTGGCGTATATTCTTCTACCGCTGGCTAACTGGATCCAGCGCCGCCTAAGGGTGCGCCGATCTTTGGCGATCTTGCTGGCCTATATGATCCTGTTCATCTTCCTGATTGCCATCCCATTGTTGATCATCCCACCCCTGGCAGCACAGGCAACCGAGCTCAACCTAGATTTCCAGCGCATCTACACAGAAATCGAAGCGCTGCTCGACAAACGTTACATGGTCGCCGGGCAAACCATCGACATACAAGCCGCTCTGCGCCAGGTGACCGGCTCGGTACGCGGGCTGGTACAGCCGTTCTTTGGGCAAACCCTGCTCTTTGCCATCGAGATCGTATCATCGCTTGTCTGGGTAATTTTCATTGTTGTCATATCATTTTACCTGGTAAAAGATGTCGATGCCCTGCAGAGCTGGATGGAGAACCTGGTCCCACCGTCTTACGAGGAGGACTTTTACCGCCTGCGCTTCGAGATTAACCTGATCTGGAATGCCTTCTTTCGCGGGCAACTGGCCCTGGCGATCATCGTCGCGACGATCTTTACACTCGTAGGTTTTGCAATCGGCTTGCCATTTGCCCTGGCGATGGGTGTGCTTGCCGGACTACTGGAATTCGTACCCAGCCTGGGACATGGGATATGGTTAATTATCGCAACTTTCCTGGCCCTTTTTGTCGGCTCTACCTGGCTGCCCCTACCGAATTGGATCTTTGCCCTGATTGTTGTTGGTTTGCACCTGTTCTACCAGCAGTTCGACCTGAATTATCTGATCCCACGCGTGATCGGGAGGCGGTTACACCTGCCGCCGTTGGTGGTCATTTTGGGGATCGTCAGCGGTGCATTGCTGGCGGGTGTACTGGGAATTGTTTTAGCCGCCCCGACGATTGCTTCCATGCGCGTGGTAGGCCATTACCTGTATGCAAACCTGCTCGATATGGAAGCGTTTCCTGCCAGAGAAGCTGATGAGCTGCCAGCTCCCAACCCGCGCTGGTGGGTGAAGTCCACCTCGACCCAAAACCGGGCTATCGATGATAGATAGGGTAAAATTCACGCTATGAGCGAAGAAGCTCCACCACAAGCTGGCGGCTCTCCCCGTTGGGGATCGAACGCCAAGCTGATTATCGGCTTGACCGTCGTCGCCATGATGACGGCGCTTTTCATTTACTTTCGCACCATTATCGGCCCGCTCCTGCTGGCCTTTATCCTGGCTTATTTATTTCAGCCAGTCGCCGCCCGGCTAAATTCATCTGTGCACCTGCCATGGCGAACATCGGTCAATTTGATTTACATCCTAACGCTGATTTTGTTGGTGGGTTTGGTGACGATCACCGGGCTGGCGCTGATCCAGCAGGCCCAAAGCCTGGTGGATTTTGTCGATAATTTCATTCAGGATCTGCCGCATCTGGTCAATCAACTCAGCACCCAAAGTTACACAATCGGACCTTTCCCGCTGGATTTTTCGCAATTCGATCTACAGGCAGCTGTCCAGCAATTACTGGGCATGGTGCAACCGCTGGTGGGACAGGCTGGAAATATTGTCGCCAGGTTTGCTGCCAGCGCTGCCACGACCATTGGATGGACATTGTTCGTTTTACTGATATCTTATTTCCTGCTTTCCGAATCGGGTCAGGTGCGAGAAAACCTGGTGCGAATTGATATTCCGGGCTACAACGCCGATAGCCAAAGGTTGATCACCGAGCTGACCCACATCTGGGACGCGTTTCTGCGCGGGCAATTGCTGATTTCATTTCTTATTGTTGTCTCATACTATATTTTACTCACCATCCTGGGAACGCGCCTTTCGATGGTGATCGCGCTCATGGCCGGGATCGCCGCGTTTATCCCCTATGTCGGCCCGTTGATCACCTGGATCGTCACGGGAATAATCGCCTATTTACAGGTCGGAAATTATTTCGGCCTGGAGCCTGCCATCTATGCTGTTCTGGTTGTCGCATGCTGCCTGGCGTTGAATCAAGTCTTCGATAGCTATATCACTCCACGGGTGATGGGTCACACACTGGGAGTTCATCCGGCGGGCGTTTTGATTGCCGCCATTATCGCCACCGATTTGATCGGGTTGGTAGGGTTAGTACTGGCAGCCCCGGTGCTCGCTACTGTAACACTCCTGGGCCGCTATATCATCCGCAAGATGCTGGATATGGATCCCTGGCCTCCGGTCAAAGTGAAGCCCCGGGTCACCGTTTCCATTGGGATGCGCGCCGTCCGGCGGCTGCAAGCCGCAGGGCGTTGGCTGCGCAACCGCTGGCTGTGAAACCAGGCTGTTAACCAAAAAGCCAATCAGGCAGCACGCAATCCGGACATTCCAGCCGCCGAATACAAGCGTTCTTTGATCTCGATGATCTGGCGCCGCAAGCGGTCGTCTTGCTCCAACATTTCGGTCACCTTATCGCACCCATACATGACTGTGGTATGATCGCGCCCACCCAACGCTTCGCCAATCTGAGGCAAGGAGATGTTGGCTTCTTCGCGCATCAAGTACATGGCAATCTGGCGCGGAAAGGCGACCTGCCGGGATCGATCGCGGCTCAGCAGGCTTTCCACGCTGATGCCAAACGCATCCGCCACCTTTCGAACGATCTCATCCGGCTGAAGCTCGCTGCGACGGGGGAGCAAATCGGCCAGGGCCGTTTCCACCAGCTGGGGAGTGATTGGCAGACCACTCAGGTCGGCGAAGGCCGCCACACGGGTCAGCCCGCCTTCAAGCTCGCGGATATTCGACTGGACGCGGCGTGCAATCAAGCCCATCAGCTCATCAGGCACCTGTCGGCCAATCCGCTCTGCTTTGGAGCGTAAAATCGCCAGGCGGGTCTCAAAATCGGGCGGCTGAATATCGGCGGTAAGCCCCCATTCGAAACGCGAACACAGGCGTTCTTCCAGAGTCATCAGGGCTTTCGGTGGTCGATCGGAAGAGACCACAATTTGTTTATTTTGTCCGTGGAGTGTGTTGAAGGTGTGGAAGAATTCTTCCTGAGTGGATTCCTTTCCGGCGATAAACTGGACGTCATCTACCAATAACACATCGATGCTGCGGTACTTATCACGGAATGCCTGGGTGGCATGCGAGCGAATAGCGTTGATCAGGTCATTGGTGAACTCTTCCGAAGAGACGTAAAGCACCTGCAAGCCGCGGCGATGGCATAAATTCCCGATGGCATGTAAGAGGTGCGTCTTTCCCAGGCCAACGCCGCCATACAGAAAAAGAGGATTATAGGCCTGAGCCGGTTTTTCCGCCACGGCCAGTGAGGCAGCATGTGCCAGACGGTTGCTCGGGCCAACGACAAAATTTTCGAACGAATAACGGGCATTCAGGCTGGTGTTCGGTGTATCGAAGGTGATTTCTTCTGCTTCGGCAGGATTGTCCTTAACCTCAATTGGTTCGTGTCCATGATTCCAGACGACAAAGCGCACTTCTACAGTACGGTTCATGATCCCGGTCAGCAAGCGTGTAACTGTGCTGGATAGGCGACTTTGCAGCCAGTCACGCGCATAAGCATTGGGTACCCCCAGGATAAAGCTGCCATCTTCGAATGAAACACATTCCGTGTTACGAACCCAGGTGTTAAAAGCGGCTTTTGGCATCTCCAACTGGAGCTGCCCTCGAGCGGCTTGCCAGGCCTGTTGAGCGTTCATGACCGCGTACCTCCTCACCAATTGAAAGAATAGACAACAATAGACTAGGGTATCCTCCGGTATCTGCGGAGGCACCTGAATCGCCGTATAATGATCTTCACCGAACCTGAGAAATTTTGCTGCCCCTAATGCTATTGGCTTACGGGCTAACCGTCTTGATTTTAGCAGAGTCTATCGTTTCCTTGCAAGATGTTTTCCCTACGCATGCCTAAAAAAACACAAAGTTTTAAGGTGCGCGAACGTTAAAGAAAGTCCCCGCGCGCTGCATCTTTTATGCCAGAGAAGGCTGCTCGATGATTGGCCCACGCATGGGCCATCTCAAGATGCTTCCCCCAGATATAGCCTTTTTGAGCCCAAATGCCCACCCAACCACCACAGCTACACCCAGAAAACTTAAAGAAACGGTTAAGGAGAACTTAACTCAACGGGGGATTAAAATCGACCGATTCAAGCTTTTCACGAGATTCCCTGGTTTCAGAAGGAATGCGGCCGCCAGATACCGTAGTTTTCCACCCGACGAGAATATTGATAAATATCCTATGCTCTGTTAATGGAATTCTAGCAATTCACCAGTATGCTAAACCCAGATGAAAAATCCCGGAAAAACCCCCCGCCACACGGTCAGGCCAAAGGGTCAAGCCAGGGTGAAGAAAGAGGCTGGTTTACTGGGTTGCACTCTGTTGTAAGGAAAGGAAATAACCAAGATGGCAAAAATTATTGGTATCGATTTAGGCACCACCAATAGTGTGGTAGCAGTCATGGAAGGCGGCGATCCTGCAGTCATCGTCACTGCTGAAGGCTCTCGCTTGCTGCCTTCTGTTGTGGGCTTCAACAAAAATGGCGAACGCCTGGTCGGCCAGACTGCCAAGCGGCAAGCCGTGGTCAACCCGGAAAACACCATTTTTTCGATCAAGCGCTTCATCGGCCGTCACTTGGAAGAGGTAGCTACTGAGCGCAGCCTGGTGCCATACCAGGTCGTGCGCGGCCCGGCCGGGGATGCACGCGTTACGATCCCGGTCACCAACCGGGAATACAGCCCCCAGGAGATTTCCGCTATGATCCTTGGCAAGCTTAAGGCAGACGCGGAAGCATACCTGGGCGAGCCAGTCAACAAAGCGGTGATCACCGTCCCGGCATATTTCAATGACAGCCAGCGCCAGGCCACTAAAGACGCCGGCCGGATCGCCGGGCTGGAAGTCCTGCGGATTATCAACGAGCCGACGGCGGCAGCGTTGGCCTACGGCCTGGATAAGCAGGAAAATGAGACCATCCTGGTTTTCGACCTGGGTGGCGGCACTTTCGATGTGAGTGTTTTGGAGGTCGGTGACGGCGTTATCGAAGTCAAAGCCACAAACGGCGATACCCACCTGGGCGGCGACAACTGGGATGAGACGATCGTCAACTGGATCGCCGACAACTTCAAGCAGGAGCAGGGTGTCGACCTGCGACTCGATCGCCAGGCTCTGCAGCGATTGCGCGAAGCCGCTGAGAAGGCCAAGATCGAGCTCTCCAACGTGATGGAGACCGAGATCAATCTCCCCTACATCACAGCGGACGCCTCGGGACCCAAGCACTTACAATTGCGCCTGAGCCGGGCCAAGCTCGAGCAGTTAACCGAACAGCTGGTGAAACGGCTACGAGATCCATTCAACGCAGCATTGAATGATGCCGGCTTGAGCGCCAGTGGCATCGACCAGGTTGTGCTGGTTGGCGGCGCCACGCGCATGCCAATGGTACAGGAGCTGGTGCGAAGCCTGACCGGTAAAGAGCCACACAAGGGCGTCAACCCGGATGAGGTCGTGGCAGTTGGCGCTGCCATCCAGGCGGGTGTTTTGGGCGGCGAGGTAAAGGATGTCCTCCTGCTCGACGTGACGCCTCTTTCCCTCGGCCTGGAGACTCTGGGCGGCGTGATGACCCCGCTCATCGAGCGCAATACCACGATTCCTGTCAAGAAGAGCGAGGTGTTCTCCACCGCCGAAGATAGCCAGACAGCGGTTGACATCCACATTTTACAGGGCGAGCGACCAATAGCAACCGACAATATGAGCCTGGGGCGCTTTCGCCTGGAGGGTATTCTTGCAGCGCCACGTGGCCTCCCACAGGTCGAAGTGACCTTCGACATCGATGCAAATGGCATTCTCAACGTCACCGCGCGCGATAAAGCAACCAACCGGGAGCAAAAAGTCACCATCACCGCTTCGACCAATTTGAACAAAGGCGAGATTGATCGCATGGTCCAGGAAGCCCGCCAAAACGAGGCTGCCGATCGCAAACAGCGCGAGCTGGTGGAGGCCCGGAACAACGCCGACAGCCTGGCTTACCAGACTGAAAAGACGCTCAAGGAGCTGGGCGACAAAGTCCATGTGGGTGAGCGGCAGAATATCCAGGCCAAGATCGATGGGCTGCGTGAGGCGATCACGAGCGACGATATGGACAAGATCAAGCGCTTGAGCGAGGAGCTACAGAACGCCTCCTATGCCCTCAGTCAGCAGCTATACGCCCAACAACAGCCGGGTGGAAATGGCAACGGTCGTGATCACGGCTACACCACACAAACCGATGATCAAGGCGAAGTCATCGAAGGCGAATATCGTTAGAGCATCCTTTAAGATTGCGCCGGTAAGAAAAGTTTTTGCGGCCCGATGGGCCGCAAAAACTTTTTAATCATGTATAATCCAGGCATGGATTCCCGATCCTCTCCACCTGCTGTGAGGAGCTTTCTCCTGGCCGCGCTAATCCTCATGCTGCTCGGCTGGGGCGGCCTGGCGTATGTGATAAGCCGGACGGAGCCCAGCGGCGGAACGCGCTGGGCTTTCTTTTTCACCAGCGTCCTGGGCCTCACGGGCGTCGCCCTGCCCATTGTCGCCTACCTGAACCGCCGCTTCCCATCTGTGCCGCCGCCTTCCCCGGCCGTGATCGTGCGCCAAGCGATCTGGATCGGCATTTATTTCCCCACCCTGGCCTGGCTGCGGATCGGCCGTGTGGTTAACCTGTCGCTGGCGCTGCTGCTGGCCGCGGGGCTGATCTTGATCGAGTTTTTGCTCCGCTTGCGCGAGCGCAGCCAATGGAAGCCAGAGTCGCGCCCCTGATCCCACCGGCGGACAATATCCCCACCCAATTTCATCATGACCGGCTTGCGTGATCTGCCCTCAGTAGACCAGATGCTGCAAACCTCACAGAGCCAGGAGTGGATTGCCTGCTTTGGCCGGCCGCTAACGGTAGAAGCCATACGCAGCACGCTGAACGACGCGCGCGCTCAATTTGCAGAGCGAGCCAGCCTGCCCGAGCGCGAGGCGTTGTTACAATCCATCGAGCGCTATCTGCAATCCTGGACTGAGCCAACCCTACAACCTGTAATCAACGCAACCGGCGTGATCCTGCAAACCAATCTCGGGCGGGCGCCGCTCAGCCCGGCATCGCTGCAAGCGATTCAAAACATCTCCCAGGGTTACTCGACGCTTGAATATGACCTGCAACGAGGCAAGCGCGGCTCCCGCCTGGTGCACGCCGAGGCGCTGCTCACCCGCCTGACCGGAGCGCAGGCGGCGATGGTGGTGAACAATAACGCCGCTGCGGTCTTGCTCATCTTGACCGCCCTGGCGCGCCGCCGTGGCGTGGTGATCGCCCGCACTCAGCTGGTGGAGATTGGCGGCGGGTTCCGGGTGCCTGACGTGATGAAGCAATCCGGGGCGCGCCTGCTCGAGATAGGCACGACCAACCGCGTCCATCTCTCAGACTACGAAGCCGCTTTGGAGGAATCGCCTGCCCTGTTCCTGCGCGCCCATCGCTCGAATTTTCGCCTGGTTGGATTCACCAGCGAGCCGGGGCTGGCGGAAATCGCTGAGGTCGCCCATCAGGCTGGTATACCGCTGGTCGACGACCTGGGCTCCGGCACGTTGCTGGATACCTCTCGCTACGGGTTGGGCCACGAACCCATGGTGCAAGAATCCCTGGCTGCTGGAGCCGACCTGGTTTGCTTTTCAGGTGACAAGCTGCTAGGCGGACCACAAGCGGGGATCATTGTCGGAGGCGCCGAGCTGGTAGCGAAGCTGAAGAAACACCCCCTGGCGCGCGCCCTGCGGGCGGATAAGCTGTGCCTGGGGGCACTGACTGCCACCCTGTTACATTACTTGAAAGATGAGGCGGAACGTGAAATTCCTATCTGGAGAATGATCTCGGCGCCTGCCGAACAAATCTTCTCACGGGCTGCTGCCTGGGCGGTGGCGCTGGGTCAGGGCGAGGTGACTTCTGGCGAATCCACCGTGGGCGGCGGCAGTTTGCCTGATGAGACGCTGCCAACTTCCCTGCTATCGCTATCCATTCGTAAACCTGATCAGCTGTTAGCCCGGCTGCGCCAGCAAAACCCACCTGTGATCGCCCGGTTGCAAGACGACCGGGTAGTCCTGGATCCACGCAGCGTTCTGCCCGAGCAGGAAGAAGCCTTACTTCACGGAATGAAACGGGCGCTTGAAGCGACCGGATAACGATCGTGACTGGATGTGAGATGAAAAAAGATCTGGATGCCCTGATGCAAAGCCATCAACTCGACGCCCTGTTGGTCGTCGGCCCTGGCTCTCACAACCCCCCCATAACCTACCTGACCAACGGAGCCGATCTGACCCAGGCAATCCTGATAAAGAAACGCGGCCAGCAACCGACCCTGTTCCACTGGTCCATGGAGCGCGACGAGGCGGCCAAATCCGGCTTGCCCACGCGTGACCTGAGTGAATTTCGCCTCGACCTGCTGTTGCAACAGGCCGGCGGCGACCAGACGCTGGGCATGGTTCATTTACTAGAGAAAATTCTGACAGAACTAGGGGTCGCACCCGGGCGTGTCGGTCTATACGGAATCCTGGACGCCGGGAGGGCTTATGCCACTTTCACGCGGCTGCAGCAGGCGCTCCCTGAGCTCGAGCTGGTGGGAGAAACGGGCGTCTCGGTCTTCGGGAGAGCCATGGCGACCAAGGACGAAGTCGAGGTGGAGCGCATGCGCCGGATGGGGAAAATTACCACCGATGTGATCGGCGAGACGGCGGATTTTCTGACTGGGCATCGCGCCCGGAACGGTGCGCTGATCAAAGCCAACGGTGACCCGCTCACCATTGGAGAAGTGAAGCGCCGCATCGACCTGTGGCTGGCAGAACGCGGGGCGGAAAACCCGGAACGCACCATCTTCGCCAGCGGTTACGATGCCGCCGTGCCGCACAGCACCGGCGATAATGCATCCCCGTTGCGCCTGGGCGAGACGGTCATTTTTGATATCTTCCCGCGCGAGGTCGGCGGTGGTTATTTCCATGACATCACCCGCACATGGTGTCTGGGTTACGCCACAGATGAAGCCCTGGCGCTATACGAAGACGTTCACAGCGTGTACCGGCAGATAAGCAGCGAGCTGCGCCTGGGCGAGGTGTGTCGCCTCTATCAGGAACGCGCCTGCGAGATGTTCGAAGAACGCGGTCATGCCACCCTAAGGACCAACCCGCAAACCCAGGAAGGCTACGTGCACAGCCTCGGTCATGGGGTCGGATTGCATATCCATGAAGAGCCTTTCTTTCGCTTGAACGGGCCGGACAGCGACCGCCTGACACCCGGCGCAGTGATCACAATAGAGCCCGGTCTATATTATCCAGGGCGCAAGATGGGCGTGCGACTGGAAGACACCTACTATGCCCGCCCGGATGGCGTCTTCGAGACCCTGGCAGAATATCCGCTGGATCTGGTGTTGCCTGTTAAGGGAGCCAGCGATTAAGGAATAGGGGTAGTGGTGAGATGATCAAAGGCAATCAATTTTCAGGGCCTGGCGAAGCCCGTATTCTGGGTATCGAGACCTCCTGCGATGAGACCGCTGCATCGATCGTCGAAAACGGGCGGATCATCCTGGCGAACACGGTGGCATCGCAAGTAGATCTGCATGCTCAATTTGGTGGGGTGTTCCCGGAGGTGGCATCTCGACAGCACATCCGCACGATTTACCCCATCATCGAGACGGCGCTCCAGCAAGCGCATATGGATCTCGAGGATGTTGATGCCATCGCGGTGACGCGCGGCCCTGGCCTGCCCGGCTCGCTGGTGATCGGCATGAATACTGCTAAAGGGCTGGCCCTGGGCAGCAACCTGCCGATGGTCGGCATCAACCACCTGGAAGCGCATATCTACTCAGCCTGGCTGCACTGGCCACCATTGACCAGCGAGAGCAGCACACCCGTGCTTGCGCCGGAGCCCATATTCCCCTTGATCGCATTGATCGTTTCCGGCGGGCACACCGAGCTCATACTGATGAAAAATCACCTGAACTACGAGCGCCTGGGGTACACCCTGGACGACGCGGCTGGAGAGGCGTTCGACAAAGTCGGCCGGCTGATCGGCCTGGGATATCCAGGTGGGCCGGCAATCCAAAAAGCCAGCCAGGATGGCAATCCAACGGCTTTTGCTTTCCCGCGCGCCTGGCTGAATGATAGCTGGAATTTTTCCTTCAGCGGGCTAAAGACGGCGGTGCTGCGCGAGGTGCGCCGCCTGCAATTGTATAAAGCGGAGCTTCCGGTGGCCGACCTGGCAGCCAGCTTCCAGGCCGCAGTGGTAGACGTGCTGGTAGGTAAGACCGCGCGCGCCGCGGAGACGCTGGGGGCGGCCGAAATCCTGGTGGCAGGCGGGGTCTCAGCCAACCAGGCGCTGCGCGAGGCGATGCTAGCCCAGACGTCTTGCACGGTGCACATCCCCCCAATTTCGCTGTGCACGGATAATGCCGCAATGGTTGCCAGTGCGGGTTATTATCGCTTCACCCATGGCCAGCGCGACGACCTGGCGATGGATGTGCTGCCCAACTGGCCATTAAGCGAAGTCTAAACTCGCCGGCTGTCCTTACCCCATCTCTTCGATAATTTCTGCCAGGTGTAGCGCCAATGCCGCCCGGTCAAAATGCGCTTCCACATACGCACGGGCGTTCAAGCCCATCTGGCGCCTCCGCTGGGGGTCTTCCATCAGGCGCAATATCGACTGGGCCAGGGCGGCGGGATCACCGGGCGGTGTAAAAACCCCACCATCTGCCTGTTCCACCACCTGGCGGATCACGCCGTCGATCGCCAGGATGACAGGTCTACCGGCGGCCATATAGTCGAATACTTTATTGGGATAAACCGTGGCGTAGAGCGAGACCGGCTTTAAGATTGCCAGGCAGGCGTCGGCGGCTGCCAGCGCTTCGGCCATCCCAGCCTTGGGCACCGGGGGCAGAAAGTGAAGATTGGTCAGTCCGAGCTCGGTCGCCTGCGCCATCAGAGCAGTTTTTTCCTTGCCATCTCCTAAGAGCACCAGGCTGACTTTGGGTTGATCCAGCAACCTTTGCGCCGCTTGTAGCACAACACTTAGATCGTTCGACAGCCCGTGAGCCCCAGCATACAACACTACGAAGCGTCCCTCCAGGCTATGATTCTGGCGGAAAGCGACCCCATTGGCATACGGGTCGAACATGGCAGTATCGACGCCATTGGGCACCAGCTCTACCCGGTGGGCGCCGCTTCTCTGTACGTGTTCGACAAATCCCGGCGAGTTGACCATCACCCGGTCCGCGTGGCGATATAGAAAGCGCTCAAGCCATCGCGAGAGACGGATCAAGATTGGGTTACGCAGGACGCCGACCTGGATGGCAAACGCGGGCCACAAATCGCGCACCTCGAACAAGAAGGGGGCGCCTTTCAGGCGTGCCAGGCACCAGGCGGTCACACCCTGAAAGATCGGCGGCGAGGTGCCCCACACCAGGTCCACCGGTCGGACCTTCAGGCCAAGCCAGAAAGAAGAAGCCATAAAGCTAAAAAAGCTGAACACCCGGTGGACAAAGCTGCGGTGCAGCGCCGAATAGGTATGAGCGCGCAACACGGTGACACTTCCGCCGTCGACCTGCTCATGGATACTTCTCTCAGCCTCCACTTTACCTGTCAGGTAGCTCACCGTGCTGGCGATAACCGTCACGTGGTGGCCGCGGGCGGCCAGGCAGCGCGCCAGCTCGTGGTGGCGGGTACCGCCTGGCTCATCCAGGGCAACAAAGGCTTGGTGGATCAGCAAGATGTGCATACAGCAACAGGTTACTGCCCTTCCCCCTGGTGGTCAGGTGGAAAGGTGAATTTCGTGGAAAAATCGAAGGGGGCTGGGCCAGTTTGTATAAAGCGCAGCGACAAGGCCGGAATTTTCAAGCCATAGGTCGGCGAGCTCCAACCCCAGACAGGCGAAACCTCCCCGTCACCCCACAGGCGTTCTCCAGCCCTCGAAAGAAGCAGCGATTTAGAGGCCGGTTGGTCCGCCATCAGGCCTCCTTCAAGCACCAGCCGCACAGGACCAGGGGGAGAATTTATGACCACTACAAACCGGGGTGGCTTCGACTGTACCAATACTTCCCACGGCCAATCGGGCAGCAGCCATTGCAGGCTGACCGTATGGGGTGCAGCCGATCCTGGCGGCTGCACGGGATAGATCAAATCCTTGATTTCCCAATCGCCCGATAAACCAGCGGTGACCTCGCGTTGGTGCCAAAGCCCGAGGCCATGATAACCGTTATGCCTGGCGGACATAGACTGCAGCGTGCCATCCTCCCATACATCCTGCTTCAACACCTCCGCCTGGGCCCAATCCGTGTAGAGGAAACGCCCGGCCCGGACCATCTGATCCTGTCCATCGATGACCACCGTATTGTGCGCCTCACTGCGCGCCAGGATGTTGTCCCAGGGAGATTGAGCATTGTACGAGAAAGTGCCTGCATCCTGAGCCACGTTCATCCCACGCCACCACAAGTCCAGATGCAACTGGTCGGCGTGCCCAGGGCGACTGGTGAAGCGGGCCGCACGCAAATAAGCCCAGGAGGCGCCATCCAGCGAGCGAATCACATGCGGAGTATGGGCAGCCTGAGGCTGCCTCGAAGTCGATGGTACGGTTGTCGATATCGCCGGCTGGCTTCCTACGAGCCACAAGGCCATCTCATCCCAGGGACCCGGCCGAAACGGTCGCCCGCCAAGAAAGGCGCAGGCTGCTGCCTGTAGCACCGGGCGGTAATCAGTCTGCGGGCAAATCGCCAGTGGCAAGACATAGGCGCCATCATTGGGCCCCAGGTTCGGAACGCCTCCGCTCAGCGGGTCCAGTAAGGCCAGCAGCCAGCGTGTCGCAGCTGCCAGCCGCTGGCGGGTTTCGTGTGGTAATGGGAATACCTGGCCCCGGGCCAGGCAGCTTACCCACAAAGCGGTTTGCAGCATCAGCCGGTGGTAATTGGTCGAATGCTGGGTATAGGCGCCATCCGGCGCTACCTGCGCCTGGATACCCCGGTTGAACCAGCGCCAACCGAGGTCTCGCCAACGCCAGGCCTGCGGGTGAGCTGGCAAAAAGAGGCCAGCCGTGAACAGCCCGGCAGCCTCGGTGAGCAGGTGATTGTTGTTTTGCGCCCGGGCATAAACCAGCGAGACAGGAATGCGCGCGGCATGGATCGCCACGGCCTGGGCAAGGCGCGCAGCCTGTGAAGGACTCGCGCTGGCCGCGCTGCCAAACAACTGCCAGCCAAAGGTCAGGGCGATCAAGCGCAAGGCGACCTCCTGCGCCGAAGACCAATGCGGCCCCAGGTATGGAGGATTGGCATCCAGGAAGGCCTCGGTAAAATCCCAGAAAACCGCAGTGTAGCGCTCGTCCCGGCTGAGCAGGTAAGCCCGGCCTAAGGTGTAAGCCCAGCCCAGTCGGGCGGGCTCCCAGATCCGCTTGATATCGCCATCGATAGCCCCTACGGCTGGTTTCTCGCTACGCTCATACGCTGTCCAATGAGCCAGCGGGCCAGGCGTAGCCAGGTGCAGAGGCGCCGGCGGACCCCCAAACAATCGCACCTGCCCGGCGGCAATTTCATCCGCTTCGGCCAATAATTGGGCACGGCCCGCCTCACCGATCACAGCCAACAGCTCTGCTTCCGAGGGAAGATTCCACAGCGGGCGCACCGAATTGGGATTGACCGCGTGTGCCGCGCGGGTCGCCTTTTCCGGGGCAGACAACCAGCGATAATAGCCCGAGCGTATCCCCAGCTGATAGGCAGCGTACAGCCCAACCTGACGGAGACCCAGCTCGCGCACTGCCGACAGCAAGATCATCCAACCTGGCCG
Organism: Chloroflexi bacterium RBG_16_57_11; assembly: GCA_001795165.1. Taxonomy (GTDB): domain Bacteria; phylum Chloroflexota; class Anaerolineae; order Anaerolineales; family UBA4823; genus RBG-16-57-11. Next base: position 26,843 of record MGNS01000078.1, read on the forward strand.
ACGATGATGAGCGGAAGGCGATTCCTGCATGGCTTGATGATAGCACATTTCGGGCAGCGGCTGCGACCTTCGCAGACCGTTCAGGAGGGTTATCCGCCACTAGAAAAAACGTGATATATTTATGGGAGGTCCGTAACAAAAAACACAAATGCCACACCAAAGCATTGAACAATCCACTGGTTCAAAAGGATCACGAACATGAAAAAGATCATCTGGCTGCTGCCGATTTTAGCGCTATTCCTAATGGGGGGATCAAAACCTGTAGAGCTAATGCGTTTTACGATTATCAACAAATCCGAGTCAGACATTGCCATCCAGCTAAACGCTGTCCCACAAGTGTGCTGCAACAAAGCAGACACGGATAAGGGTGAATTTTATTATCTGCCGGTAGAAGAGGGGTCGAAGGAAGTCCCAACCGTAAAAATTTATACCATAGAGAAAAACACCTACCAGATGCAGTTATTCTACAT
>MGNS01000078.1:27405-29502 GCA_001795165.1 Chloroflexi bacterium RBG_16_57_11
CCTATCGGCAGGATGACCATATTCGGGCTCAGCCTGCCTGACGGGAGGAGGGTAGGTGAGCCCAGCATGTGGAAGTACCTGCCTTATCCAATCCCAGACCTGGCCCGCGTATTTAACAATTACTGGAAAGATCGCTATATCTATTGATTCGGAAACCCCGATAACGAGAACCAGCCCGGATCGGATAAACGCAGATCCGGGCTGGTTTTTTTCTCTTAACAAGTTGTATTTCGATGTCACCGCGTCTGGTGAAAAGGCGCCACATGGAGGCAACTTAGTAAATCTCTCCACCCGGCTGTGTCGAGGTCAGCACGCCTTCGACCGCCGAGAGGCTGTACGCCGTCCCACTGGCGCCAGTCCAAGAAGCTAAATTAAAAGTCGAGCCGGCCCCGCTCAGGCGGAAGACATCCACATCCCGGAAGGTGAGCGGGTCATTCTTCTGGCATACCTCAGGGGTGGTGGTGGTGCGCAGGAAGTAGGCCGCGCCAGCGCCGTGAAGAGTGGCGACACCATTCCCATCGACTGCCAGCGCGGTTTTCCCATCGATGCCAATGCCGCGCGCCTGGCCAGCCCAGCCATCCTGCAGGATGCGCGCCAGGAAGGTCACCAGACGACCCATGCGATCGCGCTCGACAAAATGGCTGTCGGTGATCGTCCCTTGCAGAAAAGGCAAGTGCAGGAAGTCATTCTCCAGGGTCAGTCGAGGGTTATAAGGGTCCTTAAGCGCCTCATCGGAATAGATGGTATTGCGCTCGGCAGAGAAAGAGAACTCGCCCAAAATCGCCAGCCCGGCGCTGGTGCCACCCACCGGCACACCCCGCGCGACCAACTCATGAATGGCATCCTCGACAGGCGTCTCTTTCCACATGCGCACATAGTCCCATTGGTTGCCACCGGCGATGAACAGCGCCTCGGCGTCCCGGATCTGGCCAAGCACGTAGGGGTCATAAGCGGCGCGGTCCTGCTTCATGATGATCGTCTCCACCGAGTCCACCACACGACCCAGCTCCGAGTAGATGTAAGGGTTGTAGGCATCGGTCCCCGAAGCGCGGATCACGACAAAATCGCCGCCGCCCGATTGATCGATCAGCCATTGCATCGCGGAATCGACGTCCGTGTTGCCGCCTGCCAGCAGGAAACCTGGCGAGGTGGGTGTGTGCGCATCGGCCTCATTCCCCAGCAGGAGAGATTCATATCCATCCGGTTTAGCCAGTGCAATGCCGCCCGGCGCAAGGGCTGCCAGGGTAAAAAGAAGAGCCATTGAGAATTGAAAGCACGTACTGAGTATTTTCATGATGATCCCTCCTGTTGTGCAATCAAGATTGAATATTAGATTAAACTTAACCGAACAAATTGATTATACATCGAATCGCAAAATACAAGCGCAGCCGTATCAACCGGAAGCATGATAAAATCAGCCCGTTCACAAGATCTACAGAAGAACCGGGAGTAAAAGTTGTCAGACATCCGTTACCAAAAATTTGCCCAAATCCTGGTAGATTACTCTACCGCGGTTAAGCCCGGCGAGCGTGTCGCCATCACCGCCGGCACCGAAGCCATCCCGGTGGTGCGCGAGCTGTTCTCCCTGATCCTGAGACGCGGCGCTCACCCTCACCTCCTGCTCGATATCCCCGACGAGGCGGAGCTGTACTTCGCAAACGCCAGCGACGAGCAGCTCGATTTCGTGCCTGCCTTCCATAAGCTTGCCTTCGAAGAATTCGAGGTCCTGATAAAGATCCGCAGCGAGACCAACACCCGCGCCTTAACCAACGTTCCTCCCGACCGGCTGGCCCGCCGCCAAAAAGGCTCTTCCTCTTTGATGGCGGCCCAAATGCGGCGCGGCGCGGATGGCTCCCTGCGCTGGATGTCCACGCTGTTCCCTACCCAGGCTTACGCCATGGAAGCCGGGATGGGCTACGAAGAATACCAGGACTTCTTTTATCGCGCCTGCAAGGCTGATGCAAGCACGACTGACCCGGTGACTGAGTGGCAGGCGGTCAAGACCCGGCAACAAACCTATATCGATCGCTTCCAGGGGCACGATCAGGTGGTGCTGCGCGGTCCCAACGTCGATCTGAGCCTGTCGATTAAAGGCCG
>MGNS01000078.1:29508-39978 GCA_001795165.1 Chloroflexi bacterium RBG_16_57_11
CGTCAACGCCTGCGGTTTGGTCAACCTGCCGGATGGCGAGATCTACACCGGTCCGGTGGAAAACTCCGCCAGCGGCTGGGTGCGTTACAGCTATCCAGCGGTGTACCAGGGCCAGGTCGTCTCCGGCATCGAGCTGAAGTTCGAAGATGGAAAAGTCACACAGGCAAGCGCTGAGAAGAACGAAGCCCTGCTATTACGCATCCTGGATAGCGACCCGGGGGCGCGCTACCTGGGCGAGTTCGCCATTGGCACCAACTTCCAGATCGATCGCTTCACCCACAACATCCTGCTGGATGAAAAGATTGGCGGCAGCTTCCATATGGCACTCGGCGCAGGCTACCCCGAGACCGGCAGCCTGAACAAGAGCGCGGTGCACTGGGACATGATCTGCGACATACGCCAGGATTCTGAAATCCTGGCAGATGGCGAAGTGATTTACCGCAACGGTGCTTTCCTCTAAGCCAGATACCCAACCCGTTCTGTTTGCCACGGCTCACCGCGGCGGCGAGGGGCAGTGGCCTTCCAACACGCTGTATGCCTTCGAGCACGCCCTGAGGCTGGGGATAGACGCTCTGGAGCTGGACATCCACGCCAGCCGCGACGGCGTGCTGGTCGTGCGCCACGACCCGGTCATCGATACGACCACCGACGGCGCCGGGCGCATCCGCGACCTGACCCTGGAGCAGATCAAGGCGCTCGACGCCGGATACACCTGGACGGCGGACGAGGGGCGCACCTTCCCCTTCCGCGGCCTGGGCATCACCATCCCCACCCTGGAGGAGGTCTTCCAGGCCTTCCCCCGAACGCCCCTGAGCATCGACATCAAACCCGTAGATCCCGTCGTGGTGCGGGTTTTCAGTCAAATGCTGCGCGAGTATAACAGGCTGGAGCAGGTGGTGGTCGGCTCTTTTCACGACCCCCAACTGTGTCGCTTTCGCCTGCTGTGTCCCGGAGTGGACACCGCCGCCGGGGTCTCTGAGACGCGCCGGTTTTACCTGCTCAACCTGTTCCGGCTTTCCAGATTCTATCGCTCGCCGGCAAAGGCCTTTATGATCCCGGAATATTCCGGGCGGCTGCGCCTGGTTACGCCGCGCTTCATCCGCAGCGCCCACGCACAGGGATTGAGGGTGGATGTCTGGACAGTTAATGAAGTGAAAGATATGCGTCGTTTGATCGATTGGGGGGTGGATGGAATTATTACGGATTATCCGAGGCGTTTGCTGGTGTTATTGAACCGAATAAGGGGCGACTGAGGTCGCATACATTATGACCACAGATGTAGAACCAACCTTGATGTGGTTTTCCAACTGACTGGGTCGTTAACAAACTACTGATACTGGAAGAGAAAAAGCGTTTTGCAAGAGGCGCTTCCGCAGTCATGCCACGCGTGGCTTCAAAAGCTGGGACGGATTGGATGCCGCCATTCTGCTGTGCAGCGATCCCATCGCGTAGGACACGGTTTTACCTGGGCGGAGCTCTGTCTCTTTGCTTTTTCCCAAATTCACCCACCGGAATCTTGACAATGTGAAATATTTCATTAATTTGACAATCATAATCCGATATGATACCTTGTTAATAGTTGATAAAATTTATCTTAATAATCCAGGTAATAACCGGAGGCTTACATGCCCAAGTTTGCTAGATTTACCATCTCAACACCTACTCGCCACCCTGCTAATTTAAAAGCCTACGATCCGATTTTTCATCGCTATAAGCCGGATTATGTAAACCCTGCTTTCTGGGTGCTCAATCTGATCGCTATCCCGCCAGGACTACACGAAAGTATTGCAGACGAGTCATTTCTTTCCAGCATGGAATTATTGAAATCCTTGGATGAAAAGGTAAAGAAAGCGGTTATCCCCAACGAAATTCTCACTTTCGTATGGACAGTCAAGCAGGTGGGCGGCAGCTTCTCAAGGACGATACCTAAACTTCGCTCTCCTTCCATGTGGCGAACGGAAGTGCAGGTGCCCAAGCCAGGTGAATATGAAGTCACTCTCCAGGTGAACCTGACCGGTGGGCAGCGGGAGGTCAGCAGCCGTAATTACCTACTGCGGGATTTTCTGGTGGTATCCATCGGCGATTCCTTCGCCTCGGGGCAAGGCAACCCAGATGTGGTGGCTGTGCCTTCTCCAGACCAAAAAGCGATTTGCGAGGCGACCACGTTAACCTTGTTCATCACAAAAATCGAAGGCGCAATAAAAGAATTCGCAGAACAACTGAAGGTAAAGACCGAAGAAAGTATTGAAAAATATCTGCCTTTTATTGGTGCAATTGTGGTGGCGGAGATAAATAATGTTGAAGACGTAATTGGTTTTGTAAAAAACGCCGCTGAAAGCGTTGCCAGTGCAGTTGTTGACGTCGCCAGGGACATTGGTGGAGGTGTTGTAGAGGGGGCCGAAGAGGTCGCCAGTTGGTTTGGACTGGGTGACGGCGGTGAGAGCGATGAAATTGATCCACATCCAGCTGGATGGCAGGAGCCGAACGCTTACCGGTCCTATCGATCCGGGCATTCGTTAGCTGCAAGACAGGTCGAATCCGAAACCCCGTTTAGTGCTGACAGAATTACCTTCATTTCCCTGGGCCGCTCCGGGTCAGAAATTGATGACGGTTTGTTAGGGCCGCGCACGGTCGATGTTCCTCTGGACTCTGCGAACAAGGCTATCGATGGCTGGACCAAGAACCGCGGCCAGATCCAGGAAGCGAAAGAGACCGTCCTCAATCGCCCAATCGACGCCCTGATCATTACCATTGGGGTAAATGATCTTGGATTTTCATCCCAGGTGACCCAAGCTATCCTTTGGAAGAGTGGTGAAAAAAGAAAGGAACGCATCGCGTCAGTGAAAAAGAAGCTCGAAACTGAGTATCCACAACTCCTAAATCAGCTGAAGCGAGCTATAGACAGCCAACTAAGACCCAGACAAGTGTTCATCCTGGAATACCCTGTCAGGATTTTCAAGGAAGTGGCAGAGCGCGGTCCATGTGGGGTATTAGGTAGCTCGGTAGGTCTAAACCTGGATAAAGCCGATGCCAGATCATTGGGAGAGTTAGGGGATTTGCTTAATCAAAAAATCCGTGCTAAGGCTGACGAATTTGGATGGATTCTGGTAGATGGTATCGAAAATGGCTTTGATGGGCATGGTTACTGCGCCAGCAGACCCTACTTCGTCTTAGCCGAGGAATCTTGCCGCAATCAGGGCGACTTTGAAGGCATGCTGCATCCGAACAAGCTGGGGCAGCAAGTCACTCGCGATTGCATTGTGCGGGCGCTGAGGCGGGAGATGCTTACCCCGCAGGAAAGCTGGCTTGAGCCAGTGTTAAACGTGATGATGAGCTAAAAAGGAGATTTATATGGCACCATCAGCCACCGGAAAGGTAACTCGTATCTACGCGAATCAATCTGGAGCATTCATTCGAATCGACACTGATGAACCAAAACCACTTGACGACTACTTCAGGTTGAGGCTTAACCATCCGAATTACAATGCTTTGTATTCTTTAGCCCTGGCGGCAGCAGCCAACCGCTGGCCTCTTCGCATTAGAATTGAAGGACCAGCCACATCAAAAGTTGATCCGAAACGTGAAGGGGTAGTTTCGTATTTTGTTGTAGATTGGAAAGCTGGAGAATCCGTCGATGATTAAACCAACTGGATAATCTTACGATGACACGCTACGAATCATGTAGTATTGCTGCCTCAATTGGCGCCCTGGTTATTTTCTTTGCAATTGCTATCTTTGTCATTCTAAAGATACTAACCGGTGGTTAAGGATTCTCTTCATCCTAATAGAGATTACGTTATTTCGGGGAAGTCAGCCGGTTGAAAAATCAACCTGCGCTATCCGACGCGAAAGCTAAACCAACTTCAATTCGATTCAAAGCCTGGCGAAGCTGGCGGGCGCTATATTCGCCTGCGGACGACAGGACTACAGCGCCAGCCCGAACGCCCATGATTGCCGCCCGCACCACTCTGGCGCTGGCCCCGCTAGCGCAGCGTACAAAGCGATGCCAGGATCAAATTGCTTTAGACAATCTGATTAGGAACGCGGCCAACATGCCCCGCCAGCACCCCAATAGCCAGCCGAAGAAACCGACGAACAAGCCGGCCACGATGGCAAAATTGAATCCATAAATGTAAAACCAATATGATTGTGGTTTTCTGGGGGTCAATGAGCGTGGAAGGCCCGGCATTCATGTTTGACCATCTCCCACAATAGCGGCCCCCTGTCTCATAATCACCAGAACAGTGACGTCGTCAAATGGCTTCGCCTCTCCCCTGAAATTTGCCAGGCTGGTCGAGAGCCGCTCGACGTATTCAAAAGCCGAATGCGCTGGGAGGGCCAGAACATCCAACAGGCGCTCCAGCCCAAAAAATTCAGAGGCCGCGTTATTGGTATCCTCCACCCCATCTGAATAGATGCACAACGCTTCACCCGGACTTAGTTCAATCCCCTCAGCGGAGTATTCACTATCTTCCATGATCCCTACGAGCGGGCCGGTCGGCTTCAAGGCCCACCGACCTCCATCCTTCCTCAAGACTTGGGGTGGGTTATGACCCGCATTGATGTACTGCACCTTTCCCGAAAGCGGATCCAGCACTCCGATGAACAAAGTCGAAAACAGGGCATTCGCGTGAGTCTGGCAAACGTACTGGTTTGTCCTCGCTACAGCCTGCACCAGGATATCGGCACTGCTCACTGCCCGCTCCTTCAACTTCGGGGAACTACGATCATTAATGAACGCCCGCAGCAGGCTGCGGTAAAGAGCCATGAACAGCGCCGACCCAACCCCCTTATCCGTCACATCGCCTAAGAAAAAGCCCAGCCGACCGTCGGACAGGTTAAATACATCGTAAAAATCACCCGAGACCTCACGCGCCGCCGCGAAGTGCGAAGCTATTCCCCACCCGCTCACCTCAGGCAGCTCAGTGGGCAAGAAACCGGACTGGATTTGATGCCCGATCTCGAGCTCCCTTTCCAGGCTCTGAATATACAGCTTCTCCAGATCGCGCAGCCGTTTCCGTGCCAGACCTGCGTTCATGCGCGCCTCAAGCAATGTCGGATTGAAAGGTTTCGGTAAATAATCATCCGCTCCAAGCTGGATGCCGCGCAGGACGCTATCCATATCCGTCAACGCAGAGATGATCACCACCGGGATATCACGCCAAGCGGGCTCAGCCTTCAATCGTCCCAGCATCTCAAACCCGTCCATGACCGGCATCATCATATCGAGCAAAATTAGATCCGGCCCTGCCTGTGCTACGCGCTGAAGTCCTTCCTGGCCGTTTGCTGCGGAAACCGTATCGTATTCCAGGTCTTCCAATTCCTGCTCCAGGTAATCAATATTCAGCGGTTCATCATCCACGATAAGAATTTTCGGGCGTTGCGCCATTTGCTAATCCATCCCCAAAAAATAGTGGATTTTTTCAGCCAGCAAAGCCTCGTCAAGAGGCTTGGTCAAATAATCGCTGCACCCGGCATCCAGGGCTTTGTGCCGGTCGCTGCTCATCGCGTGCGCCGACAAACCGATCACCGGAATATGGCTCAATTTATCGTTCGCCTTGATCGCCCGCGTGGCTTCCCACCCATCCAGTACCGGTAGGGACATGTCCATTAATATTAAATCCGGCATTTCCTCGGCCGCCATCTCTACGCCCATTGCCCCGTCTCTAGCAATTACCAATTCGTAATCATCTTCCAGAAGCTGGACAAGTAATTCCAGGTTGAGTTCAACGTCTTCCACAATCAAGATCTTTTTCATTTTTGGCATGAGCAAATCAAGCTGAATAGTTCAGGGGAACTGCGAGAGTGAAGGTTGAACCCTGCCCCTCTACGCTCTCAACGGTCAGATCGCCTCCCAGCAGGCGCGCCAGGCTACGGCTGATGGAAAGGCCGAGGCCCGTGCCGCCGTATTCTCGAGTGGTGCTCGTATCCGCTTGTTGGAATTCTTCGAAGACCCGCTCCATTGCTTGTGGTGAAATGCCGATCCCGGTGTCAGCAACGCTTACAATCAGCGTATTACCCTCCGATCTGGCCTTGATCGTTATGCTGCCTTCGTGGGTGAACTTAGCTGCATTGCTCATCAAATTCAGCAGGATTTGCTTGATCTTTTCCTGATCGGAATGCAGCGGCGGGATGTATTCCGCGATCTCGATCACAAGCTTTACCTTCCCTTGACGGATCAATGGCTGGGTCGTGCTCCCAACCATCTCTATCAAGGGTTTGATCTGAAAATTGGCCGCCTGCACATCCATGCGCCCGGCCTCAATTTTGGCAATATCGAGCACGGTATTGATCAGGCCCAGCAGGTGTTCGGAACTGGACAGCACCTTATCCAGGTTATCCAGCTGTTTTTGGGGCAGCAGCTCATCCCCTTTGCGACGCACGATGCGCGTAAAACCGATGATTGCGTTCAGCGGTGTGCGCAGCTCGTGGCTCATATTTGCCAGGAAGGCGCTCTTCGCCTGGTTAGCCTGGATGGCTTCCTGGCGGGCGCGTTCCAATTCGGTGATAAGACGCACATTCTCGATCGCAATCACAGCCTGATCAGCGAATACCTCGAGCAGCGCAATCTGTTTTTCGGTAAACGGCTGCACCTCTTTGCGGCGGATGGCAATGCCCCCAATCGGTTCTCCATCCCGGAGCAGTGGGGTTGCCAGCGCTGTACGGTGGCCCCAACGGCGCTGAAGGAGAACGCTCACCGGGTACTCGGACTCATCCAACTCCACAGCCGCATCACGTATATGGATGGTCTGCCGATCCACGATCGCCCTGCCAATCACTGAACCTCGGTTGAGCGGTAGCGACTCTCCGGCTTCCAGTCCCGGAATTGGCCCGCGGTGGGTCCATTCTATAAGCATCTCATGCTCGATGCGATAGATGTGGGCGTCGTCCGCGCCGCATACTTTCGCAGCGTTGACTGCGATAATCTCCAACAGAGACCTGAGGTCCTGTTGAAAACCGCTCAAGGCGCGCAGGATCTCGCTCGTGGCGGTCTGTTGCTCGAGTGCTTCGCTGATCTCCCGGTTGCGTTTATTAACTTCATCGAACAGGCGCACGTTTTCGATTGCGATCACAGCCTGGTCGCCGAAGGTTCTGACGAGTTCAATCTCCTTGTCGGTCAACAGCTTGGGCTCGATGTGCCGGATGGTGATCGCACCGATGGCGACTCCATGCCGGAGGAGCGGTATTGAGAAGGTCATACGATATCCAAACCGTCCGGCGTTGGCATCGCCGGCAGGGTATTCAGAGTCCTTGCGGCCCGGCTTATGGATTGTTTGCAGCGCTCGACGTTCCAGCACCGCCCTCCCTACCACCGTATCACGATTCAGCGGCAAGCGATCTCCCACCTCCAGGATGGGGATAGGCCCGTAATGGGCCATGAGCCTGAGGAACTCACCTTCGACGTAGGTAATGATCGCGTCATCTGAGCTCGAGAGACGGGCGGCATTTTCGGCAATCACATCCAGAACCGGCTGGATCTCCGTCGGTGAGCTGGCGATGACCTCCAGGATTTGCCCGGTAGCCCGCTCTCGCTCTAGCGCCTCACTGATCTCCCGGTTGCGGTTTTGAACTTTGTCGAGCAGGCGCTGAGTTTCCTGGATCGCACGGGCACGCTCGAGGGAGGTAGCAATGTGTTGGGCAACAAATTCAAGCAGGCGCACATCCTTTTCCGTGTAGAAACTACCAGGCTCATATTGCTGCACTGCGATGACCCCAATCGTACGTCCGCCGGTTTGCAGGGGGACACCTACCCAATCTTGCGAGCCCGAACCTATACTTTCAATCTCTCCCCTAGCCACCATTTCGTCAACCTGCGATCTGGATACATGCAGCGTCTTACCGGTTTTTAGCACGTAGATGGCCAATCCTTTGCGAATTCTGGCAATCGGGACGGGCGGTACTGATTCCAGATCTCCTGACTGATCCACTACGTAAGGGTAGCTAACCCTCTGCGTCGCCTCATCGAACACCTGAATGATGAAATTCTCCGCTCTCATCATTTCCTGCACAATTTGGTGTATGCGCCGGTAAAAGGCAGGCATATCTGCGGCAGCAGAGGCTGCATCGGCGATTTGATAGAGGGCGGCTTGGATATTCTTGCTTTCACTGAGCTCGGCAGTGCGTTGCCGGGCATCCTCAAGCAGCTTGCCGGCCTGCTCGCGGAAGATGCGGTTCGCCCTGCGCAGCTCCTCAGCCTCGCGGGTCTGATCGGCAAGCTCACGGAAACACCCCGCTCTACCCTCGTAAAACTCCGCCTGCTGCATTGCCGGCAGATCTCCCAGGGCAAGCCCTTGTGCATAGGCCTCCAACGCAGTCGTCCAATCCCCTGCCTGCTTAGCCCGCAAGGCTCGCTCTTTCGCACGCGATAATTCCTCTTCAAGCTTCGTTTGATCTTTCATAAGAATATTCCGAGTAGATAAGTCGGGTGAGACATGGAAAGGCCAGATCTAAAAGAGAGTGCGAAACCGATGTGGATACCAATTGCCTTCAAGAAATCTTCGCCAATGCCTGGTCTAAATCTTCAAGAATATCGTCCGCGTTTTCAATACCGAGGGAATAACGTACCAGGTTATCCATGATTCCTGCTGCTTTACGCTCGACGGGCTCAAGGGAATAATGCGCGGCCGGCTGGTGAATGATACTTTCTACCCCGCCTAAAGTCAGACCAATATAAGGCAGCCGCAGGAGATCGATGAAGCGGGCTGTCTTTTCGAAGTCCCCGTCGATCTCAAAGCTGACCACGCCGCCATATCCGCTTAATTGGGCTTTTGTGATCGAGTAATCAGGATGGCTGCTCAATCCGGGGTAGTAGACTCGGGAGACAGCCGGATGCGTTTCCAGGAAGGCGGCAACGCGCAGGCCGGTTTCGTTCTGACGTTGGACACGCAACTCAAGGGTTTTGATCCCGCGCAAGAGCAGGTAAGCATCATGGGGGTTGCTCACCCCACCCATAATGCCGCGCACTTTTTCGATATCTGCAAGGGCCTGAGTAGAACCGATCACCGCTCCGGCCAACAGGTCATTGTGACCGCCCAGATATTTGGTCGCGCTTTGAATCACAAGGTCAATACCATATTCAAGCGGGCGCAAGTTAACCGGTGTGGCAAACGTGCTATCTATTATTGTTGTAATGTTATGCTGCCGGGCGATTTTCACGAGCTGCGCCAGGTCCAGCATCCTAAGATACGGATTCGTGGGAATATCGGCAAAGAATAGGCGGGTTTCAGGCCGGATCGCTGAGAGCAGAGCTTCCGGCTGATTGATCGGGACGAGCGTGGTTTCGATCCCCCACCTGCTCAACAATGCCCGGGCAAAATCACGGGTGATGTAAAAACCTTCTCGGGGCATGATCAGGTGATCGCCTGATTCCAGCAGGGTGAGCAGAGTCGTCGTGATAGCGCTCATCCCGCTAGCAAAGAGCAGCGCACATTCTCCGCCCTCCAACGCAGCGATTTTACCTTCGGCAGCCCTCTCCGTGGGGTTGCTAAAACGACCGTATTCATCTCGAAGAGGCTTCTTCCCATTCGCCTTGTCCTGCATATATTCCAGGATTTCAACTGTGTCCCGGAAGGTGAAGGTAGAACTTTGGGCAACAGGTGTGGTTAATGCACCGTAAGGTTTTCGTTTCTCCTCACCTGCATGGACCGATTGAGTGGATAAGGGTTTGCTCACTTGTGTCTCCTCAAGCCCCTGAATTATCTTGGTAATCGACTGGTCCAGTTAGAAATATAATGGTGCGAATTCAATTCGCGATTCGAAATCTATTCGCACAAATTATACCGGAATTAACTCGATTACGATCCACTGGCGCTAATTTTTTTAAATAAGTCGCTCAAATGTTACCGCGACGGCCCCGGCCGAGCTTTGAAGTATCTGGTTCTGCAAAGTCCATATCTCACACTGAGTTTATAATATTTGGTGTATGCTTGTGTATTAGTCTGAAACTGTTCGAACCCTGGATCAACTACCCATGACCAAACGCATCTTCATCGCTTACACCGGCGGAACGATCGGCATGCGCCGGACCAATTACGGATACTCACCAGACCGCGGATACCTGCAGGAGCAGATGCAGAGCATGCCCGAGCTGTGGAGCCCGGAAATGCCCGAGTTCGTGGTGGAGGAGTTCGATCCGCTGCTGGATTCCTCGAATATGACCCCGCATAACTGGATCAGTGTGGCTGAGGCGATCCACCGAAATTATGAACAGTACGATGGCTTTGTGGTGCTGCACGGGACGGATACGATGGCCTACACCGCCTCAGCGCTGCCGTACTTCCTGTCCGGGCTGCGCAAACCGGTCATCATCACCGGCTCACAAATCGCCATGTGCGAGGTGCGCAACGATGCCCGGCAGAACCTGATCTCGGCGCTGATCCTGGCGGCTTATAGCGATATCCCGGAGGTATGCCTGTGTTTCGGAGCTGCACTGCTGCGCGGCTGCCGGTCGGTGAAGGTGCACTCGGATGG
>MGNS01000078.1:40002-40968 GCA_001795165.1 Chloroflexi bacterium RBG_16_57_11
CCGAGATCGGCATCGAGATCACGCTCTACCCCGAACGCTTCCGCCCCGCACCCGAGGAGGAGACCCAACTGCGCCTGGCTCCGCTGAACCAGAAGGCAGTGGGGGTGATGCGCCTATTCCCCGGCATCTCGGCCCAGGTGCTGCGCAACATGCTCCAACCCCCGCTGGAAGGTTTGGTGTTGGAGACCTATGGGGCCGGCAATGCCCCGGATAACGACCCGCTGTTCCTGGATGTAATCTCGGAAGCCTGCCAGCGCGGTGTGGTGATCGTCAATTGCACGCAATGCCTGCGCGGCGCCGTGCACCCCGAGGCATACGAAACCGGCTCGGCGTTGAGTCGAGCCGGGGTGATCAGCGGGCTGGATATGACGGTTGAAGCTGCGCTTGCGAAGCTGTTCTTCCTGCTGGGCTCCGAGACATCGCCAGAGGCCGTGCGACGGCGCATGGGAGAAGACTTGTGCGGCGAGCTGTCGCGCATTGCGCCGCGGGCAATAAAAACCATCATCGAAAAGAGGTAATTGAAGGCAATTCTCGAATCACTTGTTCCCTTCCTGGCACTTACGTTCGGGCTGTCGTGGGGCCTGGGGGTATGACCCTATGCCCTTTCCATTTGCACTATCCCCAATCCCATGTATAATCTGCACTTCAAGGCCAAACATACCCAAAAGTCTTGCTCGGCTGGATGACCGTTTCACTCGGGCCTTAGCTAAGACCGTTGGCCTGTCTAAGCATGGATAAAGGCGAGCTAAGCGACAGTTTCGCAACAATGTTCAGTGACAAGGAGGCCCGTATGACCGACCAAATAACACCAAGCCAGTTCCACGAGGCCAAGGGCGTCGAGGACTGGCGCCTGACCAGCGAAGGTGCGACCGCGTTCTTCCGCACCCGGTCGTTCGCTGAGAGCGCTCGGTTCGTGCAGGTGATCAGCGAGCTGCAGGGAGTCGAGGATCACCGCCCCGGCGTCGA
>MGNS01000079.1:0-1039 GCA_001795165.1 Chloroflexi bacterium RBG_16_57_11
CTGGTCGGTTTTTCGTTGTGAATTTTTAACTTCAAAATGCCCAAGTGGGCGGTTTTTCGTGATTAATGTGGTAGGTTTTTCAATTGACAAATACAACACATTGAGTGTTGAAGATGAATATGATGTTCAAGACCTTTTCCATACCTTGCTTGTGATTGATTTTGATGATATACGTCCTGAAGAATGGGTTCCAAGTTATGCAGGTGGTAGTTCGCGAATAGATTTTTTACTGAAGCAAGAAAAAATAGCCGTTGAAGTAAAGAAAACACGAAAAGGTCTAGGGGCTAAAGAAGTAGGTGAGCAATTGATAGTTGATATAAAAAAGTATCAATCTCATCCATATTGTAAAACCTTGATATGCTTTGTATATGATCCTGAAGGCAGAATCGCAAATCCAATAGGAATAGAGAATGATTTAAATGGACAACACGATAAGCTGAGCATTGAAGTATTTATCTCTCCAAAAGGTTTATAAATTGGCGTTATTGTGATGCCACCTAACCCATGTTGAAGTTGACTAGAGCTATGCCCCGAGGGTCAGCAGAGCGATTTTTCGATAATGGTTATAGGCAAAGGTTGTTTTGAAGTAAACCCGCCCCAGCAGCTAAACAAATCGTTATAACATTGTTATTCTATGGTTTCAAAATCGCCCTTCAATTGGAATTGAACCCTTAACCGCTCGGTTCCAGGTTCGAATCCTGGTCGAGGAGCCTTGCTAATTTAGAGGTCTTGGTTTATTCTCACTTAAAAGCCTGCTCTATCAACCGGACTTTCCAACGCATGAGCAGTTCCTAAATCTCTCTTGGTTCGTTTCAGATATCAACGTAACCCTTGCAAGTCAGGTTATTCATTAGAGGCCTGCAAACTGTAAATATCCACGCCGTCACGAGAGATATCGATCACACTTACACAATACGAGCAAAGGCACAATGATTGAAATCATCCCCTACCAGGATCGTTGGCCGGCAGAGTTTCAGGAGATTGCCTCTCACCTTAAACAAGGCCTGGGCGAGCTGGCCTTGCGTATCGACCATATCGG
>MGNS01000079.1:1147-3711 GCA_001795165.1 Chloroflexi bacterium RBG_16_57_11
CGCGCAGGCATACTGCGAGATCACCCGCCTGCCGGGGTGGAAGGGAACGAAACCGATTGGGAGAAGTGGTATTTCGACGCTCCGCCGGGGCAACGGCGCACGCATACCCACGTGCGGGTGGCAGGCCGGGCAAACCAACGTTATGCGCTCTTGTTCCGGGATTATCTGCGCTCGCATCCGACTACGGCAGATTCGTATGCGGAATTGAAGCGGCGTTTGGCGCAGAACCTGGCCGACCCGCAGACTTATCCCGAAGTGAAAGATCCGGCGGTAGACCTGATCTACCTGGCGGCGGAGGAATGGGCAAAGATTACAGGTTGGCAACCGAGGCCATCGGATGCCTAATCGAAGGATCACTAAAGATCAATGGTTTCATCGCTCCTAATCACAGGCGGGCAAGAGAATAGCTAAGGCTGTCCACCTGCCCACCCGGTTTGTCTCGCCTGGGGAAGCAAACACGCTGGTGTAAACGCTATGGGATCAGGACCTTCCCCGCCATCGGCGGCAGACCTTCAATAACCCATTCGCACCAGGTAGTATGCTTAAAAACCCCATTCCCAGGGACCTGCCAGATCAACTCGTAGCCACTGCCAAAATCCATGTACAGCGCCTTCATAACCCCAACCCCGCCCATTGAGTCGAAGCTGGCCTCTGTGTGATCGTTTGCCACCCACACATCAAAGGTTCCATGTTCGCAGTTGACATCATAGATCCAGTAGCCGTTGGGGTTCTTCCCTGGCGCGGCAAACGCCGAGCCGAAGCTGCTAACCAGCAATATCAGCACAAGCCCCAAGATAAACAGTTTTTTCATCCGCTAACCCTCCTTCGGGTTGACCGCCCTCTTAAACGACTGTAATCAATTTTTCTTTGCCTCCCCAAGCGATTACTTTCATATTAGCATAATCCAATTGTTAAAACATTAATCAGGGATAAATTCAATCAACACCCGGCTTCACCGGCTTGATTTTGGAAATCCCCCCATCGGCTGGTCTTACACAGCCTACCAGGAATTCGGTAGAACCCTAACCCGCCCCGACTGGAAGGCCAGATCGCCGGATTCATTCTGCTCCCTGCCAATCAAATCCAGGGATTTAGCGCCGCCGGATTGGCTTCGCTCGAGCGGTAAAACCAGCGTGTCCAGGCGGAGCTCCGGCTGATCGAGGATCATCGCTTTGATTTCGCCGCTGGTTGAGGCCAGGCGCACAATTTCCCCCTCCTGCAGGCCCAAACGCCGGGCGACTGCAGGGTGCATGCCCACCGAGGGGAGCTCACCAGGCCGAACGGGCAGGCTGGCTAGGCCGATGGCGGGCTGGGCGAAGTGCAAATAGAACTCCTCGCCGGATGGATCCAGCGGCAACGGCGCCTGAACATGGCTGAGCCATCGCTCCGGCAGGAATAGGCTGACCGGAGGAACCAAGGTTGGCTGCGATGGCCACCAGCCCCCTTGCGCCAGCCACTGCGCCCAAGGATCGGCGATATCCGCTCCCCACGGCAGGCGCATGACCGCCTGGCGCAGCAGCTCAGGCTCGTTTCGATACGTCAATTGCGCCGCAAGCTCTCCTCCGGCGCGCTGAGCTGCATCCAACAGAAGGTCGGCGGTCGAGCGGGTGGCGTAACGCGGCGTGACCACCGGCTGGATCGCCGATACCAGCGCCCGGTCTACTGCGGGCGAAAGCCTGTGATAGCCCCAGCTTTCCAGCGGCAGGTGATCGGGGAGCAAGGTGCCAGCAAATGGGGTTGTTTCATTCATAATAGAATTAAATAAAACAATATGCTCGACCTGCTGCAAGGCGCGCTCCACACCCAACCCGGCCGGCAGATCGGCAACCAAGTCCACGCCGTGGACGAAGAGCGCCTTCACCTGGCCGCTCTGCATACGCCGGATCAAAGCCTGCACCTCTGCCAGTGTAGCGGTACGCCCGCTCAGCTCAGGGTAGAGCGGGCTTTCCGGCAGGAGATACACACCACCGGGGCGGCCCAATGACCCTGAGATCTCGTTCAACGCCAGCACCGCCCCCGCCGCGGCCAGCCCGCCGGGACTCCCCAGGCAATCTGCGCCTGGGATGGCTAGCGCGGCCGATGTATCAGCAAAGCGCCGCGCCAAGCGGATCATCTGGTCGAGGGGAACTTCGCTGGCTTGGCTGGCTGCATCCACCTCGGGCAGGAGGGCTTGATCCATCGAAGCGCCCGCTTTGCACAGAGGGATTAATCTGCCCAGCCCTTGCGCCACTAAGGCTTCGCTGCCGGGGGGGACGCAAACCCATTCATCTGCGGCCCCAGTAAAGGCTGGGCGGTACGGCGCAAAGTGCACCCAGGATTGACCCACTGGACGGCTGTAAGGCATGGCGAAGCGAGCCAGCCAGGGCTCACGCCCGCTGACGTCAAAGGTAAAGACCAGATCAGATTGAGGTAAATCGAAATAGGGCAGGCGAGGCAAGCCGAATAGCATACGGGCGGCGTCTTGCAGGGTCACCCGACCATCCAGCAGGCTGGAGGCTGTAAAACGAAGCACCGTAGCCCCGCCCAAGGCTACCACCAGGCGGTGGACCAGGTCGCTCAGATGG
>MGNS01000079.1:3718-5983 GCA_001795165.1 Chloroflexi bacterium RBG_16_57_11
AATCGCCCAACACGAAAGCGATCTCGCCCGGTCGGTAAGCGGTGAAAATGCCGCCGACCAAGGCGGCTGCCGCCCCCCAGCTCATCGCTTGAAAGCCCCCACGCCGCATCGACGAACGACGCAGCGGCCCCTGCAAGCGCTTTGGCGACTCAAGTCGGCTCAACATACCATCCACACCGGTGCATACGCCCTGGCAGGCCAGGGGATGCCCCGGATTGCCCTGCGCATCCAGCACGCGACCCCCGGCGACAGACAATTGAATTGCGCACATCGCAGAACATTCGCTACACAGCGTCGCCACCGTCCGCCGACCGGATGAGGGTCGCAATAGACTATGCCAGGGCTGTTGCAACCCGACCAACGCCGTCCCCGCGGCGACCGTCCCGACTCCGGTTAGCTTGAGAAATTCCCGCCGAGTGACCAATTGACTTCAGGCTCTCATCTACTAGGCTTTTACCGCTTAAGCTGAGGTCGCCATCGAACGCAGGATGATCCCGATCATGAAGGTGAAGCCTAAGCCATACACCAGCATCACGCGGCGGGTCTCGTCGCCGCGGGTATACATAAAGAGGGCCGGCACAACCAGCACCGCCACCACACCGTACAGGATATGCATGAAGCTTCCCTCCAGCTGGCCGATCCCGGAGAAAAACAGGTAAGCCCCCAGGGCCCCCTGGACCAGATAGAGGACTTCAGCGATCACCAGGGCTGCCCAGTAGCTGCTATCGACTCCCTGGCGACGAAAGTAGCGATACAATCCCCAAACAGCCATGGCTATGGTATAGTACAGGGCAGTATTCGCCAGCCCTGCGTGGATTTCGATCAGCATAAATGCACGCTCCCGTACACCGGATTTCCCACCGATTATACTCTGAAGATGACCCGAGATAAACCGATCGGGTGATAGATGAATCACCCAAATACAAGCTTCCTTAATGACCACTTTTGTCCTTGTTCCTATAAGAGGCGTATGCTATAATCCCGCCGGATAATTCAGGGAAAAATTCTCTCTTTAAACCTATTTGGAGGAAATTATATGGCAAAAGAAACGCCGCCATCGCAGGAAGAGAAAAAGCCGGTCAGCCGCCGCGAGTTCCTGAACTTTGCCTGGCTGGCTTCGCTCGGCTTCTTGTCGCTTAGTGTAGCCGGTATGTCTTACTTGTTCGCCATGCCAAGGTTCAAAGAGGGCGAGTTCGGCGGTATGTACACCGTCGGGACGGTAGCGGACTTGCCCGAAACGGGCAGCGCACCGGAAAACTATCCCAAGGTGAAGTTTTGGCTGTCGAATACCGACCAGGGCGCGCTGGCAATCTACAAAGTGTGTACTCATCTGGGATGCCTGTATAACTGGGTCAACCAGGAGAATAAATTTATCTGCCCTTGTCACGGCTCCCAATTTACCTCCGAAGGCCAGTATATCCAGGGACCTGCACCGCGCTCGCTGGATCGCTTCGTGATGCAGATCGTCGATCCGGCCAGCGGCGAAGTCCTGGCGCAGACCGATGAGAGTGGCGACCCCCTGCCAATCCCTGACGACCCGGCTGCCATTGTGCGAGTCGACACCGGCGCCCGCATCCAGGGCGAACCACACGGCTAAACCCGCCGCGAATGCCTGAACCTCCACGAACTCATCCATCTGACGGAGCGTGACCGAATGTTGAAATCTGTGAACCTGCAAGAATTTCGCCAGAAAACCTGGCGGGCCATGGACGGCCGCGTGCGCAGTCTCACCGCTGGACTGGGGCTGCACGAGCTGCGCAACCTGATGCGCGGCGATCCGCCGGGAGAAAAGCCAAACCCGCGTTATAAAGTGCACACCACCAGCTTCCTGTTCCATATCCGCCCGCGTTACTATGAGGCTGGCAGCACGATCCTGACCCATACCTTCCGGCTTGGCTTTTTTACCAGCTTTTTCTTTTTCGTGGAGCTGTTCACCGGGCTGATCCTGATGCTCTACTACACGCCCTCCCCAGAGAAGGCCTATACTTCGATCCTCGACCTGGCGAACAATGTGCCTTATGGCCAAATGTTGCGCGACATCCATCGCCTGGGAGCGGAGGGGATGGTGATTTTCACTTTCCTGCACATGTTGCGCACCTATTTTACTGGTTCATACAAGAAAGAGCGCACCTTCACCTGGCTGACCGGGGTGGTCTTACTGGGCATCACCTTATTTCTGAGCTTCAGTGGCTATCTTCTGCCCTGGGACCAGCTGGCCTACTGGGCTGTGACTGTGGGCACGAGCATGGCGGATGCCGCCCCGCT
>MGNS01000079.1:6140-9297 GCA_001795165.1 Chloroflexi bacterium RBG_16_57_11
TCGCTGCCGGCGCGCATGGAAGAGGGTGACGTCCCGCCTGAAGTGAAGAAAGCCGCCAAACAGCGCATCGATTACATCCCCGACCTGATCACCAACGAGGTGTATTACGTAGCGTTGGGCTTGTTGTTCCTGGTGCTCGGCGTGACGATTTTCGGCTATCACGCTCCGCTCGAATCGATCGCCAACCCGCAAGTAACACCGCTGGACACCAAAGCACCGTGGTACTTCTGGTGGCTGCAAGGCATGTTAAAGATCGATCCGGCTGCAATGTTGGAAAACCTGTTGGCCCGTTTCGGAATTGTGATCGAGTTAGGCACATACCTCAACAGCAAGGTCATCATGGGGATCATCTTCCCCACCATACTGGCGATCGTGCTGATCATGCTGCCTTATATCGACCGCAACCCGCATCGCAGCTTGTATAAACGCCCCTGGGCAGTTGGAATTGGGGTCTTCGCCGTCCTGGTGCTGGTCGTCTTGAGTTACATGGGAACACCGCAGTTTGGCATCGAAATGGAGCCCGCCCAGCGCATCATCCAGGATATGACGCCGCAAGAAGGGGAAGGTCCGTTGGACCGGGTGCCCTTCCACGAGCTGCAAGCCGGCAGCTATGAGGTCAACGCGGTCCAGCCGGTCAATATGTGCCCCAGTCTGGATTACGGCTGCCCAGAATTCGAGGATTTCTTTCGATTGTTCGGCGACCGCGTCAACCGAGCCATCCAGGCCGGAGACCTGCCTGCAGAGACCCAGGCGTTGAGCGTGATCGAAGATTGGCAACAAGATCTCAAGAAAGTGACCTTACGCATCGTATGGCCTGAAGAAGGCAAAACGAAATCCTATGAGCGTGTCGACTATATGCACACAGAGCGTGGGAGCGAATAAGCCATGAGTCGCGTCAACCTCCAAATCCTACTCGGGGCATTGATGATCCTGGTCACCAGTGTGGTGGTGTTGTTTTATGGCTTGAACGAGGAGCAGCGCATGGCGGAGGCCGTGCATATACAGCAGGCCCGGGCCATCGAGCAAGGCGCAGCCTTGTTCGAAGCGCAATGCAGCCGCTGCCACGGGACCCAAGGGCTGGGCATCCCTAGCCTCTGCCCACCATTGAACGACCGCTATTTCTTCGACCAGCGCCTGAAAGACGTGGGCTGGAGCGGCACGCAGGAAGATTACATCGTGGCTACGGTGTCCAGCGGTCGCCTGGCCTCCACTCGACCGGGACAATTTCCCGGCCAGGGCACACCGGCGATGCCGGCTTTCTCCGACAACTACGGCGGGCCCTTGCGCGATGACCAGGTGCGCAATCTCGCGGCCTTCATCATGAACTGGTCCGAAACCGCTACCGAAGTGGTCGTGCCAACACCCCCAACCGGCCCGGTGGTGGGCACAGACATCACCAAAGAGCTACCCGAGGGCGATGCGACTGCCGGGGAGACCCTGGCCACCTCGCTTGGCTGCACGGCCTGCCACATCACCACGCCGACCGGCCCGGCCTGGCTTCCCAGCGGCGACACACCCGGTATCGGCGAGCGGGCTACAACCGAATACACTCAGCCTGAGTACACGGGTAAAGCCAGCTCGCCGGAGCAATACCTGTTCGAGGCCATCGTCGATCCGAACGTTTTCGTGGTGTCAGGCTTCGCCAGCGGGCTGATGCCGGGTAACTATGGCGCCACGCTCACCGATCAAAACATGGCCGACCTGATCGCCTACCTGCTGTCTCTCAAATAGGAGCACGGGGATGCCAAAAGCAACGCGAACCCTGGGAATAGCCCTGCTGTTGGCGCTGGCCTGGCTGACGATGGCCTGGTTGGCCGCCCGGGCTGGGGAACCCGCTCAAGACCCGTCCACCGAGCTCGGGAGCCGCCTGTACGCCGAAAACTGCGCCGTATGTCACGGGCCGGACGGCCAGGGGCGTGTCGGAGCGAAGCTGGCCAAAGATTGGCCCTCGATCCGGCCGGATTTGACCGTCAAAACGATCATCACCAATGGCGTGCCGGGCTCGCGGATGCCGGCCTGGGGCCAGGCTAACGGCGGCCCGCTTAGCGAGGCAGAGATCGAAGCCCTGACACAATATATCCTGAGCTGGCAAACCGGCGGCGCGCCAAAGATCACCCCTGGGCCCACCGCCACCCTGCGCCCACCGATCACCCCACTGCCGGATGTGGCGGGCGACCCCAACCGTGGCGGCGTCTTGTACGATGAGAACTGCGCCATGTGTCACGGTCCGAACGGCGAAGGGCGCACCGGGGCTACGCTGGCAAAGTCCTGGGCTGGCGTCCGGCCTGACCTGTCGGTGAAGACGACCATCGCCAACGGGATCAGCGGCTCGCCGATGCCAGCCTGGAGCCAGGCGAACGGCGGCCCGTTGAGCGAGACCGAGATCGACGACCTGGTGACGTTTATTCTGGCTTTGGCAGAGCAGAACCAGGTAGTGCAAATCGCCCCGACGGCGGCGCTGCCGGGCGGCAAGGCTGGTCTGTCTACGCAAAGCGGCTGGGCCGGCGTGATCCTTTTCGTTATCCTCCTGGGGGCGATCATCGCTGCGGCGGTGCTGTTACAAAGCCGCAAAGCGGAGTAATTTCCCTCACCCCTAACCCCTCCCCCGCATGGCGGGGGAGGGGCGTTTATCTTCATGCCTTAAGTAAGGAGAGCCCGTCAAGAGAATTTCTTGACAAGCTCTCCTTCCTGGGGTATGCTACAGGGCGTCCGGGTGGGTCCGGCGCGGCGGAAGCCTTCGAACCCTGCCAGGTCCGAGAGGAAGCAGCAGTAAGGAGGAAATTCTGGGCGCCGCCGGGTAGCCTGCTCGGACGTTTGTTTTAATGCACTGGCCCCGGCAGGTTGCGCCTGCCGGAGCCAGGTTCGTTAATTCGTCTGGCGGCTACTTCTGGACATTCAGATAGGTTGGTAGGAGCATCTCCGTATCCGGATTATAGGTGACCTTCGATTCGGATGAGCCGCCCACTTCCACGTCCCATCCGATAATCTGGCCAAAGAGGTCCGCGCCACCGTTACCCAGAAATCTGACTTCGGCTCCTTCGCCCGGCGCCAGGATGGTGCCGTTGAAAAAAGTGCTGGAGTCGCCATCCAGGGTGATACAATTGTCCTGGCAACCGGTGTTGCTTGGGGGAACATAAAACAGCAGCCCCACGATCGC
>MGNS01000080.1 GCA_001795165.1 Chloroflexi bacterium RBG_16_57_11
GTTAATCTGTTGTCGAACCTGCTGGAAATCCAGAGACATATCTGCCACCTGATATTCAGAACATGTGTTTTAGCAATTTTAAGGCCATCGATGATTCATGACAAGAGGATTGGGGAATTTACCTGTTCAGCATCTTTCAGGCGCTGGATTGCGGTAAAATTCATTGGATATTTTATGGCTACAATCACCAACACGCTATCCACAGCCCCCGCAGAAAGCCCGATCCGGCCGTTCGACCCGCGCCGCGACCTGGAGCCGGTAGCCGATCTGGTAGAGCTGTGTTTTGCCGACACGCTGGACCCAGACGGGCGCGAATATATCGGGCGAATGCGGGCGGCGGTAAATCATCCATCTTTTCTGAGCTGGGCTGCCACCGCAGAATGGTCGCACCCGGCGTTGAACGGCTACATCTGGCATCACCAAGGGCGTATCGTAGGGAACGTCAGCCTGATCCCCTATTATATATACAGCCAGCGATATTACCTGATCGCCAACGTGGCAGTGCATCCCGATTTTCGGCGGCAGGGGATCGCCAGACGGCTGACCGAGCAGGCAATCCAACACGCCCAGCAGCGCAACTCACCATCGGCGTGGTTACATGTGCGCGAGGACAACCAGGCGGCGGTAAATTTATACAACACTCTTGGCTTTACGGAGCGCGCCCGCCGGACGACCTGGTTCAGCGTGCCGGAATTTTCGCAGCCAAGCATGCTCCCCGGGATGCGCTTCACCATACCCGTTGGACGCACCTGGTCAGAACAACGCTCCTGGCTGGCGCAAGATTATCCCGCCGAGCTTTCCTGGCACATGCCCTTCAGGATGAATCTGTTACGTCCTGGGATCGTGGGGGAGTTCTACCGGTTTCTATACAACGCGACCATCCACCAATGGGCGTTGGTCAGCTCCAGCCGGCTGCTTGGAGCGATCGCCTGGCAGACCACCTCGGGCTATGCGAACCCCTTGTGGTTAGCCATTCCGCCGTATAGCGATGAACGCCTGGTGCATGCTCTGCTGGTGCACGCCCGGCAGCACGTCCCTTCCACCCGCCCATTGATGCTGGATTACCCGGCGCGACAGTACGCCGAAGCGATCAGCAAGGCAGGGTTTTCGGCGCACCAGACATTGATGTGGATGGAGCTAAAGCTTGGGAAGGGATCATCCTGACATTGGTTAAACTCAGCAACAGCCTCAAAGCCAGGCTGCCTTCCGGGCAAGAGGCTTTAGCGGTATTCTCGGTCATCGTGTTTTTCGCCTTTAGTTGGACGCTTTACCGGGTATTTTGGTGGGTGCCGAGCTGGCTAGAATATCTCAGCATTTGGAGCGTCCTGGTCATCATCGCCTACGTGCTGGCATTCGCGCTGTTTGAGAGCCTGGCGGTATTCAGCCTGGTCGTTATCCTGGGCCTGCTATTTCCCCAAAAGTACTTCAAAGACCAGTTTATTGTGCAAGGCAGCGCCCTGTCTGTGTTGCTGGGCGTGGTGGCCTTCCTGGTACAGCGGAAGGTCAGCTTGATTTACAGGCTTGAGCTGTGGCAAACGTTGGCATATCCGGCGATGATCCTGATCGGTGCGATCGCGCTGGTGCCCATTATCTCCTTTGTGTTCAAACGCTTCAACCGGCTCTCACACCTGGCGCTGGCGGTTGCTGAGCGGATGACGATATTCGCTTACCTGTACATTCCGATGGGACTGATCGGTGTCCTGGTGGTGATTGCACGAAACCTGTGGTGACATCCTACTGATGAAACCAACCTTGAACCGACGAGATTTTCTCAAGCTGGCAGCGACTGCCTCGCTGACCCCACTGCTGCGCGCCCTGCCGGGGTCAGCTCAGCAGCAGGAGCTGCCGAACATCATCATCATCCTCTTCGATGCGCTGTGTGCGCTCAATTTATCAGCCTATGGATACGCGCGCCAAACCAGCCCGAATATGGAGCGCTTTGCTTCACGCGCCACGGTTTATCACAATCACCATTCAGCAGGCAATTTCACCACTCCCAGCACAGCCTCGCTGTTTACCGGCACTTATCCCTGGACGCACCGCGCCCTCAACCTGAGCAGCCTGATCAGCCCGGCGGTCAGGCCGCACAACCTGTTTCACCTGCTCGATAAAGCCTTCAACCAGGTGGCTTACACCCAGAATGTATATACCGATACGCTGCTGTACCTGTACGAGCAGTACCTGGACCGCCACCTGCCGCTGGACAGCTTTACCCTGAGCGGGAATGTGTTCTACGACAACCTGTTTCCAAACGATGCAATCTACGGGTTGAAGAGCGTCGACCAATTTCTTTTTAAACGCGAGGAAGCGCATGGCTCGCTCTTTTTATCCATACTGAACGATTTGAGCACCCAATTTACAACCCAGCTTTACTCGCAGCGGCTCAAGCAGGAGTATCCAAATGGACTGCCGCGCATTGCCAATACCGACGTTTATTTCCGGCTGGATCAGGTGATGGATGGTGTGATGGACCTTTTAAGCGGGCTGACACAGCCATCGTTTGCGTATGTCCACCTGATGCCACCGCACGCCCCCTACACACCTGCCCAACCGTATCTGGGGCTATTCGACGATGGTTGGGCGCCACCGCCCAAGAAAAAACACCGCCTGGCAGCCGGCATTTCTGAGGAGCGCCTGGCCGAACTACGGCGGACCTATGACCAGTTCGTCGCTAACCTGGACAACGAGTTTGGCCGGCTGCTTGACGACATGGAAAGCAACGGCTTGTTCGAAAATAGCTGCGTGATCTTGACTTCCGATCACGGGGAAATTTTCGAGCGCGGCGCACACGGGCACTCGATGCCGCTGGTCTTCGAGCCAAACATCCGCATCCCCTTGATAATTTCTGCTCCAGGCCAGCGCCAACGCCAGGATATCACCGCACTGACCAGCAATGTGGACCTGTTGCCTTCGCTGCTTCAGATTGCCGGTCTACCAACACCCGATTGGAGCGAGGGTATGGCCCTGCCCGGCCTAGGAGGTGTTCAGATACCCGACCGTAGCATTTATGTCGTTGAAGCTAAAGCCAATCCGTCCTATCGCCCGTTACGCAAAGCAACGGTAGCCTTGATACGCGGAAAGTATAAGCTGATCCACTACCTGGGGTATCGCTATTATCGAGACAACTACGAATTCTTCGACCTGGAGAATGACCCGGAGGAGCTTAACAATGTCTATTCATCCCACCCCGCGGCGAAGGATCTCCAGGCAGAATTGGATCACAAGTTAGCCGAAGTTAACCAGCCATTTATCTAATCATACGAGATTAATTGAGCCCGAAGGGGTTTTTGGTTGGGCTCCGACGCGTGGTATCCAGCAGATCGGGATGGATTTCGTGTTCTGGAAACTCGGCAACTTGAACGGATTCCAGCACATCTGAATCGACCATCAGACAGGTGCATGTCTCAACCAAGCCCGGTATGAGCTGGATATCTCTGGCCACGATCTTGCCCAAGGACTTAAGATTTTCCGCTTGAACGATCGCGATGGCATCATAAGGGCCAAAGGTCAGGTGAGCCTCGGTGACCGAAGGCAGACGCTTCAAGTCATTGAAGGCGTCTTTGAGATCACCGGTGTTGAATTTAATCAAAACGATGGCCTTCATCGCTCTCCCTTTATTTATCCGTGAAAATAATGCTGGGTTTCATCATCAGGCGACGAACGTTATTCAGGAAGAAAAGCTTGAGCTAATCACTGCCCTCGCATACTCTGCCATTGTTATTTTTATCCGGTATAACCGGGCCAAAACCGCTCAGGCGGCAATAATCGAAGCAGGCCTGGGCCAGGCTCCTGCTGGGGAATTGGTTACAACTATATTGCCGGTTGCAGCTGCATGGCGGTATGCTGGTCGGTGTGACGGGTCCGGGAGTTCTGGTGATGGTCGCAGTAGGGGCAGGAGTGAATGTGGGGAGCGGAGTAGCCTGCCAGACCCCCACCACCGCCGCCTGGGCTTCAACCTGCGCGGACAGAAGAGAGTTTTGGCATGCGATGTCAGGAGAAATATTTACCGCAGTTGCCATACCCTGCCGAATCATCTCATAATTGACAAAGGCGTTTCCTGCGATTACATAGCGTGGATAATTGCCCTGGGCATCCACGTCTGTAACATCCTGGACGAGGATCACATTTTGGCCATTGACCAGTCTATCATTGAGCCCGTAGGATTGAGGTGCCTGCCATTCAGCCGGTGCAACAATAGTCGGAGCATCCAAGCCGATGTACTTGACCCGCCAGGTCTGGTTATTGGTGGCTACCTCGATGGTCGCGCCATCCAGGATCTTGGTTACCAAGGCCGTCGCACGCGGGGTATCCGTCGGCAGGCAGTAAGCGCCGGGTAACGACAGATCGATCATCGGTGTGGGGGGACGCATATCCAGCGTGGCGGTGGAGGTTACCAAAGCTGTATTGGTTGGACCCGGTGTGGACGTCTTTGGCCAGGCCGCTATGGTCTGCGCCGCCAGCGTCTCTGGGGCAATACCCTCCACCGGAGCAGGCACACAGCTTGCCAGGAACAACAAAATGAGCAGAAAGGATAGCCATTTCATGATCGATTCTCCCGAAAATCACACATGCTGCTATTTGCAATCCTCGCTCTGACGCAGAATTCATGTCCGCGCCTGATTTATTTATTGTATCACAATTAATTTTAAATTGTCCCTACGGAATAAAGTTCAATATGCCTTGCGGAATATTAGAGGGACAAAAACACCTCGTAAAGCTGTTCGAAAATCGGAAAGACTCGGGAATTTAACCATTTCGCGCGTTGACTTTCCCCGAGACTCAGCTTATACTATATTGCGAGGTGATTACCTTGCCGGAATTAGCCATCAAAGCAGTCTTAATTATCATTTCGTAAGGGCACGCGCGCGTGCCCTTTTCTATTCTTAATTTATCCAAGCAAAACTGCGAAAGGAGACCGAACTACATGGACTATGGGATGATCGGAAAGATTGAAAAGGCGAAAAAATACGCATCACAACGCGACCGTTTTCGCATTGAGTCGCTCAACGTAACTTTCGTAGGGGATAACAATCCACATAGTATCCTGTTGGCAGAAGGTGTCTGGAAGTGCGACTGCGACTTTTTTCAGACCCGCGGTCGCTGCAGCCACACCATGGCGTTGGAGAAAATTCTTGAGGGCATGCAGGGCGTTGTGGAGATGGTAGGGTAATCCGATTCAGATATCGCTTTGTGAGCATCGATGATCTACCAACGGACCCCCACGTGGGGTCCGTTGGTTAATCCAATATTCTCACCATGTCTTCGCATGTATAATTATTGAGCTATAACAGACTCGAAAATATTAATGTTTAACCACCTGCATGTCCGCTCGTCATTTTCTTTCCTCGAGGGAGTCGTGCCTCCGGAGGGGCTGGTCCAGGCAGCAGCGCGTCTCGGAATGCCTGCTTTGGCGTTAACCGACCATAACCGGCTCACCGGTGCGATCGAGTTCTATGATTTTTGCCTTCAGGCTGGTATTCAGCCGATCCTGGGCATGGAAGTGGACATCCTGCCACCACAGGAGCTGGCTGCTTACACCAGCAGCACCGCTTACCCGCTTGTGCTTCTGGCGACGGATCTGAGCGGCTGGGCCAATCTGTGCCGCTTAAGCAGCCATATTCAAGCCGATCCGGCAGCAGCCATCCCTTTGGATCTTCAAATACTGGGAGATCATCCAAGTGGTTACCTTTGCCTGACCGGAGGTAGCCGTGGGCTTCTCAACCGGCTGCTCCTGGAAGGCGCCGATCACGCGGCTACCCTCCAGCTGCAAAATTTAATAGACCTCTACCCCGGGCGATTATACGTGGAGCTACAAATCCACACAGAGCACGATCGGCTGATCGCCGATCGACTCTCCCGCCTGGCAGCCCGCCTGCGATTACCCACTGTCGCCACACACGACATCTTTTACCTGGCGCCAGAACAGGCAGGATTGCAACGCACCATGGCAGCTATCCGGCTCAACCGGCAGGTGAGTGAACTAGCCAGTCATGAGCTCGCCCCGGCCGGAGCGCATTTCACCAGCCAGGCCGAAATGGCTCAACGGTTCAAAGACCATCCGCGCGCCCTGGTAGCAACACAAGAGATCACCGAGCGATGCCGGCTGGAGCTGCCCCTGGGAATAGCGCGGTTTCCAACCATCGAGTTGGGCGAGGGTGAAACACCTACGATGGTGTTACGACGCGAAGCACAAGCGGGCGCGCAACGGCATTATGCAGCGATGAACGGAACAAATGAGGGCGCGGCACTGCCGAAGGAGATACAGGCCAGGCTGGATCATGAGCTGGCTGTGATCGCCGAGCGGGGCTATGAGTCGCTGTTCCTGGTGATGAAAGAGATTGTGAACTTCGCCCGGGGGAATGGCATTCCGATCGCCTCACGCGGCTCCGCCTCATCGTCGCTGGTGGCCCACTGCCTGGGGGTTACCACACCCGACCCCGTCGCATTGAACCTGTACTTCGAGCGCTTCCTAAACCCGGCCCGCCAAACGCCGCCGGACATTGATACGGACCTGTGCTCGCGGCGACGGGACGAGGTGATCAATTTCGTTTACCGACGCTTTGGCGCCGAGCGTGTTGCAATGGTGTGCACGGTTAATCGCTTCCGTCGCCGCTCGGCGCTGCGCGAGGTAGCCAAAGCCTACGGGCTGCCGGCGGAGGAGATCAGCGCCCTGGCCGAGCGCCTGCCATACCGTTGGTACGGCCTGCCAGGCCGCAGACAGGCGGGCGACCATCCGTACGCCGAGCTAGCCGCCCACTCTAACTCACCACGGCATCAGCAGATCTTCCAGGATGCGGAAGCGTTGATCGGGCTGCCACGACATCTTTCCATCCACCCTGGTGGAATCGTTATCGCTCCGGGTCCGATCACCGAGCTGGCGCCGACGCAGATGGCTACCAAAGGTGTGGCGATCACCCAGTTCGACCTCGATTCAATCGAGCGGCTGGGATTAGTGAAACTTGACTTGCTTGGCATCCGTGGCCTGACCGTCATGGGAGATGTCGCGGCAGCCATACAGCAATCGGAGGGAGAAGAAACCGGGAGGTCATCCCCGCTGCGGATACTGGACGGCATCGCTGACGAAGACCCGGCTACCTCGGAGATGGTGGAACAAGGGCGCACCATCGGCTGCTTCCAGATAGAAAGCCCGGGGATGCAGGCGACGCTCAAAGAAATTCACGCTCGCACCACCAACGACATCCTGGTGGCCCTGGCGCTGTACCGCCCGGGTCCGCTGACCGGCGGGTTGAAGGACGCCTTCGTTGCCCGCTATCGTGGGCTGGAGCCAGCAGTCTACCTGCACCCGGCGCTCGAGCCGCTGCTGAACGATACCTTTGGGGTGATCCTGTATCAGGAGCAGGTTCTGCGTATCGCACACGAGCTGGCGGGGCTCAGCCTGGCGGACGCTGACCTGCTAAGGCGGGCGATGAGCCACTTCGATCCAGGCAGGCAGATGCAAATGCTCAAGGAGCGCTTTATGATAGGGGCAGCCGAACAGAATGACGTGCCCGAGGCGCAGGCTGAGCGGATATGGGAGCTGATGGCGGCTTTTGCCGGATATGGCTTTCCCAAGGCGCACGCCGCTTCGTACGCCCGGGTGGCGTGGCAATCAGCGTGGTGCAAGGCACATTACCCGGCGCTGTTCATGGCGGCGGTGCTGGCCAATTGGGGCGGATATTACGGGCAGCGGGTATATCTTACCGAGGCGCGCCGGCTGGGGTTGGCGATCCACCCGCCTCAGATCAACTTCGCTATGCCGGAGTTCAGCGCTCGCTCCATCGATGGCCGGTTGGCGCTGTTTATGGGGCTGAACCAGGTGCGCGAGCTGACCCGCCTCACGCAGAAGCGCATCCTGCAACAACGCCCGTTCCGCTCGCTGCTCGACTTCCTGGTGCGCGCCGATCCACGACCGGCGGAGGCGCGCAACCTGGTTAAAGCCGGCGCGCTGAGCAGCTTTGGAACCCGTCCGGCGCTGTTGCGCCAGATCGAGCATGGAGGGTGGCGTGGCGGGCAGCTCCCGCTGTTCGACCTGGCGGCGCCAACAGACGAAGACTGGTCAATCGAGGAAAAGATCGCCGCCGAGGAGGAGATCCTGGGCGTAGGGGTCAGCGCCCACCCACTGGAGCTGCACGCAGCACAGATCGCAGCCAGCGGGGCGCTGACCACGGTCGAAGCCGCCGCCCAGCTTGGCCAGCGGGTGCTGGTAGCCGGGATGCGACAGACCTGGCGGCGGGGCCGGGCGACCGGCGGGGACTACATTTACTTCCTGGCTTTGGAAGATTTAGAAGGGGTGGTGGATGTGGTGATCCCGGGAGATGCCTACCGGCGCAACCGGGCGGCGCTGAGCGGGCCGGGTCCTTACCTGGTGGAGGGGGTGGTGGAGTTGGATCCAGAAAAAGGTGAGCTGATAATCCGGGCGGAGCGGTTGGGGAGATTAGGGGATTAGGAGATTAGGGAAGTGCAGGCGGCTGGATGGTCGTTTTTACCAGACCGTCCGCGGGTAGAACCCGGCGATGAGGCGATCCGAAGTAATCAAAGGGCAGCCAAAACGGGCAGCCAGGGCTACGATCGTTCGGTCGGCCGGGTCACGGTGCTCCCAGGGCAGAGCCAGGTTGTCCAGCCAGGTTTGGACGTCAACGGAGAGGATCTCAAGCGCTTCCAATAGCTGCAAACGTTCGACATAATCCGCTACAGTCAGGGGGAGGATGAGTTTCTGGCGCTTGACCTTCAGGGCAATTTCCCAAATCGAGATCGAACTAACCATGATTCGACCGGCCCCTTGAATCACCTTGCTGGCCTTAGAGGACAACTGCGCAGGATCCAACGTCCAGTAAAGCAGAGCAGATGTGTCCAGTACGATCATTTATGCCTCATCCCATTCTGCAAGCGTGGGCGTATCCAGGTCCTCCAGGTAAATCACCTGACCCTGGAAGTCGCCGAACACGGCAGCTAACGGCACCGTTGGCCGGATGGGAACAATCTTCAAAACCGGTTTATCGCGGTCCGTAACGATCAATTCTTCGCCGCTGGTCTCCAGTTGGCGGAAGATCTCGAGCATTTTAGCCTTAAGTTTACTTTTGGAGATGGTGTTCGTCATTGCTAAATTCCTTAAAAATGACCATGGTCATGATCGTAGTCATATTATAACACAATAACAGGCAGGCACAGTCCGGGTTACCGCCCACCAGTCAGAGTGGCGCACCGCAAACCGACTGTGTTGCCAAAGCGGGCATGATTCACCCAGCCCTGCACGCTGGCGCTCACCCGCTCCAGCGGGATCTCGCCGGCCGCAGAAGCGCACAGCATGGCTATGAAGCGACGCCGGAAATAGATGCCCTTACGCCGCTTGAGGCGGCGGCGCTGCGGGAAGACGACGAAACCCAGGAAGGGAATGCCCTCATGGACCGGTTTTGGATGCGCGCCGGGGAAATACACCATGCTGTATTCTCCACTCAGCACGCCGGCACCACTGGCCAAAATCTGCTTGCACAACCAGAGCACGCCTGGGTCGACAATCACCCGCGCCAACATGAGGAGCAGGATCCGGTGGTCGATGCTGGGGAAAAACTGACGGATATCGCACTGCAAGAAATATGGGTAGCGGCGGGCGAATTCCTGCGCCCGATCTAGGGCGCGGTGGGTGCCCTTGCCGACCCGGTTGGCGTAGGAGTCGAAGATAAAGCCGCGCTCAAACAGCGGCTCGATCCGGTTGCACAGGGCGTGGTGAACCACCCGGTCGCGGAAAGGGGCGGCCGAGATCAGGCGGCGCTTGGGCTCGTGGATGTAAAAGCTTTCATACGGGCCTGGGCGGTAGGTGAAGGAGCGCAGCTCGTCCTGCAGGGCGAGCAGGTTATCCTCCAGACGGTGCTCGAAGGCAGCCACACAGGGGCGGCCTCGCTTGCCCCGGCTGGCTTTGTGGTAGGCGAGGAGCAGGTTATCCCAGGAGTACAGGTCTTGGTACATAGGCCGCCCGGATTGAAATCTGGCGCTGGTACACAATAAATCCCGTTTAAAACGGGTTCTTCATGACGCTGGCGTACAACCCCGAATCGATTTTCAATCAGCCGCCCGGGTTGAAACCCGGCGCTGGCACACAAGAAAACCCGTTCAAAACGGGTTCGGACCCAGGCGCCCCGCGCCAGGGACGGACCGAGGGCGCGGGGCGGTTGTTATTCGCCCGGGCCCA
>MGNS01000081.1:0-759 GCA_001795165.1 Chloroflexi bacterium RBG_16_57_11
ACCGCTGCTCCCTTGGAGACCTCGGTGCCGGTGATGCCCATCGCCACGCCGATATCGGCCTTCTTCAGTGCGGGAGCGTCATTGACGCCGTCCCCAGTCATGGCGACGATGTTCTGCTTCTCCTGGAGCAACCTTACCAGGCGGATCTTGTCTTCCGGTGCGACGCGCGCGACCACGCCGATATCATCCAGCTCCTTGGTCAGCTGTTCATCGCTCTTGGCGGCGAACTGGGCGCCAGTCAGGGCTGTGCCCTCGATGCCCAGCTGATGCCCGATTGCCGCGGCAGTCACGGCGTGGTCGCCGGTGATCATTCGTACCTGGATGCCGGCGCTATGGCACTTGGCGATGGCGTCTCTGGCCTCGCTGCGGGGCGGGTCGACGATGCCGACCATCGCCAGCAGGGTCAGGTCCTTCACCAGGTCGATCAGCTTGCCCTTGGGATCGAAGGTCTGCGGGTCAAAGTCGCGCCGCGCCACCACCATCACGCGCTCGCCGGCCGCGGCCATGCGGTCGTTCTCTTTCAACGCCAGTGGCCGGTTTTCATCCGAAATCGGCCGCACCTCGCCTCCCGGCAACCAGAAATAGCCCGCGCGAGTGATCAACACATCCGGCGCGCCCTTGACGAAACAGCGTACTACCGGCTTACCCTGGTGGTCGGTCATGTCGTGGAAGGTGGCCATGAACTTGTAGTCTGAGTCAAACGGCACTTCGGCTACCCGTGGGTACATCTGGCGTGCGCTATCGACATGGACGCCGCCT
>MGNS01000081.1:776-6464 GCA_001795165.1 Chloroflexi bacterium RBG_16_57_11
CAGTGCGCCTTCGGTGGGGTCGCCGATCAGGTTTTCGCCATCCAGGCGTGCATCGGCGCACAAGGCCATCGGCAGCATCACCTCATCGAGATCGATCTTGGGACCACCCGCACTCAGCACCTGCCCTTCTGTTGTGTAAGGCGCGCTACCCTTCTTCCAGGGCTCGCCTGGCGGGATGCCACGGGTGAGCTGCAATTCTCCTTTCGTGCCATAGCCTTCGCCAGTTACATGGTAGCGGTTCTGGCCAGGTACGGTGAACTCGACCGAGGTCATCTTATTCAGCGTCAGCGTGCCGGTCTTGTCCGAGCAGATGGCCGATACAGAGCCCAACGTCTCCACCGACGGCAGCCGCTTGACGATGGCGTTCTGAGCAGCCAGGACGCGTGTGCCCATCGAATACATGGTGGTCACCACTGCCGGCATGCCGGTCGGGATGGCCGAAATCGCCAGGGCGATGCCAGCCGTGAAAATTACCGCAAAATCATTCCCTTGCGTTAGACCGATGATAAGCATCAGAAGGAAAGTCACGCCAGCCAGGCTGGCGATGATGATGGTCAGCCGGTCGAGCTGCTTCTGCAGCGGGGTCTTATCCGCTTCAGTTTTGTTCAGCAGGTCGGCGATTTTACCCATCTCGGTGCCCATACCGGTGGTGGTGACGATCATCTCACCGCGCCCGCGCGTGACCGCCGTGTTCATGTAGGCCATGCAATGGCGGTCGCCCAGCGGGGCGTCGGCTTTGGCGATGGTCTCGGTGTCCTTGGGTGAGGCCACGCTCTCGCCGGTCAGGGCGGCTTCCTCGATCTCCACGGTGGCTGTCACGAACAGGCGACCATCCGCCGGGACGCGGTTGCCCGCTTCCATCAGCACGATGTCGCCCGGGACCAGGTCCTCCGCGTCGATCTCGACCGCCTGCCCATCCCGGCGCACGCGGGCGATGTTCTTCATCATCTTTTCCAGCGCGGCCAGGCTGGCTTCGGCCTTCGATTCTTGATTCAGGCCTAAGACAGCATTGAACACCGTCAGAATCAAGAGCACCAGGGTGGTGCCCCAATCCCCGGTGACGACGATATTGACGATCGCGGCAAACAGCAGGAGGATCTGCATAAAGTCCTTGTACTGGCGCAAGAAAGCCTGCCAGCCCGGTTCCTTCGCCTTGCCTGCCAGCTTATTCGGGCCGTATTTCTGCAGCCGCTGTTGCGCTTCGACGCTGCTCAACCCCTTGGCCGGATCGACCCCAAGCTCTTTGGCCACCACCTCCGGGGTTATGGTGAACCATTTCGGTTGGTTATTGGGTGTGTCTGCCATACTGGGTTACCTGCCTTTCAATATCTTTCTGGGACAAAGCGGAATGGATGATCCGATTCTTTGTAGTTGCCCTTCGGCTGGCGCTTGGGGAACTTGATTGGCTCGCGCGGCACTTCTTCGTAGGGGATCAGGCTCAAGAAGTGCGAGATGCAGTTCAGCCGCGCCCGGCGCTGGTCGTTGGAAGGCACCACGTACCACGGGCATTCCGGGGTGTCGGTGGCGGCGAACATGGCGTCACGCGCTCGGGAGTAGTCATACCAGCGCGCCTGGGCTTGCAGATCCATCGGGCTGAGCTTCCAGATCTTGCGATAGTCTTCATTGCGCTCCTGGAAGCGCTTGGCCTGCTCCTCCATATCCACTTCGAGCCAGTACTTGACCAGATGGACGCCGGATTGGATGATGGCTCGCTCGACCGGAGGTGCATATTTCAGAAAGTATTCCACCTGTTCTGGTGTGGCAAAGCCCATTACCCGCTCGACGCCAGCCCGGTTGTACCAGCTACGGTCAAACAGCACCACTTCCCCGGCTGCCGGCAGGTGAGGCATGTAGCGCTGGAAATACATCTGCGATTTCTCCCTGTCTGTTGGAGCCGAGAGCGCTACCACGCGGAAAACGCGCGGGCTGACCCGCTCGGTGATGCGCCTGATCACGCCGCCCTTGCCGGCAGTGTCGCGCCCTTCAAAAATGACGCAGATCTTAGCTCCAGTGGCTTTGACCCATTCCTGCATCTTGACCAGCTCGACCTGGAGTTTTTCCATCTCCTTGTCAAACTCTTTACGGCTAATCTTGGCCTTCTCTCCAGTACCACCCGGCTCCTCAATCGGCGCTGTCTCGAGCACCTCCTTCTCCTCAGCCTCCTCAGCCTTCTTGCCCTTCTTCTTACCTTTATCCTTCGCCATGATTGTCTCCTTTCTCTGGCATGATTAATTCCTGACCTACAGTCTGTTAACCCTGTTCTGAGTGTTTAGGTACTCTTGGCATGGAAGGTCTGCGGTTGGCCGAGCTATTATTCTATGACCGAGAGAATAGCAGCTGCCAAAAATCCCATCACGGTAAAGATGCCGACCAGCTTCCCGCCGTGCTCGAACGCCTCTGGCATCATCGCATCGGCCAGCATGGTTCCGGCGGCGAAAGCCTGGGCCAATCGCCCATCCGCGCCTGGTAGCCAGCGAATTATCAGGTAACCCAACCCTGCACAGGCGGCTGAGATGATCACCAGTGCAGTCCACATCCAGAAGATGTTGCGCCGAGAGTGACCTGAGGTCTGGAGATTCACCGTCCCGGCCACGCCCTCTGGCAGGTTCGAGACGAACACGGCCGCCAGAAAGGCGGCATTGACCGCGCCGCCAACCGCCAGGCTCATCCCAAGGATGATCGACTCGGGCACGTTATCCAGCAGGGTGCCGATGAAAATCGCTGAGCCCGAGCCAACCTGCTCGCCGGCAATGTCCTTGCGATCCGCACCACCCCGGCGATCGACAATCCAGTCGGCTCCAAAGAAGGCGAACGCACCCAGGCAGAATGTGGCCGCCATATCGATTCCATAGAACATTGACTCAGGGATCAGCTCATAGGCGATGGCGCTGATCAAAGCCCCGGCGCCTACACCCATGACCATACCAATGGTGCGTGTGGACAACCCGCGCTCGGCAAGGAAATAACCAACCAGCAACGAGATAGCGGCCAATCCGCCCCAAAAAGTTGCACCAATTATTGCCATGGTTTGTTATTTTATCATTAATCTCTAATTTATCAAATATTAAGCATCGAGAATAGCTTTTTGACCTGCCCTTGGGTGCGAGCAGCGCTGCACAGCCCACACCCAGGGCGAGAAACCATCCTACTTTTGCGCATTCAGAATGGTTTGAACAAGTTGCTCTTTGGTAGCCTCCAGCATGCCGTAGATGCGATCCAGGACAGATTTAACCGCCTCACTTTCCGCTTCTTTGGAGGCGTCCTCAACGGTCTGCATTGTTTTATTGAACTGCTCGATGGACTGGTTCAGCCGTTCGATGGCCAGATCGCCGCGTGCTTCAGAAGCAGATTTCAGGCGATTGCCGATTTCCTCGATGTCCTGCTTGACCAGGTCTGCCTTGGCCGGTTGAGACGGCAGGTTGCCGGCCAGAGTAAGCGCCAGGTCAACCGACTTGGTGGCCATCTCGACAGCTGTATCAATCCGCTCCTGGCTGAGCTCGACCCGCTGCTCAACCGCGCCTCTGGCAATGCGGTAAGCCTGTCGTTCCGATCTCCCGGCTAACAGGAGTCCAACCAGAGCCAATCCCACTATGATCCCGATGATCCAACGCCAAGTGTTGTTCATGGTTTCTCCTCCTTACTTGCTAAATTCCGTCACGCAGGAATGGGCAGGTCATGCAGTGCCCGCCGCCACGGCCCTTGCCCAGCTCGAACCCGGCGATGGCGACCACCTCGACGCCAGCCTGGCGCATCTTGGAAATAGTGAAGGTGTTGCGCTCGTAGGAGACGACCACACCCGGCTCCAATGCCACGGTGTTATTGGCGTCGTCCCACTGCTCGCGCTGCGCCTGGTACTCATCGCCACCGGTCTCGACCACGGTCAGCTTCTTGACGTGCAGCGCATCGGCCATCGCATCCAGGAAGCTCCTCTCCTCGGTGACATGGAAGTCGCCCGGTTTCTTCCCTGGGCGCAGGCTGATGGCGCGGATGTTATTAACCACCTTGGGGAAGGCGGTGGCGATATCCCGGTCGAGCAGGGTGAAGACTGTATCCAGGTGCATGTGGGCGCGATCCTTGGTCATCACAGCCACGAGCACCCGCTCGGCGCCGCCGTTTTCGAACAGGTTCTTGGCCACTAGCTCGATCATGCGCGCCTGGGTGCGCTCGCCCATGCCAATCGCCACCGTGCCATGGCCGATGGGCTGGACGTCGCCGCCTTCCATAGAGGCCCGGCCGAAATCGTGGATGTCGAAGCCGCCATCACCGGTCTGTTCCGGATACCAGAAGTCGAACTTGGCGGCCTGGAACATAGGGTGGTAGCGGTAGATGGTCAGCATGTTGAGCGCCTCCCGCCGCCGGGCGGGCCAGAACATTGGGTTGACCGTGACGCCGTTGTAAATCCAGCAGGAGGGATCACGCTGGAAGAGCGAGTTCGGCACCGGAGGAATGACGAAGAAACCCGGTTCATCCACCGCCGCCGCACCCAAAGAGATCTGCCTGTACCCGGCCAGATCGAAACCTCCGGCCTCCATCTCGCCGATCGTCAGCCCGCCAACCAGGTGCCTGGCGAGCACATCCGGCTGCATCTTCATCAAGAACTCGCGCACTTCGTCCAACAATGACCACCCTACGGTGTACTCGGATGCCACCAGCTGGATCACATTGCGGCGACTTTCCTCGGAGGCTGCCAGGGCTTCGCCCAGCAAGTCCAGGTGATAATATACTTCGATGCCGCGCTCGCGCATCGCCTTGACGAACTGGTCGTGCTCCCATTGAGCGCGCTCCACCCACAGGACATCGTCGAACAACAGGTCGTCGTGGTTGGTGGGGGTCAGACGCTTCAGGCTGAGATCCGGTCGATGGACAATCACCTTACGGAGCTTGCCGACTTCTGAATGAACGCCAATTTCGTTACTCATATCTTGATCTCCTTCTGGATTTGCTCATTTTGATCTGGATATTAATCCAATAGATTGACCAGGCTTATACTTCACTAGGGATATACATTTCTTTACTCGCAATCATCTCTCTTGTGCTCCAAACCTGCATCAATTGGGCATAAAACTTAACCATTTTTGCCATTCCCTCGACCGGGATGCGTTCGTCGATGCCGTGCTCCAGGCCGCGGAAGCTCTCATCCATGACCAGGGAGGTGAAGCGATAGATGTGATCGCACACCGGCACGAAGTGCTGGCAGTCGGTGCCTCCGAGCATCACGAATGGGGCTACTGGATAATTTCCAAAAACCTGCTGGACCACCTTGCTCAATCCCTGGTAAGCAGGGCCTGTGGTTGGCGAGATGGGCAGCGCTTCGTTGAACTTGCCTTCGACAGGACGGATATGCACCCGTTCGTCCTTGATTACTTTCTTGGCGTGCCACAAAACATCGGCGATGGAGTCACCAGGCAACAGGCGAAAGTTGACGATGGCCTTCGCATCAGCGGGGATGGTGTTATCTTCCACGCCTCCGTTGATGATGGTCAAAGCAGTGGTGGTGCGCATGCTGGCGTTCATCTCCGGGTGAGGCACCAGCCAGCGCTTCAACAGCGGGCCAAACAGCCAGATATTGGCAAAAGCAACCTGAATGTAGATCGGAGCAGCTCGACCGATTCCATGATAGAGCGGGCGAAGCCTGCGCAAGTGGGGAGGCATAGGGTGGGCTTCCAGGCGGGCCAGGGCGCGCGCCAG
>MGNS01000081.1:6597-8489 GCA_001795165.1 Chloroflexi bacterium RBG_16_57_11
CCAGCGGCGATCCCGCCGCCTTCATCGACGATGCCGGCCAGATGGACGCCGCGTTCTTTGAGCATCTGCCCGATGACCTTGCAGCCATTCACGCCGCCGGTTTCTTCGTCATGCCCCAGGCCGAACAGAATGGTGCGCTCCGGCCGGTAGCCTTGCGCCAGCAGGATCTCTGCGGCTTCCAGGATACCGATCAACTGGTTCTTGATGTCCAGCGTGCCACGCCCCCAGACAAAACCATCAGCAATCACTCCCTCGAAAGGCGGGTAAGTCCAATCGGTGGGGTCGGCGGAGACGACATCCTGGTGGGCCATCAGCATCACCGGATCCAGGTCGGACCGGCTGCCCTGCCAGATGTAAACCAGGCTGAACCCGTTCACCACCTCACGCCTCAGCTTCTGATGCACCAGCGGGTAAGTCTCTTTGAGCATCTGGTGGAGCTGCTGGAAAGCCTGGGGATCTGGCGTGCCTGTTTCGTCCAGGGGAACCGTCTTGCAGCGCACGGATGCCGCCAGATGTTCGGCAACTTGCTTCTCATCTACCTGGAGACCTTCGATCTTTTCCACAGCTCTGCGGGACCGTTCAAAAATGATGGTGCGGGTCACAACATATAGAGTGGTGAGGACCAGAATGGCCAGGATGATATACAGGATCGTGGTTAGCATAGGCTTATGCCTGCTCCTTGTTAAACTGACCAGCGTCAGCAGAGATTGGGACGAAACTCATTATCTGTCCTGTACAACCATTGGAATTTCGGCCAGGGGTTGTGCCGGTAATTGTTCTTCGGGTTTCAAGCGCATGACGTTGATCCCGGCAAACCCATAGATCATTCCTAGGGCGAAATTAAGAAAGTTGAAGAAGCAGTACGGCAGGTAAACGAACGTGGATACGCCCAAAGCGGCCGACATATACGCGCCGCAGGAGTTCCACGGGATCAACGGGGAGGTGACCGTCCCGGAGTTTTCCACCGCGGTGGCCAGCGTCTCCGGATGGATGCCGCGTTTGCGGAATTCGACCATGAACATGCGCGCCGGCAGCACGATAGCGATGTACTGGTCGCCGGCAACGATGTTCAACCCTAAGGCGGTGACCATCACGGCGGCAATCATCCCGCCCACGGACTTGAGCCGGCCGATGACCGGCGTGATCAAGCGAGCGTTAAAGCCTCCATAATCCATCATGGCGCCGAAAGACATCGCTCCCAGGATTAACCAGATGGTCGTCAGCATGCTGTCCATGCCCCCGCCCGAGAACAGTGCATCGATTTGCTCATACCCGGTTGAGGCGGTGAAGCCATTTGCCATCGCCATCCAAACGCTTTTCAACGCCGCCAGCCCGTAGCCCAGGCTGGGGTCATTGGCAAAAGCGGTTACGACCTGGGGCTGCAGGACCACCGCCACCAAGGCGCCGACCAGCGTTCCAATCAGGATGGAGAGAAAAGCCGGGTATTTGCGGATGCCAAGCAGCAGCAAGACCAGCACCGGCAGCAAGTTCCACAAGGTGATGTTGTAGGATGCCTCCAAAGCCTCCAGCGAAGCCGTCGTATCCACCGGAGCTACGGCTAAATTTCTCCCGATCAGAAAAAAAATGACCAGAGAAATCAAATAGGCTGGCACAGCGGCATAAGACATGCTGCGAATATGGGTATACACATTGCTGCCCACGATTTGCGGGGTCAGGATGGTCGTTTCCGACAGCGGGGTCATTTTGTCGCCAAAATAGGCGCCAGAGATCACCGCCCCGGCAGTGATGGCAGTTGAGGCGCCGATCGCATTGGCCATGCCGATGAAAGCGACTCCCAGCGTCGCGGCAGTGGTCCAGGAGCTGCCGGTTACGATCCCCACGATCCCGGTCAGCAGCGCGGCGGCGAAATAAAACCAGGCTGGATCGATATA
>MGNS01000081.1:8514-8864 GCA_001795165.1 Chloroflexi bacterium RBG_16_57_11
ATATGTTCCAGACGCCGATCAGCGCTCCGACCATGAGCAGGATCAGGATAGCGCTCATCGCCACCGAGATGCCTTTAACGATCTCCTCGCCCAACTTCTCCCAGGGGTGGCCGTTCTTATGCGCCACAACCGCGGCAACCACCGCGCTCATCAGCAAGGCTACCTGCAGCGGGCCAAGAGCGGCATCGATGCCGAACAGCACGATCGAGGTGGCCAGCAGCGCGATCATGAAGAGCAGTGGGATCAGCGCATCCAGCAGAGATGGCTCGCGAATTTTATTTTCTTTGTTGGGCAGAT
The DNA here is from genome assembly GCA_001795165.1 of Chloroflexi bacterium RBG_16_57_11. GTDB lineage: Bacteria > Chloroflexota > Anaerolineae > Anaerolineales > UBA4823 > RBG-16-57-11. Next base: position 8,812 of record MGNS01000081.1, read on the forward strand.
CCGTACTCATTAATCTACTCCCATTGTCATAATTATCGGGTCAGCTCATAAAC
>MGNS01000082.1:0-5117 GCA_001795165.1 Chloroflexi bacterium RBG_16_57_11
ACGAAGGTAGACGCATCCGGGAAAGCCGCCAGGTCATAGGGCATGCGCAGGGCGGCAACCACGCAGGGTATCCCGGTTTGGACGATAGCCTTAACGAGACTTGCTTGATCCGGCTGCGAATATGCGTTCAGAGTACACAAAACCAGAAGACTGTATTTTTGAACCTGCCCGAGGAGAGCAGCGATATCCTGATCTTGCGGCGCGTGCGGGAGGAGGTATTCGTCCACAGTGGAGAAATATCTGCGCAGCTCCTGAGCCAGGGCAGGGGAAACGTAAGAAGAAGTATCCGCGGGCGTCAGATCGAGCGGCCTGGGCAGGATGACCGCCATCCGTTGTCCGGATTGGAGGCGTAAAGGCAACAAGCCGCCTTGATCGCGGACCAGGGTGATCGACCGGCCGGCGATCTCCGTTGCGACTGCCTGGTGGGCGGCGCATCCGACCACATCTAATTCTGGGGGAAGAGCTTGCTTTCCCAGCCAGTCCTTAAGAGCCTTAATCCTGCGGGTTGAGGCCTGAAAACTCTCAGTATCCAGTTCGCCCTGCTGCGTGGATTCGAGGAGGCGGTTGTATATGGAGGCCGGCGAAGTCTGGCTCGGCCCCAACAGGAGCAGATCAATTCCCGCGCTGACCGCGGAAACTGCAACCTGTTCAATGCTCATGCCTTGCAGGATGGCTCTCATATCCAGGGCATCGGTGACGATAAGGCCGGAAAAACCCAGCTCCCGGCGAAGAAGACCTTGCAAGATACTGGTCGAGAGGGTGGCGGGCAGATCGTCGCGCCCATCCACCTCCGGCAGCGCCAGGTGGGCAGTCATCACGAGTTTTGCGCCTGCCCGGATTGCCGCTGCAAATGGAGGCAATTCGACTTCGCGCAGGCGTTCCAGGCGGTGAGGAACTACCGGGACGCCGTGGTGCGAATCGCTGGCGGTGTCGCCGTGTCCCGGGAAGTGTTTGGCGGCGGCGGCGACTCCGCTAGCCTGAATACCGGCCACCATCGCCGCCGAAAGCGCTGCGACTTTGCGCGGGTCTTGTCCAAATGAACGCGTACCGACGACCGGATTATGCGGATTAACGTTCACATCGCAGCAAGGGGCGTAATCGATGTTGATCCCGATGGCAGCCAGCTCTCGCCCCAGCACGACCCCGGCCTGGTGCGCCAGTTCAGTGGAACCTGCCGCCCCGAGAGCGAGATTTCCGGGGAGCTGGGTGGTCCCCTCCCCGATCGCCATCAGCTGACCGCCCTCCTGGTCGGCTGCAATGAGGAAGGGAGATAGGCCTTCCTCCAGGGCAATCTGCTGGAGAGCTTGGGTGAGTTGGTGTACCTGAGCAGGATTTTCGATGTTCAAGGCGCGATATAGGGTGAAACCTCCTGGGCGAACCTTCCGAATTACATCTCGAATCTCGCCAGGAAGGTCATCTTTTCCCTCGAATGCCAGTAGAATCTTCTGGCCGATGGCACGATCGATAGACAGAGGCTCCAATTCGGTAGACATCGTTATCCCTCTGCAGGCGTGCCGAGGTTATCCTTTCACTGCACCGGTCAGGCCGCGCACGAATTGTTGCTGCAGGGCGGAGAAGAAGATAATGATCGGGATGACGGTCATGACGACCCCTGCAGCGATGCCACGGGCGTCGTTGGCAAAGGCTCCCTGAAGAGCTACGAGGCCAACTTGAAGGGTCATGTTCTCGCGTGTGTGCAGCATCAACGAAGGCCAAAAGAAGTTATTCCATTGTTCGACGAAGGTGATGATCGCTACCGTAGCGAGGGAAGGCCGTACGACGGGAAGCACGATATCCCACCAGATACGGAACTCGCTGGCGCCATCCATTCGGCCAGCATCGAGTAAATCATCAGGCACACCTTTAAAGGCTTGCCGCATGAGAAAAATGCTCAGAACACCCGCAAGATAAGGGAAGATCACTGACTGAAGCCTGTCGTAGTAATGAAAGACTTTGACTGCGAGGATGAAGCTGGGGATGGATGTGAGCACCGGCGGCACGATATAAGTCGCCAGGAGCAGGTAGAAGATCGTGTCTCGCCCCCAGAACTGCATCTTCGCTAATGGATAGGCTGCGAGCGAAGCAAACAGTGTATTCAGAACCATGACACCGAACGTCACCAGGATGCTATTCAGGTAGAAGCGACCGACCGGCAGGAGTCTCCACACTCGTAGATAATTCTCAAGGGTGGGATCGCGGGGAATAAGCTGCGGCGGTACCGAGAAGATCGGATCGTTTAGACCTTTGAACGAGGTGAAAAATACCCAAATAAAGGGGAAGACGGTGATGACCGCAACCAGGCTAAGGACAACATACCAGAAAGCATTTTCAATAAAATGGCGGGGGAGGCGGCGGGTCCCACGCACAACGGTGTGGGGTTTGGCCCGGGCGATTTCCATTAATCCGCCTGAGTTCCGCGTTCTAGAAAGCGGATATTCGTGATTGAAAAAATCAGTGTGATGACCAGCAGCACCACCGCGATTGCCGAGGCCATGCCTGCATGGTTCAATCTGAAGGCCTGACGCCAGAGGTAGAAGACCAGCGTCACACCACTGTTCAAGATACCGCCTAAGCCGCCGGTGAGCGTAAAGATCTCATTGAATACCTGCAACGCGGCCAAACTGGAGATAACGGCGATGAACGTAATCTGTGGGCGAAGGCCGGGGATACTGACATGCCAATGCTTCTGCCATCCATTGCAGCCATCGATCAATGCGGCGTCGTACAGCTCTTCGGAAATATTCTGCAGGCCGGCGAGAAAGATCATCATGTAATACCCGACTCCCAGCCAGATGGTCAACAACATGGCGATCGGCAGCGTTAAAGCCGGTTCGGCCAGCCATTGGAAAGGCTCTGCGAGGACACCCAGGGAGATAAGCAGGCCGTTGATGATTCCGTTCGTGTCTAACATCAAACGCCAGGCGATGCCAACGGCGATGCTGCCGCTGATGACCGGGATGAAAAAAAGAGCGCGAAATGCGTTTATGCCTGGTAGTCTGCGGTTGACGACTATGGCCAGGATCGTGGAGAGAAAGATGAGCACCGGCGTCACCAACAGGTAGACCAACGAGTGGCTTAACGCTTGCCAGAAGATCGCATCTCTCATTAGCACCTGATAATTCTTCAGGCCGATCCATTGAGGCGGCGTAACGATGTTGTAATCTGTAAAGCTATAGTAGAAGACTGCCACGATCGGGTAGAGAAAAAAGACCGCAATCACGATCATGGCTGGCGCGAGAAAAAGATACGGCGTAATTGAAGACTTCTTGACCATCAATCATCCTTCACCGAGGACAGCCCTCCCCTGTCCGGTTTGCAGGCAAGAGAGGGGAGGGCTGAGAGTCGGTCGTGCCAGTTACGGGAGCAGAGCGTTCGCCTGAGCGACCGCGTCGGTCAGCGCTGTCTGTGGATCAACGTTGTTGAAGAGCGCCTGCTGAACGGCCTGCAGGACAATATTGTTGACATCGGCCTTGTTCGGGATAGACGGTACGATGTCTGCCAACTTGGAGACAGAGTCCTTCGCGTAGGGTTTCGCGCTATCCTCGATGGCTACCGGGGCAGCAGAGAAGAACGGATCATCGTAGGAAGCCGGCGTCGATGGGTAGATAGCTACGATCTTGGAGAAATCGAGCATGCTTTGCGGGTTGGTGAAGAATTGCGCCAAAGCCATCGATGCGTTGGGGAACGGGGTATCCTTCTTCACCGACATCGCCATTAACCCCTTGCCGACGACGCCAGATTTGCCCACCGGGGCGGGAACAACCGCCAGGTAGCCGTACAATCCAGGGTTGTTGGCGCGCACTTCACGGATGAGGTTGGGACCTGTGTTGTAGAAGGCTGCCTTGCCTGAGGTGAAGAGATCGAGCCCGACGCGATCCTGATCGGTTACCAGAACGGTCCTATCGACCGTCCCGGCCTTCACCATGTCTACGTACATTTGCAGCCAGGCGACGGCTTCCGGCGAGTCGAAGGTAAAGGCGGTGCCGTCTTCATTGATGACCTGAACTCCGCCTTCATAGGTCATCTGCGCCAGGAGGTCGTTCACCGTCAAACGGATATCACATAGTGTGCCGGTCGTCTCCTTGATCGTCTCGCACAAGGCGGGAAGACCATCCACGGTCTTGGGGAAATCCTCGATCGTCAGGCCTGTCTGGTCATAGATTTGCCGGTTGACCAGGTTTACCTGGATGCCCTGGTACCAGGGGAACTGGTAATGCGCTCCGTCGACCACCTGCTGGTCCCACAGGTTAGAAAAGTAAACGCCCTTCACTTCTTGAGGAACGGCATCGTCCAGCGGATACAGTAAGCCCTGGGAGGCGTAGTCACTGACCCAACCTTCCGAGATGGACAGGTTAATCACATCGGGCGCGTTCCCGGCTGCGAACGAGTTACGCAGATCATCCTGGAAAGTTGCCTGATGATCTTCCCAATTCACTTTAACACCGGGATAGGTCTGCTCGAATCGAGCGATCGTGTCCTTAATGTAATCATCAAACGTCGGTGAGAGCCAGAAGGTCCACAGGCCGATCTCGGCGTCTGGCTCGACTCCTTGAATTACTGCTTCCGGGTTAGGTCCTGGGGTGGGAGTCACCTCGACGATTTTTTCGACGACGGTCGTTTTCTCGACCACCGTCGTCGATTCGACCATCACGGTCTCCACGATTGTCTCGGGTGTGACAACCGGCGCTGCCGGAGCGCAGGCGCCCAACAGGAGACCCGCCAGGATCAAAACGGTCAATAACTTGGTACGCATTTCTAATCTCCCTTCTTTCTCCAACAGGATGGGTTAGAGTCTAGTTGTTCGATTCTTAGATGCAAATGGAGGGGATTAAATTTCCTGGTAGCCGTCTGCCTCCTTTCTGCTCTGCCATTGGATGAATGCCCGCAGGGCTGTTCCCTGGGAATCGGGTTAGAAACGGATTCCCTTACCCAGCTCGTCCCAATCGTTCCAAGACGTCCTGGGCAAAGCGAGCAATATGTTCCTGCACAAACGGTAATATCTCTCTGCCTGGATCCAGGATCAGGGGTGTCAGGTCCATGGCGTAAGCCAATCCAAGGCTAACATCCACTCCATGCGACTCGTAGAAGGTGGCGTTAGCCCGCCGGCGTCCCATGGT
>MGNS01000082.1:5170-6387 GCA_001795165.1 Chloroflexi bacterium RBG_16_57_11
GCGCCGTTTGCAGATTCTCGTGTTGGGTGAGGTCGATGGTCACCTTGTCGCTGTCGACCAACCAATCCAGGCTCCGCCAGACTTCGCAGCCATAGACCTTTTCCGGGCGCTCGGCCTCGGGCAGGCTGCGCAGGGCGGCGATCACCTTAAGAGCGACTCCGACGTGGGTATCATGTTTATCGGCAAGGTTGTGGGTGTATATAAATTGAGGGCGTGCATAACGGAGGAGCAGAGCAAGATCTTCCACCGGCTGGTGGTTGCTCCCGTCCTTGACGGCTTTGCTGGGGTAATCGAGCATAACCTGGGCGGAATATTCGCCGATCACGGCAGCTTTCATCTGTTCTTTGAAGCGCACCCGGTGCATCTGTTCGTCGGTGTAGTTCCTATACAGGTCATCGCGTGGGGAACCGCGTCCATCTGTAACTACTACCCCGGTAAACCATTTGTCATCTTGTTGGAAGCATTCCAGGATTGCCCCCGCTGCCATGATCTCGAGATCGTCCTGGTGCGCTCCGATCGCCATATGGGTCGTTCGCCTCAGGGCCTGCTCTGAGAGTAGGCCGTCCGGGACGAAAATTTCTGCCGTGTCGAGGTGAAACTTCATCGTGAACTCCGCTTAGGGTTGAATGGCCGGCAAACTGGCCGCGGCGATCGACTGGCCGACACGCCGGCTGCGTTCATCCGGCAGCTGCACCTGGAAGCGTGCGGCGAGTTCCGGGAACTCGGCCTGCAACACCCGGTTGGCTCCCTCCAGGATCAGGCTGCCGCCCCGGCCTGAGGTGCAGCGGCCCAGGATCAGTACGTGCTTGATCTCGTAAAAATCTGCGTAGTGGGCCAGGGCGTAACCAAGGTAGATGCCCATGCTCTGCCAGATCTGGACTGCGCCGGGGTGCCCGGCCTCGAGCATGGCCTGGACATACTTCAATTTCTCAGCATCGGAGAGCTCGTCCGGGATCTGGATGCCGGCGCGCGGCGCCAGGCGAAACACACACTGCTGCGAGAAGTAAGACGCCCCACATCCCCTATCGCCGGACCATTCGTCGATTGGTGCCTGCAGATTATAATCCACCGGGGCAAAGGCCAGCTCGTTCAGCCAGCCTTTCACGTGTCCTTGCAGGTCGACATAACCGACCGCCTCACTGGATCCCATCGCTATACCGAGGATGCCGTTATCCTCCAGAGACATCGAACCAGCCAGGGCGGTAACATCTCCATCA
>MGNS01000083.1:0-34087 GCA_001795165.1 Chloroflexi bacterium RBG_16_57_11
CGTGAACGCTGCTCAGGCCCGCCGTTATTTCGAAGGGCATATTGATGCTGCCTTTTCTTTGCTCACGATGGTCAAATCCCGTTCTTGAGAAAGCCATGGTTCGACCCGATCTGCATCTTGTCGATTCTAATCAGTCTGGGTATAATCAGTATTCGTCCGGGCGGATAGCTCAGTTGGTTAGAGCACTGCGTTGACATCGCAGAGGTCGTAGGTTCGAGCCCTATTCCGCCCACTCAATCGAGCGCTTTTTAAGAGCGATGACCGGGATGAGTAGCCTGTCCAGGACCCGCCAGGGAGAGGAGATCAGTGACTGAAAGTCTCCTTCGAGAACCAGCAGGCGAATACCCCCCGCGAGCATGATCCCGAACCGGGCTGACCTCGCAGTAGGGTGAACGGCTGACCCCGTTATCGGTCGCCCAAGATGCTCCTCCAGCGGAGCGAAACTGGGTGGAACCGCGCGAGCGAGATAGTTGCTCCCGCCCCAGAGTGGGCGGGAGTTTTTTTTATTGTTCAGGAAAGTCGTAGGGGCGCATGGCATGCGCCCGCCACGCAAATTGGATTTCAACCAAATAAGGAGTGCAAGATGCCAGAACAACACAATGTACCCTATGAGGCAAGCGACCTGTACCGGATACGGCATTCGGCGGCCCATGTAATGGCTCAGGCTGTCGTTGAGTTATTCCCTGAGGCGAAATACACCATCGGCCCGCCGATCGAGGACGGTTTTTATTATGATTTCGACCTGCCACGCACGCTCACTCCGGAAGACCTGGCGGAGATCGAAAAGCGGATGCGCAGGATCATCTCAGGGGATCATCCCTTCGAGAGAAAGGCCGTCTCGGCCTCGGAGGCGCGCCAGATTTTCGGGAACCAGCCTTACAAGCTGGAGCTGATCGAGGGTCTGGAGAAAGGCGGGTTTGATGAATATGGCAACCCGCTGAAAGATAAGGTCGAAATCTCGATCTATACCCACGACACCTTTGTCGACCTGTGCCGCGGGCCGCATGTGGAAAACACACGGCAGATCAACCCGGCCGCGGTAAAGCTGATGAACGTCGCAGGAGCCTACTGGCGTGGGGATGAGAAGAACGCCATGCTGCAGCGCGTCTATGGCACCGCCTGGCACTCCCCCCAGGAGCTGGAAGAGTATCTCTGGCGGTTAGAAGAGGCCAGGAAGCGCGATCACCGCAAGCTAGGTAAAGAGCTGGGTCTGTTCTTCTTCTCAGACGATATCGGCCCGGGTCTGCCGCTGTTCACGCCGAAGGGTGAAATGTTGCGTTACCTGATGGAAGGCTATGTGCGCGAAACGGAGACACGCTATGGCTACCAACACGTCTGGACGGGCCACATGGTCAAGGAAGATCTGTATCGCCGGTCAGGGCATTACGACAACTACAAGGAGTCGATGTTCCCGCCGATGGTGGATGAGAACACCGTCTTCCGGCTGAAGCCGATGAACTGCCCCAGTCACATGACCCTGTACAAGGAGATGGGGCGGCATTCCTACCGTGAGCTGCCGCTGCGCTTTGCCGAGTTTGCGACGCTTTACCGCTATGAAAAGACGGGCGAGCTGAGCGGCCTGACGCGCGTGCGCGCCCTGACGCAGGATGACTGCCATACCTTCTGCACAGAAGAGCAGATCGGCAGCGAGTTTACCCGATCATTACACCTGATCCAGGAGGTGCTAGGACGTTATCGCTTTACCGATTACAAGGTGCGCCTCTCGCTGCGCGGCGAGGGCGGCAAGTACGTACAGGACGACGAGAAATGGTCCAAGGCGGAAGCTGCTCTGCGTAAGTCGATGGATGAGAACCAGGTGGAATACTTCGAAGCGACCGGCGAGGCGGCCTTTTACGGGCCGAAGGCGGATTTCCTGGCGCGAGACGTCCTGGGCCGGGAGTGGCAGCTCTCCACCATCCAGGTGGATTTTATCCAGCCCGCCCGGTTGGATCTGACCTATATCGGCGAAGATGGGCAGGAGCATACGCCTGTGGTGATGCACCGTGCGGTTACCGGGACGACGGAGCGCTTCATGGCGACGATCATCGAGCATTTCGCCGGCGCATTTCCGGTCTGGCTGGCGCCGGTACAGGCAGTCTTGATCCCGATTGCAGATCGCCATCTTCCTTACATTCAGGAAGTGGCGGAAAAGCTAAAAAAAGCCGGGTTGCGCGTCGAAGTGGACGACCGAGGCGAGCGCATGAACGCCAAGATCCGCGACGCTCAGAGGCAGAAAATCCCCTACATGCTGGTGGTCGGTGATCAGGAAGTGGCGCAGGAGCAAGTCGCTTTGCGCCTGCGCTCGGGTGAAAACCCAGGACCGATTTCATTGAATGACTTTCAGGCCCGTGTCCGCCAGGACCTCCGGGATGGAGTGTAGCTGAAGAGATGGTTTTTGAGGCCTTAAGGCCTCAAAAACCATCCTTAAGGAAAATTTAAGATTTGTCCCGGCTGTTGACGATTTGGATGTTTTTTGGTATCATGCCTGGGCTGAGTAAAAATCAGTTTACTTTAATTTTGAGATAGGAGTGTAATATCAGCGCATTAAACTATCGAGTGAACGACGCCATTCGCGTTCCACAGGTTCGCCTGATCGGCGCTAACGGCGAAAACGTGGGTGTGGTTTCGATCGAAGACGCCCAACGTATGGCCCGAGAAGCCGAATTGGATCTGGTGGAAGTAGCTCCTGCGGCTGACCCACCGGTCTGCCGGGTGATGGACTTTGGCAAGTTTGTCTACGAGCGTGCAAAGAAGGAACGCGAAGCCCGTAAAGCGCAAACCAAGATCGAGGTTAAAGAAATACGTCTACGACCCAAGACCAATGAGCACCATCGGGATTTCAAAGTCCGGGATGCACGCCGCTGGCTGCTGGATGGGAATAAAGTGAAGGTGCGCATCCGCTTCCGCGGCCGGGAGATCGATTATCTGGATATCGCCCTGACGGATCTAAAAGAAGTTGCCGAGGCGCTCGCGGATGTAGGCGTCGTCGAGCAGGCGCCAGCGCTGGAAGGGCGAACAATGTTGATGGTCCTCGCTCCAGGGAAGGCGCCGAAGAAAAAGTAAGTTCACTGCGCTGGTTTTTATTCTCGCTAATTCGAGTAGTTTGGCCTCCGCGGATGTTGGCAAGCTCCGCGGAATTTTGTGTGATGAGAGGAGTTCGACCGTGCCACGCAAGCAACCAGATGGAAAGTATAAGATCAAGACCCACAAGGCTACTTCGAAGCGTTTTCGGGTCACTGGATCGGGCAAGCTGATGCGTACCAAGATTGGCAAAAGCCACCTGCGCCGCCGCACGCCCAAGCGCACCAAAGCGCTGTTCCAGGAGATGATCCCCGTCAAAGGACGCGGGATCGTCAAACGCGTCCATCGCCTGGCTCCGTACATGAAAAAGGCGGACTAAGGGGCAATAGCCATGGCAGTAGCCCTGGCATTAGCCAGTGTGTGTCTGGCTTTACCTTCAATTGCTCATGGTGAGCAGAGTGGAAAAGCGCAGACTCGAAATCGTTTATCGATCAATTGCTTAAACCCAAGATGTAGTTGCAGCTGTTGGGTGCGCAAAACGGGCAGATGAAAGCCTGCCGGCGCCCAGGGGCTTGCAGGAGAGAGAACAATGGCTCGTGTAAAAACTGGACCGTATCGCCGCCAGCATCATAAGAAAGTATTGAAGATCACCAAGGGCCAATTTGGTACCCGCCACCGCTTATACCGGCGCGCCAACGAGGCCATGCTCAAATCCATGTGGTATGCGTATCGTGACCGGCGACAGCGCAAGCGCGACCTGCGCCGCCTGTGGATCGCCCGCATCAATGCCGCGGCCCGGCTGAATGGCACCACCTACAGCCGCCTGATCCACGCCATGAAGGATAATCAGATCGTGCTCAACCGCAAGATGCTGGCTGATCTGGCTGTGCGTGACCCGCAGACGTTCGCCGCGGTCGTCGCCCAGGCGAACGCCGCCTAGCGTAGAATACTTATCCAAAACACATCACAAGCCTTACACCCCTTGCTGAAACCCGTTTTCAGGTCCCTCACGGGAGCCGAGAACGGGTTTCTTGTTCATAGTATAATGCCCCTCAGTTTCACTCACCCGGGTTGGCGTAAGACTCTTGGAGGTTGCATGTCCGAGCAAAAAGGAAGAAAATTGATCCCCTCCGGGGGCGGGATTTTTAATAACCTGTCTCAGCGGATTAAGCTGATTTTTCGCTTGATGGGCGATAACCGTATCAGCCCGTTTCTGAAGCTGCTGCCGATTGGCTCGGCGCTGTATTTTGTCATCCCCGACCTGGCAATTGGACCGCTGGACGATGTGGCAGTGCTCTGGCTTGGGACTTACCTGTTTGTGGAGCTTTGTCCTCCGGAGATCGTCGAAGAGCATCTGGCGGCCTTGCGCAACCAGGCTTTGCCGGGCGTATGGCATGATCCAGACCCCGACCAGGAGGAAGTGATCGAAGGGGAGTTTTGGGAAAAGAAGAGCTAGTGAGTTTTCAAGCAGACCAGGGGACAGGGGGATCCAGATCCTGATTCGATGAACTCTTTTATTTGACAAAAGGTAGATTGGTTGATGAAACGAACCTTGCTGGTAGTCTTGATTTTAATGCTTAACGGCTGCGGTGGGGGGTCTGCTGGGCTCTCGCCTTCCGCCACACCTGCACCCACCACCGCCCCTGCAGTGGCGACGCCGGCATCCGCCACACAAACTTCGGCGCTGCCGAGCCCGACTCTGCCGACCATGCCGCCCGCTACCGTGGCGCCGACCGCCACGCTGTCTCCAACAGCGACGGAAACAACCCAGCCTTCCCCCAGACCTCCCCAGGGCCTGCCAGATCCGTCGGCTTATACCTGGCGACCGGTTGTCGGTGGGCTACAAAAACCGCTCGGGCTGGCTACGGCAGGGGATGGTACGGGACGGTTGTTTGTTGTCGAGCAGGCCGGGAGAATTCAGGTCGTTCAGAATGGGCAGATGATACCAGCGCTATTTCTGGATATCACCAGCCGGGTTGGCAGCCGGGCGAACGAGCAAGGCTTGCTCGGGCTGGCTTTCCACCCACGCTTTGTGGAGAACGGCTTTTTCTATGTTAATTACACCGACCTCAACGGCGATACAGTCATCGCACGTTTCCAGGTTTCGCCGGATGACCCCAACCGCGCCGACCCCGGTTCTGAAAAGCGCCTGCTTTCCATCCCGCAACCGTATCCGAACCACAATGGTGGGGCGGTTGAGTTTGGGCCGGATGGCTTCCTGTACCTGGGTTTGGGGGACGGAGGCTCGGCGGGCGACCCCCAAGGTAATAGCCAGTCGCTGGACACCTTGCTGGGTAAAATTTTACGCATCGATGTGGGCAATGGCGACCCGTATGCCATCCCGCCCGATAACCCGTTTTCCGGTGGTGGTGGCCGGCCGGAGATCTGGGCGTACGGGTTGCGCAACCCCTGGCGTTTCTCCTTTGACCGCCTGACCGGAGATCTGTACATCGGCGATGTCGGTCAAAACCAGATCGAGGAAATCGACTTCCTGCCAGCGAATGCGCCAAGTGGGGCAAACTTTGGCTGGGATTTCTTCGAGGGCTCGTCAGCCTATGAAGGGGCGCCGCCGGATGTTCAGATGATCCCGCCGGTGGCCGAGTACAGCCACGAGATGGGTTGCTCGGTGACCGGTGGGGTGGTCTACCGCGGCAGCCGCCTACCCGAATGGCAGGGGGTTTACCTGTATGGCGACTATTGCTCCGGATTGGTGTGGGGACTTGCGCGGGATGCCCAGGGGAGCTGGCTGAACCAGATGCTGTTTGAGCCTGTTGGTCAGGTAACATCGTTTGGCCAGGATGAGCAGGGGGAAGTTTATCTGGTTGACCAGGGAGGGATTGTGTATGTCCTCGAGGCGAAGTAAACGTTCTTTTCGAGCCTGGGTCAGTTTCGCTATGGGCAGTCTGGCGTTCATTTTTGCTTTTGTAGGATGCAGAACCTTTGCATCTTCAGGCGTTACACAGGAGGCCACCGATGTGCCAGCTATTCCGCCTGCCTCCGGCCTGGAGCCCACGCAACCAGCACCAGGATCTTCACCCCAGGCAGCGCAAGCCCGCTCACAGCCTTTGTCGCTGCCCACGCCCGGCGACCCGTCCCTGGCGCTGATCCCTGCCGCCCGCCAGGATATCAATACCCTCGAGGATCAAACGCGGTATTCAATCGCTTTGAATATCGACCCTTCCCTGCGCAGCTTTCAAGGAGGCGCCCGGGTCGAGTACACCAACCAGGAAGACGTCACGCTGGATGAAATCTATTTTCGCCTGCTGCCAAACGGGCATAAAAGCTATGGCAATGGGTCTCTGAAGGTCAGCGAAGTCCTGCTCAATGGGGAGGTCGCCCCGACTGAGCTTTCCCTTCAGGATACCGTGCTAAAAGTGAAATTGCCCGAGAGCCTGCCTCCCGGGGAGAGCGCCGAGATCGAGCTGGCTTTTGAGGGTGAGGTCCCGGTTGATTTCGGCGGCCAGTCCGAGCCAGCGGGTTATGGCATTTACAACCTGAGCCAGGATGTTCTGGCGCTTTCCGGCTGGTATCCAATCCTGGCGGTTTACGACGACCAGGGCTGGAACCTGGACCCAATCTCGGAGATCGGCGACTCGGTGTACAGCGATACAGCGCTGTATTCGGTGCGGGTATGCGCCTCAGACGAGCTTGCCCTGGCGGCCACCGGCAGATCGATTGCTGAACAGACCTCGGACGGCACAACCTGTACCCAACTGGAAAGCGGCCCAACACGCGACTTCTTCTTGATCGCCAGCCCGAGTTTCCAGGTCGACAGCCAGCAGGTGGATGGTGTTACAGTAAACGCTTATTCCTTGCCTGGGCACGCGAGCGCTTCGCGCCAGGCTTTAAAGATCGCTGCGGATTCGCTGCGTATCTACAACCAGAAATTTGGCCCCTATCCCTACGCTGAGCTGGATATGGTGGATGCACCGATGCGCAACGCCCTGGGGGTTGAATACCCTGGTGTGTTCCTGGTTGGCGATACTTTGTATGACGAGCCGGATGAGGCAGGGTTTGCCATCACCATCGCCCACGAGGCGGCGCACCAGTGGTGGTATGGCGTGGTGGGCAACGATGTTTTCGATTCGCCATGGCTGGATGAAGGGTTGGCCACATACTCCTCAAGCCTGTACTATGAATTTGACCGATCACCTGAGTTTGTAAACAGCTTGTTCGACTTCTGGCAACAGCGCTACGATCGCTTGAAAAAAGAAGGTAAGGATGACCAGATCACCGCCGGTCTGGAGTATTTCGAAGATCAGGGGGCCTCGAGCGTCTATGGTACAGTGGTATATATCAAAGCTGCGCTCTTCTTCCGCGCTTTGCGCCAGGAGATCGGGGATGAGGCCTTCTTTACCGCCTTACAGCGCTATTATCAGGAGCATAAATACGGGGTTGCTACGCCGACCGACCTGCTGAATGCCTTTGAAGAAGCTGCCGGGAAATCGTTGGAGGCTTTCTATAACCAGTGGCTGTACACGCCCGAAAGATAAGCCAAGGAGTCCTTTGGTACTGATGAAAAAACCAGCATACTACTGGATGTTTCTACTTACGTTGGCGTGCATAGCTGGTTTATTGGCAGCCTGTGGCGCCGCGCCTGCCCCACAAATGGCGGGGACGCCGGTCGCTCCGGCCCAGCTAAGCCTGGCCACGACGGATACGCCGCTGCCTGCAACGATAACGACCCCTGTAGAAACGACTTCAATCGTTTCTACAGTTGCACCTGCTCTCACGGATACCCCGGAACCCAGCCCGACCCCGATGCGCTTTGCGGTGATCGGGGACTATGGCGAAGGCAACCAGGCTGAGCAAGATGTGGCCGATCTGGTGAAGAGCTGGAATCCGGAGCTGATCATCACGGTGGGCGACAACAACTACCCCAGCGGCGCGGCGGATACGATCGACGACCGGGTGGGTCGCTTCTACAGTGAATTCATCCACCCCTACACGGGAGCATTTGGCCCCGGAGCCGGGCAAAATCGCTTCTTCCCCACCTTGGGCAACCACGATTGGGACACCGCCAGCGCGCAGGCTTACTTTGACTACTTTTCGCTCCCCGGTAATGAGCGCTATTACGATTTTGTCTGGGGACCGGTGCATTTCTTCGCCATCGACAGCGACTCGCGCGAGCCGGATGGCGTGGCCCGGATCTCGCCCCAGGCGCAGTGGCTCCAGGAGCGCCTGGCGGCGTCCACCTCCCCCTGGAAGATCGTCTATTTTCACCATCCGCCCTATTCTTCGGGTTACCATGGCCCGGTGGACTGGATGATCTGGCCTTTTGCGGAGTGGGGCGCCTCGGCGGTGCTTTCGGGGCACGATCATACTTATGAGCGGCTGCTGGTGGGCGGAATCCCTTATTTCATCAATGGGGTGGGAGGCGGCCCGATTTACTATTTCATCCAAATCGATCCAAGATCACAGAGGCGCTACAATGACGATTATGGCGCCATGCTGGTTACGGCTGAAGGTGAAAAATTAACCTTTCAATTTATTACTCGTCATGGGGAAATGATCGATGAGTACAGTATTACACGATGAGATCGGCTCTGATCGGGCTAATTCCTCCAAAACACTCCGAAATTGGGTCTTGACAGCCTTTGGCATGGTGTGATAAACTTTCGATCGCTTAACGAAAGCTTAACTTTTTAGAAAGGACAGGTGCATTTCATGGTACAGAAGCAAACCACACTCAGCACTGCTTGCTCTGCCGCCGTTGACGGTGGTGCAGCTTTGCCTTCTCGGAGTGCGCCTGTTCCTCGCTAGGTTTTCATCCTGAAGGATCGACAGCCACGGGTGCGCTCCAAAGCCCGTGGCTGTTTTATTTGTGTGACCCGGTCACCCCAGCCCGCCGGTTTACACCAGCCACGGACCTGTTCTGTGGCTGGTGTTGGTTAAAGACCCGCTCCCTGGGTCAGGAGTTCGCAATGACTACGGCTGTACTGCTACACAAGACAACCAAACATTTCAGCATCCCGGGCATCCCGATGTGGAGCCATGCGGCGTTGCGCAACGGCAAGCCAGATAGCCCTGCCCAATTGCAGAGCCTGGTGGCAATTGACCGTGTCTCGTTCTCCATCCGTGAAGGTGAGATCTTCGGCCTGGTGGGGCCTAGCGGCTCAGGAAAGACGACGCTGATCCGGTTGATCGCCACATTGCTGCAACCCGACGCAGGGGATATCCGTGTGTTTGGCCATGACACAACTCGCCAGCCGATAAAGGTGCAGCGCCTGATCAATCGGGTTTCGGTTGAGGCCAGTTTCTTCAAGCAGCTTTCCCCGCTGGAGAATTTGCTTTACGGGATGCAATCGTATGGGCTGGATGAAACCGAAGCGCTCTGGCAGGTGGTGGAGATTTTGACCCGGTTGGGCCTGGAGCGGGGCGACATCCACTCACCCATGGAAGATCTGTCGAGGGGCAAGGCACAGAAAGTTGTCGTCGCCCGGGCTTTGCTCTCTCGGCCGCGCCTGTTGTTGCTGGACGAGCCCACCCGTGGACTGGACATGCGCGCTAAGTATGAAGTCTGGCAGATCGTTCGTGAGCTACGCGACCTGCATGGAATGACCGTGCTGCTGGCAGTCCCAGACCGTGAAGAAGTGGACGGCCTGTGCGACCGGATTGCCACGCTTGAAAACGGGCGGATCGTCGCCCTGGATGCCTCATCGAGCGTTGACCTGCAGGCAAAGGACACTTATCTGAGCATGCCGGAAGAGTCCCCGATTTTTGCCTGACGGACGAGCGCCCCGGTGGTTTGTGAAGAAAAAGTTTCATGTTAAGAGGTGGGCGAAAATCACCTCGCCCGCCTCTCACCCAGGAGGAATATAAGATGAGGATCGATCAATCTTTGTTCGAAGGTGAGCATATCTGTTTTGGCCCGATCGACCATGAATTGGATCCTGAGATTGAGTCGCTCTGGACCCACGATGCCAGCTACCTGCGCTTAATCTCGTTGGACCCGGCGTTGCCTCTCTCGCCTGCCCGGATCAAGAAACGTTATGAGGCCATCGAAAAAGAACAGAATGTATTCGAATATAACCCGCGCGCCGTGCGCTCTTATGAGAAGGTTGGTTTTAAGCATGAAGGGCGCGCCCGAGGTGTGTTGCATCGAGCCGGAAGGCGCTGGGACCTGATCTTTATGGGCATTTTGCGTGAAGAATGGGAAGCACAACAAAAGAACAATTAAGTTTTTCGAAGGATGTACCAACCTTCGAATATTGGATGGAAAGGAGAACCCTGATCATGAACCACCTATTACCCCATAGGTATGAGAGCCGGCCGGTGACGATGGGCGATGTGGAGCCGACGGTCAAAATGCTCAATATATGGTCAAAGAAGTTGCTCGGTGTAGAGGCTTTTGAGGCTACCGATATTGGCAGTGAATGGACCACACCGGGCTTTGATCTGGAGCGGGACACGCGCCTGGTCCTGGCGCCCGATGGCGAGATCGTTGGGTATAACGAAGTCTGGGACATTTTCGATCCACATGTGCATGTCTATTCCTGGGCGCGCGTCCACCCCGAATATAACGGTCGCGGCATCGGTACTTATTTGATGGCGTGGGCTGAGGATCGCGGTAGAATGGCGCTCCTGAAAGCCCCTCCTGAAGCGCGTGTGACATTGCGAGGGCATTGCCTGAGCCCGGACCTGGCAGCAGCCGAGCTGTTTCGAAATTCGGGATTTAACCTGATCCGTTATGCGCTGCGCATGGTGATCGAGCTGAACGGCTCGCCGCCCGAGCCCGTCTGGCCCGAGGGCATTTCGGTGCGAACCCTGGTGGTCGGGCAGGATGAGCCTGCTGCTCTGCAAGCCGTGCGCGAATCCTTCCAGGATCACTGGGGCTATGTAGAGCGCCCCTTTGAGGATGAGCTGGAACGCTGGAAGCATTTCATGGCGACGGATGATATCTTCGATCCCAACCTGTGGTTCCTGGCGATGGCAAGCGACCGGGTGGTCGGGACGGCTTTGAACTACCCCTATGTGGATGACGACCATGATATGGGCTGGGTCGGGACGTTAGGCGTGGTGCGCGAGTGGCGCCGCAACGGGCTGGGCCTGGCTCTGCTGCGCCATTCATTCCAGGATTTCCACCGCCGTGGAAAGCGCAAAGTCGGTCTGGGCGTGGATGCCCAGAGCCTGACCGGGGCGACACGGCTGTACCTCAAAGCCGGGATGCACCCAGACCCTGACCGCCAATGGAGCATATTTGAAAAGGAGCTGCGCCCAGGGCAGGAGCTCAGCACGCAATCGATATGAGGCCGGGAGGACAATGGTAGTTGCAGATTGGGCTACCTCCAGGTAAAATCCGTTAGATTTTAACGAGGAGGTGCAAATTGAGCATTCAGGCGGTGATCTGGGACCTGGGCGGTGTGCTGGTGCGCACGGAAAATTATGTCCCACGACGTACGCTGGCGGGCAGATTCGGCATGACCTTCGAAGAGATTGAAGACTTCGTCTTCTCTGGCGAGTCAGGCAACCGCGCTCAACGTGGCGAGATCAGCGTTGAGCAGCATTGGGAAAACCAGCGTAAGGAATTGGGCTTGAGCCCGGTGGAGATGCAGGTCTTCCGCGATCAATTCTGGCAGGGTGACCGGCTGGATACTGACCTGGTGGCCTACATCCGCCAGCTACGGCAAAGCTACAAGACCGGCTTGCTGAGCAACGCCTTCTCGGATTTGCGCGCGGTGGTATCTGAAATCTGGAAGTTTGCCGATGCTTTTAATGAAATGATCATTTCCGCCGAGGTTGGCCTGGTCAAGCCCGACCCGCGCATCTATCACCTGGCGCTGGAACGTCTGGGGGTTGTGCCCGAAGCAGCTGTTTTTATCGATGATTATATTCACAACGTTGAAGGAGCGAGGGCGGTAAATATGCACGCGATTCATTTTCGCGATCCGCAACAAACGCGCAGTGAGCTTCAGGACTTGCTCAATGGGAGCCGCCCATGAACGCCGATGAGCGAGCTGATGAGCTATGTGAATTAAGCCTGTCCCAGGCCGGCGAATGGATCCGCCAGCGAAAGCTCTCCCCGGTCGAGCTAACCCAGGCGCACCTGGAGCGCATCCAGCGGGTGGACCCACGGATCAACAGCTACATCACTGTCACCGCCGAAGCGGCGCTGCAGCAGGCCCGCCTGGCTGAGGTCGAGCTGCAACGCGGTGAGACCCGGGCAGGAGGACCTCTCGGACCGCTTCACGGCCTCCCACTGGCGCTCAAGGACCTGTATGAGACGCAAGGCATCCGCACCACGGTCGGGACGAAACACTATAGCGATTACATCCCGACGGAAGATGCCGTCGTGGTCGGTAGATTGAAAGCCGCCGGGGCGATCCTGCTTGGCAAGAATAACATGCATGAAATTGCCCTGGGGCTGACTACAGTAAATCCGCACTTTGGGACATGCCGCAACCCATGGGCGCTGGAGCGCATCGTGGGCGGCTCATCCGGCGGCTCGGCCGCAGCACTGGCGGCGCGTTTGTGCCTGGGCGCGCTGGGCAGCGACACCGGCGGATCGATCCGCGTCCCCGCCGCCTTGTGCGGCGTGGTAGGCTTAAAGCCGACCTATGGGCGGGTCAGCCTGCGCGGAGTAATCCCATTGAGCTGGAACCTGGATCATGCCGGACCGATGGCGAGACAGGTGCAAGATGTTGCGTTGCTATTGCAGGTGATTGCCGGGTACGATCCACTGGATGCCTATTCCATCGATATCCCTGTAGATGATTACTCTAGCGATATCCATCGGGGAGTCCGGGGGTGGCGCATTGCCCTGGCAGAGGATGATTATTTCAACCGCACTCAGCCTGAGGTATTGGAAACTGTCCGGCTGGCGGCCCAGACCTTTGAGGCGCTTGGCGCGCAGGTGGAGGGGACGCCGTTTCCGGATACCTACCAGGCTGCGCTGGCGAATGGCATGATGGTAATCGGCGATGCCGCCGTCTTCCATGCCCCGCGCTTGCTGGAGAACCCGGGGGACTTTGGCGCAGACGTTCTCCAGCGCCTGCAAAATGGGGCCGCCTTGCCGGTGAAGGAGTATATCCAGGCCCGCCGCACCCAGACTCTGCTGCGGAGCCAGTTTGCGCGCTTCTTCGAGAGCTACGATTTGCTGTTGATGCCAACCACACCGGTGGCTGCACCGCCAATCGAAGGCCCATCTGCGGTGGAGCTGGCCCGATTATTAACCCGCTATACTGCTCCGTTCAACCTGACTGGATTTCCGGCGCTGTCGCTGCCATGCGGTTTTACATCCGACGGGCTGCCGATCGGTTTACAGATCATTGGCCCGCACTGGGGAGAAGCAAAGTTGTTGCGTGGCGGGTACGCCTATGAGCGCGCTACAGACTGGCCTAACAGGAAACTTGCTGTTTGATCAGGAAATGGAAGGCCTACCCGCTTTACCTGACGATGCAAGGTGCACTGGCGCTGTTTACCGGCATCATCTTCACCGCCAGCTCAATTTACCAGGTCACCGTTGCCGGGTTGACGCCACTCCAACTGGTACTGGTGGGCACAACAATAGAATTATCGATATTTATATTTGAAATCCCTACGGGTGTGGTCGCCGATGTTTACAGCCGACGCTTATCCATCATCTTCGGCATGTTCTTGATTGGCCTGGGATCTCTCGTTGAAGGCACATTTCCGATCTTCTGGGTGATTTTGTTAGCCCAAATTCTCTGGGGCGTCGGATACACCTTCACCAGTGGGGCCACCGAGGCCTGGATCACGGATGAGATCGGCGAGGCGGCTGCCGGCAGGGCTTTCCTGCGCGGCAATCAGGTCGACCAGATCGCTTCGCTGGCGGGGATCGGGCTGGGGGTCGTCCTGGGCAGCTTGCGGATCAGCCTGCCGATCCAGATTGGCGGCCTGCTGATCGCTTTACTGGGCCTTTTCCTGGCTCTGTTCATGGCCGAGACCGGGTTTGAGCCTGCTCCCAGCCAGGAGCGGAACTCCTGGCAGAAGCTGGCGCACACGTTCCGAGAGGGCGTTGGGACCGTGCGCACCCGCCCGGCTTTAATGACCATCCTGAGCATCGGCCTGATCTATGGCCTGTATAGCGAAGGATATGACCGCTTGTGGACCAAGCATATCCTCGACCGGTTCACCTTCCCTCTGGCGGGCCTGTTCCAGCCGGTGTTCTGGTTCGGGGTGATCCGAGCGGTTGGGATGATCCTGTCCGTCGGCGCGGCAGAGCTGGTACGGCGCAGGGTACGAACCGAACAGGCCGTGGCAGTGGCGCGCGCCTGCTGGGCGGTTTCGGCTGTACTGGTCATCAGCCTGTTTGGCTTTGCCCTGGCGAATACCCTGTTGGTGGCGGTGATCGCAATCTGGCTGATCTCGATGTCGCGCAATGTGATCGGCCCGCTGTACACGGCCTGGGTCAACCAGCGCCTGGACTCTCGCGTGCGGGCCACCGTGCTGTCGATGAGCAGTCAGGTGGATGCCATCGGCCAGGTCGCCGGCGGACCGGTGGTGGGTGTGATCGGCAGCCGGCTCTCTGTACAGGCCGCGTTGATCGCCTCTGGGCTGACGTTATCGCCGGTATTGCTGCTGTTTCCCCGCGCCATCAGGTTGAATAACGGCGAGCCGATCCAGAGAGGACCGGCCATTTCTGAAGAATAAGTCTCCAGGTGGGACTATTAACGGTGAGGCAATTGCAGGTGCCTTATATGCAAGCCAGCGTTTTAATAATATGGGATGCTACTCACGAATTCGCTGATGGAAGAAGCGACGGCCAGTGGTTGTTCCAACATGACCATGTGTCCTGCGTTTGGAATCACATTCAA
Source organism: Chloroflexi bacterium RBG_16_57_11 (assembly GCA_001795165.1). Lineage (GTDB taxonomy): Bacteria > Chloroflexota > Anaerolineae > Anaerolineales > UBA4823 > RBG-16-57-11. The sequence continues at coordinate 14,799 of MGNS01000083.1, forward strand.
TACAGCATTCTTGACACCGCATGCCAGGAATTGTGCATAGCGCGCCGGCGTCATTTGATCGTCAGCGCCGCACAAGATCAACGTGGGCTGTCGAAGCTCGACCAGGCGATCACGGACATCGAAATCGTCACATGCCAGGAAATCGCCATACAGCACGCTGGCACGCGTTTCGGCCATGCGCCGGGTGGCCAAGGCGACCAACCGCTCCGGGGCATGCGGGCTGAAAGACCGGCTGATAATCGCTGCGACTCCACCGGCGAATGTAGTTTGGTTCGAGATCTGTTCCAAAAGCTCCGGAGACACGCGCAAGCGCGCCCCAGCACCAACCAGGCCGAGACCCAACACTCTCCTCGGGTGATCGAGCGCCAGGGAAAGCGCGATCGCGCTGCCCATTGAATGCCCGATCAGTACAGAGCTATGTAAATCCAGCGCATCTAGCCAGCTTACCAGCGCCCGGGTATAGGCGCCGATCGTCTGCATGCCGCGCCCACCCGAATTTCCATGTCCAGGCAGGTCGGGCGCGTAGACATGATAACCGGGCAGCCTGCGGATTTCCGTAGGCCAGTAGAGATGTGTACCGCCAGCCCCGTGAATGAGCACGACAGGTGGCGTAAGACCTTCACGCCCTCCCCCATGCAGGTGATAGTAAATATCTGCGGTGCTTGGCATGATGGATGGGTCCTGAATTAAGCTGGGGGGAATTCGTAAGGGATGTTTATGGCGCCGGATAGTACGGCGGGCTAAATGCCGCGGCGGATCCTGTCGACGGCCTCTTCATTGAGTGGAATGACAACCTGGACGCGCGTTCCTCGACCCGGGGCTGAATCAATTCTTAGCATGCCGTTCACCAGCTCTGTGCGCTCGCGCAAATTGATCATCCCCAGGCTTCCACGGGATTCATAATTTGCGCCGACGGAATCTACATCGAAACCGATGCCATCATCTTCGACTTCTAGCAGACCTAACCCCTCGCGCAGTATTTTCAGCCGGACCCAAATATGGTGAGCCTGGGCATGCTTACGGGCATTATTAACCGCTTCTTCGGCGATGTAAAAGACAACGGCTTGCTTGGCGGGTTCCATCTCACTCATAACCCTGGAATCTGCCTGGATGGTGACGTTTTGGTTGAAGGTTTCCTTCATTTTCTCGGCCATCGACTCGAGGGTAGCAATCAAGCCCTGAGACTCTAGCACCAGGGGACGCAGGGTGAATAACATATGCCGAATCTCTTTGGTTGTCCGGCGGGCCAATTCCTCGATTTTGTAAAGCTCTTCGGAGGCGGCTTTAAAATCTCGCTCCATCAAGCGCCGGGCGAAGTTGACTCGCATGGCAATCGCGGAAATCGCTTGCGTAGGACCATCATGCAGATCACGAGCCAGCTTCTTGCGCGACTCTTCCTGGATTTCCATGATGCGGTTTTTTTCCTGTTCCAGGTCCTGGTAGAGGCGTGAATTTTGTATGGCGATGACGGATTGCTTGGCGACGATTTCGAGCACTTCGCGTCGGTCGGGGGTGAAGAAATTTACGCTGGGATGCGCAAACAGCAAAATGCCGTAGGCATCCAATCCAGCCCTCAGAGGCAGGCAAAACGCCGCGCGACATTCGTTCAGTGAGGCCAATTGGCTGAGCTCTGCATCGGCGGGTAGATTACGCGACAAGCTGGGAGCGCCCTCATCGATGGCGTGGGCCAACAAACCGCTCGTGCCAGGCAGGTTGAGATCGCGATCCTCAGCTACGATATGGCGCGCGGCAGCAATTTGAAGTGTAGGCGACTGGTCAGCCCCTTCGGAATAGAGTAAGACTGCGCTAAACAGATGATCTACATCCGGCGCGTCTAGCTCCTTCAAAGTATCCTCACTCAAATTCAATGAGGTCTCCAGAACACGCTGATAATTTAGCGTGGCGCTCAAAGCTGAGATCAAATCATAGATCAAACGGCGGCTTTCACGTTCCCTTTTTTGGGTGGTATTCGACAGGCGCTCGGTATTCTGGTAGCGAGTCTTGGCACTGCTATTTGCGAGCTCACTGATCAAAGCGAAAGGTAAGCCGACGATCGTGTACATGGGAAACATAAATCCAAGCAGGATCAGCAAATCGGCGGGTTGGCGGCGATAAACGATAAAAGCTTGAATGGACAGATTCAATACTACGGCCAGGATGGCTCCTACCCATTGAAAATACAAGGCGGCTGTAGCGGTTGGAAGCAGCCCTAGCCAGGCCAGGTTAACTGGACTGTTACCCAGATAAAAGGCTATGGTTGCAAAAGCGAAATCGCTGAGTAAATAGAGCACCCGTAAAACGGTCATCGTCTGGTATGCCGCGGTGAGAACCGTAGCCGCTAAATTTGTGATCATCATTCCGACGATGAGGATCAGGATTTTTGAGTCGAGCATGTTGTGGATAGCATACCATAAGCTTACGCTCGCGATGAATGCCCATCGTACCACGAGGGATATCCAATCTGCTAAAGGCCAGGGGGCGCTCTTTCGCATATCAGTTATCATAACTCAAAATATGCCCTTGGCAAGGCGTCCATACAAAATTTATAGGTTTTTCAGCATTTCTAGCAATATTGGATACGCAGCACGAACCGCACGACCCCGATGGCTTAGCCGGTTCTTTTCTTCCATGTCCAGTTCAGCCATTGTTTTACCCAGCTCTGGGAGGAGGAAAATCGGATCGTAACCGAAACCTTTTTCACCACGCTCCTCCGGGATGATCACGCCAGGACAAATACCCTGGGTATATTGCGTCTCTCCGGATGGTCTGGCAAGAGCGACGATGCAGCGAAAATGGGCGGTCCAGGGGGGTGTCTTGGGTTGCAACCTCTCCAATAGTAGCCTCCGGCGGTCAGCATCGGAGGCTCCGGTCCAGGGAGCAAAGCGCGCCGAATGCAACCCAGGCAGGCTGTCCAGGGCATCCACTTCTAATCCCGAGTCATCCGCCAGGGTGATCAAGCCCGAAGCTTTGGCGTAGGCAACTGCTTTTAGTGCCGCATTCTCCGCATAGTTGCTGCCGGTTTCCTTGACCGCCAGATCCAGGTTGATATCCGCTGGCGCGACCAGCTCGGCAGGGATTCCGTTCAGCAAGGCCCATATTTCTTCCAACTTGCCTGCATTATGGGTAGCAACCAAGATTTTAGACATAAGCACTCCTGTTTGAGCCCCGCGCGTAAGATAATATTCTGCGCCATGTTATAATCGATTTATGTATATTTCGCAGGATGTTCTTCGCCTGAACGTTGGATTTATCATCCATCAAACGGTCGGCTATAGCCGGGATTTTCCCTTCGAGATCCCTTCCCTGCGCCTGCCGCCGGACCTGGACCTGATCGATTTTACCGGTGTGGTCCGAGTCACCCGGACCGCTCAGGGCCTGTTCGTACAGGCAAAACTGCAGGCCATGGCTGCATCGGAATGCGTCCGTTGCCTGACTGAATTCCAGCAACCACTCGAGGTCGAGTTTTCGGATTTATATGCTTTTACGCTTTCATCCATCACCGAGGCCGGGCTGCTTCTACCCGAGAATGGCAAGATCGATCTGGCTCCCATTGTACGAGATGAGATGTTGTTGGCGTTTCCGATCAAGCCGCTCTGTCGACCAGACTGCAAAGGCTTGTGTCCAATCTGTGGCGAAAACCGGAATGAGATAAACTGCCATCCTGGGGATGAAAGCCTGCAAGCCGGTCCCGGTGAGTTGAGCTCTGTTTTTGAATGATCCACTAGCAATTTATTGTGCGAAACCGGTTATTCCCTTCATGTACTCGCCCTGGTCAGTTCCAAGGGGGTAATTAGTGTCTAATTCGGGCGATCGAAAGTCAATCGACCTGGCATTGCGAGTGTTGGTCGAACGCGCCGATTTACACGGCTGGCTGACGCAGGAAGATGTGCTGGAAGTATTTCCGATGGCAGCCAGTGATAACGATCAGCTCTCTCATTTGATCGCTGCTCTGCGTCTGAAGGGTATCCAGGTATTTACTCAGGAGAAGACCGATGAGCCGGATGTGGAGCTGGTTTTAGGCGAACCGGAAGCGCTGCTTACATTCGAATATGTCGCCAGTGATGATACTGTAAGTCTCTACTTGAAAGAGACAGCGCTCACCCCATTACTCTCTTTGGAAGAAGAGCTTGGTCTGGCAAAGCGCATCGCCCATGCCCGGCAAGCCAAGCGCGAGCTGATGCGGATAATTCCGGGCGAGCGCGACCTCGAAAGCTGTAAAGAGCTGGATGCTCTGATTCAAGACGGGCGCCTGGCGCGCGAGGCGCTGATCAAAGCGAACACCCGGCTGGTGGTTAGCGTTGCGCGTCGTTACCTTGGACGTGGTGTGCCATTTCTGGACCTGATCCAGGAAGGCAACCTGGGCTTGATGAAAGCGGTCGAGAAATTTGAATATCAGCGAGGTTTCCGCTTTTCAACCTATGCGACCTGGTGGATCCGCCAGGGGATTGTTCGCGCAATCGCCGATCAAGGACGGACCATCCGGGTCCCGGTTCATATGGTCGACCGGTTACGCATGGTTCATAAGGCGTCGCGAGAGCTTGAGCAGAAAATTGGCCGTACCCCAACTGCCCAGGAGCTGGCAGAACGGCTGGATCTGGATAGCAGTAAGCTGAACTGGCTGCTCCAGGTCACCCAGCAACCCGTCTCGTTGGAAAGCCCGGTGAGTGGAGAGGACGACGCCGAGCTTGGGATGTATGTCGAAGATATCACTTCGCCCAGCCCGGCGCAGATTACTTATGAAAATATGCTGCGAGAACGTATGGACGAAGTCTTGGGAACCCTGACACCGCGTGAGGCGCGCATTTTGCGCCTGAGGTTTGGCCTGGGACAGGATCGCCCCTACACCCTGGAAGAGGTGGGGCAGAAATTCGGCTTGACTCGTGAGCGCATCCGGCAGATTGAATCCAAGGCCTTGCGCCGCCTGCGCCAACCTTCGCGGGCGCGACTGTTGAGGGATTACAGTTGAGGGGAGACGTCGTAGCAGAAATGTTTTCGGTTTTTCGCAGTCTTGTTGCCGCGATTTTCACCGCCTAGAAATTTCGGCACTTGACAAATGCAACCCCTAATATTAAACTAGCGTTAAGTTATTAAGTTATAAAGAAAGGTCCGCGACAATGGCGCCGGTTGACTCTCGCTATGATACTATTCGCTATTCAATGGCCATGATGTGCAATCTGGTCGATTACCTCGCGCCTGAGTACGGGCAGCCGGTTTTTTAAGGATAGAAAAATTCTAATTGCGAATATCCGAGGGCTGTCCTGGAGAGGGCAGCCCTTTAACTGTGCATAACCATCTGGAGGTCTCCTATGTCCGAGTATATTCTTGTATCTGTGGCCTGGCCTTACGCGAACTCGCAAATCCATGTTGGCAATCTAACCGGCTCTTATTTGCCGGCGGATATCTTTGCGCGCTACCACCGGCTGGCAGGGGACCAGGTGGCTATGGTTTCTGGCTCCGACGGACATGGCACGCCGGTGACGGTGCGGGCTGACGCTGAAAGCACAACCCCGTTGAAAGTCTACCAACACTACCATACTACCTTCATCGAGTTGTATCAGAAGCTGGGTTTGACTTACGACCTCTTTACCAGCACGCACACAGAGAACCATTTCGAGGTCTCGCAAAATATCTTTCTGGCGCTGCAGGCAAACAATTTCCTCTATACCGAACGTCAGAAACAATGGTACGCGCCTACTCAGGGGCGCTTCCTGCCCGATCGCTATGTTGAAGGCACCTGCTATATTTGCGGCTACCCCAACGCCCGCGGCGACCAGTGTGATGGCTGTGGCAGCCTGCTGGATGCCACCCAGCTCATCGACCCACGCTCCAAGATCGACGGCTCGACCCCTGAGCTCCGCGAGACCGAGCATTTTTATCTGGATCTGGGCGCCCTGGAGCCAGCCATTATCGAGTTCCTGCGCCAGCGCGAAGGTTATTTCCGCCCGAATGTGTTGCGCCAATCCCTGGGTCAAATCCAATCCGACGGTTTGCGCGGCCGGCCGATCACGCGTGATCTGGATTGGGGCATCCCGGTGCCGGTAGAAGGCTGGGGTGGCAAGTGCCTGTATGTGTGGTTCGAAGCGGTCATCGGTTACCTGTCGGCCTCAATCGAGCTGGCCAGGCTGCGAGGCAAGCCGGACGATTGGCACTACTGGTGGTATAACCCCGCTGCCCGTGGCTATTACTTCATCGGCAAGGATAACATCCCCTTCCACGCCGTTAACTGGCCAGGCCAGTTGATCGGCGCGGGAGAGGCCTTCGGCCGGCTGTTGGAAGGCTCTGAAGGCAAACGCTTGACCTTACCCTATGACATACCAGCGAACGAGTTTATGAACCTGGAAGGCAAGAAAATCTCCGGCAGCCGAAATTGGGCCGTTTGGGGCCTCGATTTCCTTGAGCGCTATGACCCCGATTCGTTGCGCTACTACCTGACTGCCAATATGCCCGAGGCCAAAGATACGGATTGGGATTGGGATGATTTTGTTCGTCGTAACAACGATGAGTTGGTCGCCACCTGGGGCAACCTGGCAAACCGGGTGCTGTCTTTTGCTTATAAGCATTGGGATGGCCGCGTCCCTGAGCCAGGCGAGCTGCGCCCCGAAGACCAGGAGATTATCGCAACTGTGGAAGCGGGCTTCCAGAGTGTTGGCCAGCACCTGGAGGCGGTGCGCTTGCGCGCCGCCTTGGGCGAAGCGCTCCGTCTGGCGGCGGAGGTCAATAAATATCTGGATAAGGCTGCGCCCTGGTTCGAGATCAAGAGTGACAAAGCCGCAGCTGCCAAGTCGATCTACGCCGCGCTGCGCGCCATCGACTCGCTGAAGGTTCTGCTCGCCCCGTTCATCCCCTTCTCCAGCGAGCGACTGCACGGTTACCTGGGCTACTCGGAGCCGCTGTTTGGCAGCCAATACACCGAAACCGTCCAGGACGGCCTCGGCGAGCACACGGTGCTGCGCTACCGCCCTGGCCCGGCGGGGGTTCATTGGCAGCCCAGCCAGCTGGCCACCGGAAAGGCGCTCCACCAGCCGGGGCCGTTGTTTCGCAAGCTGGAGCCGAGCGTCGCCGCGGAAGAGCGCGCCCGGCTGGGCTGATCGCTGGGCGAATGATCGCTGGGCGAGTCATCGCTGGGCGAATCATCGCCGGTGCCATACAACAAGTACAGGCCAGGATTGGAAGCTAAACCCTGGCCTGTTTTGTAATCAGAATTGCGGATGGGATTTGACTCGACTACATACCCTTCTTTGCTATGGCCTCGTTGTACGCCTGGCCCCACAGGTGACCCTGGATGACATAAGCGTAAGCCATGGTGAAAATGACGCCGATGACGCACAAGATCACGCCTAACCCGGCGATCAGGCCCGCTACGATGCCGCCGAGCAGAGCTAGCAGGTAGGCTGCCGGAGCGGCGCGCACCAGAGCTATGACTTCTGAGAAACGGAACGCCGCGCCGAGCTCGCCGCTGACGACGAAGTTAGCCAGCGCGGCCGGGATCAGGAACCATAGGGCGATGCCATAGATGGCAGCAAGACAGCTTACACAAGTAGAAATCAAGCCGACCATGGTTGCTACTGTTTCATCGCCGCCATTTCCCATGAACATAACAGGCAGATTTGCACAGATGGATATTAAGATGATCGGTAGTGCATAGACCAGACCGATGACAAAAATCTTGAGGCCTTTCACCAGGTAGTCGCCGAAAGCACCCCAATCTGGGAGCGTCTCCGGTTCGCGCTGGATCACCCGCCGGGTCACTTCCAGAGCCCAGCCGCTCACGGTAAGCTGGCCAATCAGGGGGATCAGCATCACCAATCCGGCGATGCCAAGCTTTTTTATCCAGTCCTTGTCCTCGAATGCAAACGTAAATGCTTTTCCTAAGTTCATGACGGCCTCCTTGGATAATAGAAATTGGGCGAACCTTAAAAGCAGATGGGTATAATCTTATCAGCTTTTAAGTATTTTGCGGGAAAATCAATCTAAATATTTCAGTTTTGGGTTAGGCAATTTTCGCCCCGGTAGAGAAAAATCGGACATACCAACGAGCCTCCCACTGGTTAAAAACCAGCTCACAAACCTGTTCGAACGGGATCATGACCAGGATGTGCTCGCCGCGCTCGTCTTGCCAGCGACGCCCGGCCGAAGCAACCGGAATCGACTGGCCTTGCCAGGTGAAGCTCAGCGGTGTGCGGCGGCCTTGCGTATCGATACGTGCGATGACTTCAACTGGCTCCATCGAGATACTCCGCCAGATGATGTAACGCGCGCTCGGCGGCCTGCTGCTTGATCTGGATACGCTCGCCCTGCAGCCGGTAGGACCAGGCCTGCTCCTTGTCAGGTGTGCACAGGCCAATCCAAACGGTTCCAACCGGTTTATCCGGTGTGCCGCCGCCGGGTCCAGCGATGCCGCTTACCGCCAGGCCGACATCCGCATTGAGTGCTCTGCGTACCCCGCGCGCCATTTCCAGCACCGTCTCCCGGCTTACTGCGCCAAAATTTACCAGTGTCTCCCCGCGAACACCCAGCAAGTTCATCTTTGCCTCATTCGCATAGGAGATCACGCCTCCGACGAAATAGGTCGAAGATCCGGCGACATTGGTGATGCGATGCCCAACCAGCCCGCCGGTGCAAGATTCTGCCACAGCCAGGGTCAGCCCGCGCTGCCCAAGCAGCTCACCAAGGCGTACTTCCAGGAGATCATCACTCATTGCTGCAATGATATTGTTGCGATAATATTGCTGCAAATATATTGCTTCAATTATACCCGCGCTGGCTGGGTGCGAACCCTGCGAGCCTGTCCTCCGGCCCGTTGCGTTATAATCAACCCCATGCTGGATGACAAATACAATTACCTGAAGCTTTCCGAATCCATTGCCACTTCCGGGCAGCCGAGCGAGGCGCAATTCGCCGAAATCGCCCAGGCCGGCTACCAGCTTGTAATAAACCTGGCTGCGTTACCCGATGGGGGGAACGCTTAGTTCGTGGGGCGCGCAACGCGGATCTGGAAGGCCAGTTCTGGCTCCAGAGCGATCTCACAGTGCTCAACCTGTACCACGGTGACCGGCGCGTGTTGTAACACGCGCACAAAACGCCCTGGCACCAACCCATAAGCCTGTAAGTGCGCCCAACGCTCCGGGGGGAGATCCGGCGCAAACCCTAAAAGCTTCGCACCTTCACCGGGTAGGACATCCGCCAGGGTGTTTGGCAGACCGGAGCCGCGCCTGTGGCGTCTATGCCTGAGGTGATCCCTGTGCCCAAAACGCCACATATACTTAGTCCCTCTGAGACGGATCAGGAATGGATCTTTCTTTGCCGGGCAGTAACCAGCGTTTGGCCAGCCGCGCCAGCCTAGAGCGATCCGGGTTGACGATTTCGAAACCACAAGCCGGGCAGCATGCCAGCTGGCAGCCGCTCTGCAGCGGGCAGGAGCGACAGGCTGTATGAACCGCTGGATCAAAGCGATGCCCGCACATGGTGCATGTAATCATCGGCATCCTTATACTCCCCATACAAGCGCCAGCAGCAGCCGGTTGAGTATGCCACCCACCAAAAACGCCAGCGGAATGATCAGAACGACCATCCCCAGCGCTGTGCGGCTGCCGCGCTCCTTGGCAATCATCATGACACTGGCGATGCATGGGATGAACAGGGTCACGGTGACCATTGCTACCAGCACCTGCAGCTCGTTCAACTGCCCGTGGGAGGCCATTACGAACAGACCGGTGGCGCCAAAATCCCGGCGCAGAAAGCCCATAACGAAGGCCGCGCTGGCTTCCGCTGGCAGACCCAGCCAGCCGGTCATTAAGGGCTCTCCGACGCTTACCAGCCAGGCCAGCAGCCCGCTTTTATCCAACAGGAACATCAGCCCGGCGCCGAGCAAGAATAGGGGCACCACTTCCTTGATGTACCATTCCAGGCGGGCCAGAGTCTTAATCAACACATTGGAAGCTTGCGGCAAGCGGAGAGGCGGAAGCTCTACCACCAGCATGGTGCGCTCTCCGGGGGTCAGGCGAGCCGCCAGCCAGCCCACCGCCAGTAAGACGATGAAGATCACCCCGCCCCAGATCAGCGTGGCGCCGAACGAGATGCCCGCCAGCATGCCCATCACAACCCCCAATTGCGCCGAGCAGGGCACCGCCAGCGCCAGCAGCAAGGTCACCAGCAAACGATCGCGCTTGCTTTCCAGGACGCGCGTGGTCAGCATCGCCATGGTGACGCAGCCCAAGCCGAGCACCATCGGTAGGACGGCCTTGCCGTTCAATCCCAGAGCCTTGAAAAGGCGGTTGCTCAGCGCCGCCAGGCGCGGCAGGTAGCCCGAGTCTTCCAGGACGCCGAAGGCCAGGAAAAACGTGGTCACAATGGGCAGGATCAGCGCCAGGGCATAGGTCAGGCCCATCGTCCACAGGCCGTACGGGCCGACCAGCAGCTCCTCCAGCCACGGGATAGCGACGACCCCTTGGACCAGCCCGGTCACCCAGGGGTTGATCACCTGCCCGAAGAGCCCCTGTTCAAGCAGCCCGACCAGGATGCCCGCCCCGAAAACTCCGACAAACCAGTAGATGGCATATAAGATGATTGCCAGGAAACCCCATCCCCAGATGGGGTGCGTGGTCAAGGCGCTCAGGCGGGCGTTCCAGCCTCGCCCGCTCTCCCCGGCCGAAAGTAAGCTGGCATCCGCCAGCCGGTCGACCAGCTCCAGGCGGGCCTGCTGGATGTGCCTCGCCAGTGAGGTGGCGCTGCCCGCCTGGGCGGCATCACGCTGCGCTTGAAGTTGAGTATATTGAGCGGCGTCCAGGTGAAGGCGCAGCCACTCGGCGACCACGGTGTCGCCGCTCAGCCACAACAGCCCCAGCGCTCGTGGTTGGATCGAGCCGAGTCTGTCAGAACTTGACCGCACATGCGCGTCGAATTCGGCCAGGGCGGCTTCGACTTCGGGGGGATACTGGATGTGGAAGCTGCATGGGCTGGCTGAGCGCACGGCCTCTGTCAGCTGATCAACACCCTGGCCGTGGATCGCGGTAGTGGGGATGACCGGAGCGCCGATCGCCGCGGAGATTCGTCCGTAGTCTAACGCCACGCCCCGGGCCAGGGCTTCGTCGGTCATGTTCAAAGCCAACACCAACGGCAGCCCCATCTCGGCCAATTGCAATGTGAGCAGCAGCGTGCGGCGCAGGTTCTTGGCGTCGCCAACCTGCAAGATGATCTGGATCGGCTCATTGAGCAGCAAGCGCGCCGTGACCTGCTCATCCTCCGAATAGGGCGGGAAGGCGATCACCCCTGGCGTGTCGATCAAGGTGAGCCCAGGCAGCCGAGGCGCCGAGCCACGCGCTACTTCGACCGTCGTACCGGGATAATTCGAAACGATCACGCGTTGCCCGGTGAGGCGCTGAAAGATGACCGACTTGCCGACGTTGGGATGCCCAACCAGTGCAATACTGCCTGCGGTAAAATTACCGCCGGCAATCTTGCCGCCGGCTACCAGAGCCTCAGAATTCGACGAGCCGTGACATTGCATCAGGGTGATCGCCTCTATCCGGTCTTCAGGATGCTAACCGCAACTGGCGGCACTGCGGACAAAGCCCGTACAACATCATGGAGGCCGATTGGACCTGGCAACCGGATACCCCGGCAAACTGGGTCTTGATCACCTGGATCGACGGGTGATCGAACTCGATGACGTTTTTGCAGGTCGTGCACTGGAAGTGGTGGTGCTCGGCGGGCAGGACGAGGTCGAAGCGCTCCTGCCGCCGGCTTTCGTCAAAGCGGCGGGCGCTGATCAGGCCTTCCTGCTCCAGCCAGCGCAACGTGCGGTAGATTGTAGAGAGATTCACGCTGGGATCGCGCTGGTTGACCACGGCGAAGACTTCTTCGGCGGTGGGGTGGCAGCCCAGGCAGTCCAGCGCCTCCAGGATCAGCCTGCGCTGGAAAGTCATCCGTCCACCTTGGGTATGCAGCCGCTGGATTGCGAGATCGATAAGAGTATCCATACAAAGATCCATGAACAGCTTATTGCAAAAAGGTCGCAGCTTTATTGCAAATGACTTGCAATAATTGTAATGCGCTTATCCCCCGGACGTCAGTGACTAATGTCACTCTTTTGTCATATAAAAACCGCTTGGGATGATCCACAAGCGGTTTTGTCACGTCCGCCGATCGCGGTGTCCGCGGAATCGTCTATGAAACTATACTTTCATTTACCAGCGGATAAGCTCATTGCCCCGGAATGCCGACTGCTTTGAGAAACCCATCCACGCCGCTATGTGGCGTGATTGGGGTGACATTGCGTTCCGTGGTGATTTTTCCTTGGGACACAGTGAATTCGTAATGATCGGGGGGAAAGATAACCATTCTGCCGCTGGCGGGGATAATTCCCATTCCCATTCCCAGGTTGGGCAAATCCAATGGCCCAGTATGTCTTCCGCCGCCCTGAGCAGTCAGCATAACGACGCCACCCTCAGAGCGAATGTTGCTCAAGGCATGCCTTAGATCGGGCAAAGCAGTCTTGAGAAGAGTCAAAATCTCAAGGGCTTCATGCTTACCTACCCATCCCGAGGTGGTCCCAAATAATTTAAAATCATCAGACAGTAATTGACCGGCTTTCTCCAGATTACCCGAGTCGACCGCGACGTAGAACGCCCGAACAACTTCCATATCGGTTTGCATTGTATTTTCTCCTGACGGAAACGAGGTACGCATTTTAGAGAAACGTACGGATGACTTGCACAGGATTGCAGATGGGTCTGTTGGTTCTCGGTTTGGTAAGCGGTGTTTCCTGCGAAAAATAAAAGCGAGCCATCCACATTATGAAGCAGACAGCCCGAGAGGGTATGCTGTATCAAAGGAGATGTATATCTTGACAATAGAATACTATACCACAAAAGATGGCTGTTAAGCACCTGGATTGATGGCCATCGAGAGAATTACCCCTTGAATCTCGATTTATGCATACGAGATCTCAATCGGATCGTGAGTTGAGCCTAAGCGGATTTGTTCCGAACCGGTTGGATTCCCTGGCTACTTTTCCTAAAGACCTGGACCAAGTAGCCCAAGTACACAAATGGCGAGTGTAGATCGATATTAATTATCTCGCCTTGGCGGTTAACTATAATTCGCATAATGATCGTCTGCAAGAGTAAACCTATTGTTTCATCTCATCCAAACGAGGAGATGATGCAGCCACTTTCGTCAACAAGATCAATGCATTCGGTTGGATCAGGTACAATACACCAATGCAGGAAAGCGATGAGTTCTGGGATTTTTATTGGGAAGTGCATCTTCAAGACATGGAGGATTTGGGGAAAAGAGAAGCCATCCTGGCCATCTCAAAGTTGATCCGCCGCCTTGCAGTTAACCCGGATCAGAGGGTCCGTCTACTTGAATTAGGTTGCGGGGAAGGCCAGATTATCGGCGCGCTGGTGGAGGCGCACGCGCAGGTTCCATCGATCAACGCCTCGCATGGGGTAGATTATTCACGGAAGTCGATCGAGATTTGCCGACGCCTCTACCCGGGAATGACCTTCACCGAAGGCGATTTCACACACCCAGATCAGATGGCAGGGCTTGGCCAATTCGAGATCGTGCTTCTGGTTAATGCCCTGCATGAGGTCTTTTCTACAGGCTATTCACGAGATCTTGGAGAGGTGGCGGTCGAACAATCCAAACAACGAGTGGAGCAAGCGTTGACCAGTGCAGTAGAACACCTGGCATCGGGAGGCTACCTGGTATTATTTGATGGATTGGAAAATTGCGGCGATATCCACGAAAGGATTTGCATTCGATTCCGTCACTGGCAAGCCCGCCGCCGCTTCGAAACCTTTTCTCACGAGTACCGTCCTTTCCGCATAGCTTACCGGGAAACCGGTGATCCCTTCGTTGTGGAGCTATCTTACCGCGACTTTACGCGCTATATCACCAAATCCATCTTCCTGGATAAACACCTGTGGCAAACCGAGCGCCTGGAAAGCTACCAGTACTTCAACGAAGACGAATTCAGACAGGTATTTGCCCGTCTGGGTCTGGTGATCGATGAATTGCGCACCCTGACTGTGAATTACGAGAAGTGGTACAGCGAAGTCGAAATCGAAACTGCAAGCATGGACTTCCCGGTAGAGCATATCCTGATCCTGGCTCGGAAGCCTGGACAACCGGAGTAGATAATGCAACCTTCTGAAGAGGAGAAGCTTTTTCAAAGCATCTTCGAAAACGCCAGTGATGGGTTGATTGTCACCGATTTAGAGACTCAACTGGTGGTTGAAGCCAATCCTGCCGCCTGCGCCATGCACGGTTATACTTATTCGGAATTCATTGGCCTGCACCGGTCAGAGATCGTACATCCCGACAGTCAACCCATCTATATGGATTACCTTCTGGCAGTCCAGGCGCGCGGGAATCACGAAGCTCAGTTGATCCACATCCATCGAGACGGCACGCAGTTTGATGTCGAGCTGCGCGGCACATTGTTTACTTATCAAGATCGGCCCTGCCTGTTGAGTGTTGTCCGAGATATCAGCCGGCGCGTGCGGGCAGAGCGACAGCTTCAACATCGGGTGGAGGCGCGCGCCCGCGAACAGTCCACCTTGCTAGAAATCTCACAAACACTCGCTTCCGCTCTGGAGCTTCAACCCGGCCTGATCCTCGACCAACTCCGGGTGATCGTCGAATTTACCCATGCCGGGCTCTTTGTGCTGGAAGACCCGGTCCTGGTCGCTCTGGCGCTGCGCGGACCGTCCTGGCAGCAACAGGAGACGATCTTCAACATCCGGTTGGATCGCCCGGAGGATCGAGCGGCGCTATTCAACAATCACCAGCCGACCCTCATTGCCGACGTTTGGAGTGAGGAACCGGCAGCCCGGTTAATTCGATTGTTCCTGGGCAACCAGGCAGCTGTGCTGTTGGAGGGGGTGCAGTCCTGGATGTGGGTACCTCTGGCCGGGAAAGGCCGGTTCATCGGGGTCGTGGGTGTGGCACATACCGAACGGGATTACTTTAGCGTCCATCACGCTGGCCTGGCGCTTACTGTCGCCAACCAGGCCGCGATCACACTGGTCAATGCCGAGCTGTATGAACAGGCCCAAACCCTCGCCGCACTTCAGGAACGCCAGCGTCTTGCGCGGAACTTGCACGATGCTGTCAACCAGTCGCTCTTCTCCGCTGGCCTGATCGCCGAAGTTCTGCCGCGCCTGTGGGAGAAGGACCCGGAGGAGGGGCGACGATCCCTGGAAGATTTACGCCGGTTGACCCGCGGTGCGCAGGCCGATATGCGCCTGTTGTTGGCTGAGCTGGTGCCATCCACCCTGACGGATGCAAAACTGGGTGATCTGTTGCGCATGTTGGGGAACGCGCTGGCAGGCCGGATGAACATCCCGGTCAGTGTGATTGTGACGACGGAAGGGACCTTGCCCGCTGTAGTGCAGGAGGCGTTCTACCACCTTTGCCAGGAAGGGTTAAATAACATTGCCAAACATGCTGGAGCCAGCCGTGTGGACATACAGCTACAATATGAGACAGGTGCGGTTGAGTTACACATTCGAGATGATGGTCGTGGCTTTGACCCCAGGCTGGTGCTCCCCGGCCATTATGGGTTGAGCATGATGCGCGAGCGCGCCACGGCTGTGGGGGCGACATTCTCCATCACCAGTCAACCGGGACACGGCACCGAAATTGTCATTCGCTGGGTGGAGACCCAGGAACAGGAGGCCGGATAATGATGAGCTCTTCCCAACCAATTCGAGTGATGTTGGTCGATGACCATACGATGGTGCGCCGGGGATTGGCAACCTTCTTGAAGGTCTTTGACGACCTGGAACTGGCGGGCGAGGCTGCCAGCGGCGAAGCTGCCATTGATCTCTGTGGCCAGGTCCTGCCTGACGTCATTCTGATGGACCTGATGATGCCGGATATGGATGGGGCAACCGCCACGCGCCTCATCCGGCAGAAATTCCCCAAGGTGCAGGTGGTTGCCCTGACAAGCTTCAAAGAGCAAGGGCTGGTTCAGAACGCCCTGCAGGCCGGGGCAATCGGCTATTTGCTCAAAGATGTGTCGGCGGATGAACTGGCCCGAGCCATCCGTGCGGCGCATTCCGGGCGCGCCACCCTGTCTCCCGAAGCTGCCCAGGCGCTGGTAAACGCCGCTAACCAGCCACCTGTGCCTGGCCAGGATTTAACCGAGCGCGAGCGTGCTGTGCTGGCTTTGATGGTTGAAGGATTAAATAACACGCAGATCGCCGGCAGGCTGGTAGTCAGCCCGTCCACGATCAAAACGCATGTCAGCCATATCCTCTCCAAGCTCGGTGTCGCCAGCCGTACGGAAGCCGTGGCGCTGGCAATGCGTCACCAGCTCTTTACCTAAGCGACCACTGCGTCTCGATCCACCCAGCTTGATCTCCCCCAAGTGGGGGAAATAAACACCCCCCGGACGATGGATGCGTCCGGGGGGTGTTTGCTATACAATGATTCTATGAAACGTGTCTATTTGGCTGACTCACAATCCGATGAACGTAGGGCCTTCCGTCTAATACTACAAGATCTTAAAATGCAGGTCGTTGGCGAAGCGGCCGACTGGCCGACTGCGTTGGCCAAGGCTCCCGCCACGCGCCCCGACATGTTGATGGTGGAGTGGGGGCTGGTTGCAGCCGGATCAGGCGGAGACCTGACCGAACTGCGCCTGGCTTGCCCGGCTGCAGTCGTGATCGTGCTGGTCAGCCATCTGAGTGCCCGTGAACAGGCCGCCTTATCGGCCGGAGCGGATGTGTTTATCAATAAAGGCGAGACCTCCGACCGGGTGGCTGACCGCCTGCGAGACGCCGTAGCGAGTATTGGTCCTTGAAAAACCCGATCGCCCAGGCTGAGGCTTGTCTCTAAGGAGAATTGCGCTTTGAAAACCGGCGCACTACGCTGTCCCGAGCGCCGGCAGAAACTGGGGCAGCTTATCTGAGATAAGACAGAAAACGGATGGAGGATTATTATGGGAATACTATCCTGGATTATCGTTGGTTTGATCGCCGGATTTTTGGCCGGACAGGTCATGCGGGGGGGCGGCTATGGTTTGATTGGTGACATCATCATCGGTGTACTTGGCGGTTTGTTGGGAGGCTGGATTGCTTTCTACTTCTTCCATATCGGTGACACGATGACAGGCATCAACCTGGTGTCGATCCTGGTTGCGTTCGCCGGAGCGATCCTGTTGATCCTCGTCTTGCGCATGATCGGCGGCCGAGGGCGTTATAGAAGGGATTAGTGAGTTCTGGAATGTCTCCGCAAGGTCGCCGGTGGGGGATGGCACGGAATGCAGCTCCCCATCGCACCACCACGACCGATGATCGCAAACATTGAGAGGAGAAAGTCAATGGAGAGAAATTTAACCGAGAGAAAGTCAATGGATCTGATTAATTTCATTGTCTGGCTCACAGCGGGGGCCGTTATCGGCTGGTTTGCCAACCGGATGGTTAAGGCGCAACACGTTCGACGGGCAGACAAACCAACCCCTTCCGAGGATAGCAGCTCTGAGAAGAACTAAGCCTGCTGGAAGAAAGGTGTTCTAAAACTAAAGTCGGTGACGCGAACGAGTGTCCTTATTTGGCGAAGGATAAGAACGCAGTGGAGGTCGTATGGATGGAATGCAGATGTCAAGGATTGTAGAGCAATACTGCCGGAAGGTTACCTCAACATACGAGAATATCAAGATCACGCGCATAGCGGACCGAAAGACGGTATTTGTGGAGCAAACTGGCGAAAGCGGACGAGCAGTTATGCTGAACGAATACAAGGTAGATGGGATAACCTGCTGGGCAGGATACAGCACGCGCAGCCAGACGGTTTATATCAGCATGACAGCCTGATGACCTTGTAATGCATCCTGGCCATGTTGGGTTTCCATATCCAGCGGGTGGCCGTGCTATGCGTCAGCTGGACAGTATTCGTTCGGTTGGCACAACCCCAAATTGTTGCTCCTTCTACAACGATGATCTAGAACTCATCAAGGCGAAAGCCAGAAAGGAATTTGATGATGAACGATAAGGCATTTGAAAACAAGGTTGATCGGGATATTGACAAGGCGAAAGAGGATTTAGCTACGCTGAGGGATGATGGCGTCACCGGGTTGAGCAGGAAAGTTGAACAACTGGCAGACGACGCGAAGAAAATGGTAGCTGACCAAGTTAAGACCGTCAATAAGGAAATTGGACAAGGACTGAGCCAATACAATGCGAAAGTCCAGAATATAGCAGACAGGGTTCCAAGTGACTTCAGCAAGATGGTTGCCGTATACCCCTGGGTGACGATCACGATATCCCTGGCTTTCGGTCTACTGCTAGGTGCATTACTCAAACCTAGCCGGGTATGAGCAATTCTCGCATAATATAGGTCACCTGTTACCCGGTCAACTGACCCGGCCAGGTGACTTCCAATAGATCATTCAAAAGGAGAATCTCATGTTGTGGACAATCATCTTGATTCTAGTAATACTATGGCTGCTCGGCTTTTTCGGCCGGAACATTAGCTCCAGCTTCCCGCGCACTGGCAACTGGGTCCATATTCTGATCGTTATCGCCATCATACTGATCGTATTGAAGCTGCTTGGGGTGGTGACCTTCTAACTGGTTAGCGTGACGCAACAGGATCTGATGGAGGCAGGTTCATGCCTCCGTCAGACGCGCGACTGAAAGCCCAGACAGACAGAAAAAGCCAGAACATGATCCGCGCTGCTGACACGCTGTAGTTCATCAAGGAAAATGATGACAAAAAGATTTCGCTATTTAGCCATTCTCTTAAGCCTGTCTCTGGTCTTGATGGCCTGCCAGTTGACACAGCAGGTATGGAAGCAGCCTGCAGGACCAGCCAGCGTAGCCACCGACAGCCCGGAAAAGGATATCCCGGCGGATGAAGCCTCCCAAGCCGAGCAAGCAGATCCCGCCGAAGCACAGGCGCCAGTAAAAGGAAATCCTGATCCCTCTGCGCGGGACAAACCCTTACAATCCCAGGCAGCCGAGATCCGGCCCATTGAAATGCGCACAAAGTTGACCCATCTCTCCAACTTGCTGGATTACCAGGTGCTGGATGGGAATGGGGACACACTGGGGGTCGCCAGCGACTACATTGTCAACACCTGTGAGGGTTACATAATTTACATCCTGATGGAGCCGGTAGCCAGCCTTAACGTCGCCTCCGGAAGCCGGGTGGTGATTCCTTTCGAAGCAGTGACGATCAACAGCGGCGTGTTGGACGCCCAAAACGAAGCGGTCCATTTGCGCCTGACCCCAGAGCAGTTCTCGGGTGCGCCGGCTTTTCCCGCCGGGCAGCAG